>JAOAPH010000193.1 GCA_025462835.1 Candidatus Angelobacter sp. | reverse complement strand
TACTGCTCGTGGGAACAGAGTGGGATTGTTGCCAAGACTTAGTCTTGGGCCGATTCTTCAGCCGGGAGGGTTTCCTCAATGGCCATATCGCGGAACTCGCTGGCTTCGAAGATATCTCCGCAGAGTTCGCACTCCACGAACTCAGTGTCTTCGTCGCGTGAGACTACTCGCACGCGCGGGTGCTTACAGGCTTGTTGCATGTCTTCTCTCGGGGCTCAATGTGTCGTGATTGGCGGGAACAAACTTAGGGTGTGACTTCATATCCGGGAATCGACGGGATTCCACTGCCGCTAGATTTTGAAACCGGACGGGTGTTCTGTCAAGTGTTTCTATTGTAGAAATGAAAGGCGCAAGTTGGCGTGTTAAGAAGCCGCAGATCAGAACGGCATGGGGTATATCCCGGCACTCCGGGCCTGATCGATGGGTATCCGCGTGATCTCTGCAGATTCATATTTCGCCAACCCAACTTCCGCCGAACGCACGGCGGCCTCGAAGTTCATTCGCGCCACCTGCGCGGAGTCAATGAAGAGATATCGCTGCGAACCTTGGGCCACTCGAACGCCGACAAACGCATGCCCCGGAACCAGCATGACGATAGGATCCATGCCAAGGTTTTCGAATAGTGACGCGAATGTTACGGCGCCATCAATGCAATTCGCGGAATTTTCGCTGAGGCTTTCGCGCGGCATCCGGACGCGCTGACTTACGTCAGGACTGCCGCCAAAAGTCATCGAGCTCTTTACGTAAGAGACGCCATGCTGCTTGACGGCAGCGTAGATGGCTTTCGCTTGTATCTCGGTGGACTTCTCCTGCTGGACGGAGTCCTTCCATGGTTCGTATCCGGGCAAGCGCCGGCTCGGCGTAAATTCTTTTGCCAGGCTCAGGATATGTTCGATCTGCAATTCGTGCGGCGTCACCCACGATGCAATAAAAGGTGCGTACTTGAAATTCAGTCCCCAGTACATGTCGTCAACTGAACGAAGTCGGACAGGCATTGTGGTCTGGTAGATCGGATGGCCACCCATGTCACTAATGTCGACCACAGCGGTCGCGGCAGATATCTCATGATTTTGGTAGAGCCGCGGCAAGAATGTTGGCGCGAACTTATAGGTTCGGACCTGTCCTGCAGCCATTTCCGCTATCTGTATCTCCTGGTCACTCCATCCGGCAATGCGCACCGCGATCCGGTTCCGCACCGGCACATCAGTGGAATTCGTTACAGTCACGGCGACGGTTCCCCACTCCCGTTTCTGTGGCGATTGCATTGACGCATAGTTTGCGAACACCGGAAAGACGTCGCCATCCAGACCAACGGCGATCTTGTAAGTTGGTTCCGGCCGGCGCGCAGGGACTTCTTTGACTTTGGCAGGTTCGCGGTCCGAGGCTGCACTGGTCTTTGTCGGCGCAAGCAGGACCGGCGTGAGGAGCAGGGCAGCAAGCGGTCCAAAGGCTGCAAACTTCAGACGAGAAGAGAAGAGCGAGAGTGGCGATCTCACATCTTCCAGACTATGAACAATTCGGGGTAAGTGGAATCGGGTTTATCCCTTACAACCTCTTTTCCGGAATGGCCCCAAAAACGAATCGGAATTCAGGCGTGAGCGATGTAAGCTGTTTGGGCAGATATCGAACCATTCATGCACGAGTCATTTAATTCCGTTTTCCAGTTTTCGCTGGTGGCATTCAGCTCCATCTTCTTCCTGGTTGATCCATTCGCCGCTATACCTACATTCCTGGCGATGACCGCTGATTCAGAGCAGCCGCGTCGCCGTCGGATGGCGAAACGCGCGTCTTGGACTTGCTTCGTCGTGCTTAATGCCTTCGCTTTGGCTGGAAGCCTGATCTTCAAGTTTTTTGGGATCACTCTGCCGGCCTTCGAGATTGCCGGCGGACTCATCTTGTTGTTGATCGGAATCGAGATGCTTCAAGCGCGCAGATCAAGCACGCAAGAGGTTCCAAGGGAAGCTGCCGAAGGCGCGGAGAAGGCCGATGCTGGCATCGTCCCGCTGGGAATTCCCATGCTCGCCGGCCCGGGAGCCATTTCCACAGTGATGGTCTTGATGGGACCATCGCCGACAGTGGAACACGCGCTGCCCGTTTTCATTGCCATAACAGTCACATCGCTCCTCTCGTTCATCGTCCTTGCCGGGGCTGACCGTGTGCGCAAGCATTTGGGACAAACCGGTATCGGCATCATGATGAGAATGATGGGTCTATTGCTCACCGCGATTGCTGTACAGTTCGTTCTTAATGGCCTTAATCATCTCGGGGTCTTGCCGAAGCACTAATTCCGCAAACAGAAATCCGACTAATTCGACCGTATATTTCAAACCGTTCAATTCAAAGAACTTCCATTCGCTGCTAAGTTTCGGCCGCTCACTGCCGCCGCTTGCGAACTGGCATCCCGGAGCGTTAAACTGATATCCGACTAATTAAGTCGGCATTTAGGTGAACATACCTCTTTGCCGACGGCAGATGCCCAATGCTGAAGCTGACAAAAAAAGCGGACTACGGACTTATCGCCCTAAAACATTTGGCTGAATCAGCCACTCGTGAAGGCGTCAATGTCGCGTGCAGCACGAAAGAGATTGCCGATGCTTACGACATTCCGCAGGAAGCACTGGCAAAGATCCTTCAGCGATTGGCAAAGGCAGGCATGCTGGTATCGCATCACGGCACGAACGGTGGATATGCACTAGCGCGGGAAGCCAAGTTCATCACCGCTTTCGAAGTGATCAAAGTGATTGATGGCGAGTTGTTCCTTACTTCGTGCAGTACGCACAAAGGCGAGTGCCACCAGAGCAGCAAATGCAATGTGAAAGAACCGCTTAGAAAAGTGAACGACAGCATTCATGCGGTGCTGATGAAGATCAGTATCGCCGACATGCAAGACCCGAATGGTCCGGCGGGCACGGAATCGAAGCGCGCTGAAGACGAAGTTGAATCCAAGCCGGTCACTTCGCAGTCAAACTTAGTGACGCTGGGTTAAGAGATCGAACGATTAGATGGAGACAGAGATGAGCACCAACGGAACAAACGTAAATAACGACGTAAACGGCGTGAAGCTGCCGATCTACCTGGACAACCACGCGACTACGCCCATGGATCCTCGCGTCCTGGAATCAATGATTCCCTATTTCACTGGGAAATTCGGAAACGCTGCCAGCCGCAATCACCAATTTGGATGGGAAGCCGAAGCGGCTGTCGAAAAAGCACGCGAACAGATCGCCAAACTGATCGGTGCCACCGCCAAGGAGATCATCTTCACCTCCGGCGCTACCGAGAGCAACAATCTCGCGATCAAAGGCGTTGCCGAGATGTACAAGGAAAAAGGCAACCACATCATCACCGCCGTGACTGAACACAAGGCGGTATTGGACACCTGCAAGCGGCTGGAAAAGTATGGATATCGCGTGACCTACCTGCCAGTCGGAGCAGACGGTCTCATAAATCTGGAAGATCTCAAACGCGCGATTGACGACAAGACCATTCTTGTCACCATCATGGCTGCAAACAACGAGATTGGCGTGCTGCAACCCATCGACGAAATCGGCGCCATCTGCAAGGAGAAAGGCATTCTCTTCCACTCTGACGCCGTGCAGGCGCTGGGCAAGGTACCGCTCGACGTGAACAAGTCGAACATTTCGATCATGTCACTGACAGGACACAAGCTTTACGGTCCGAAGGGTGTAGGCGCGTTATACGTTCGCCGCAAGAATCCCCGCGTGCAACTCTCCGCGATTCTCGATGGTGGCGGACACGAACGCGGAATGCGTTCCGGAACATTGAACGTCCCGGGAATCGTCGGCTTCGGCAAAGCGGCTGAGATCGCCATGCAGGAGATGCCGGAAGAATCCAAGCGCCTATCCGCGTTGCGCGACAGGTTGATGAACAAGCTGCTCAGCAACTTGGACGAGACGCACGTCAACGGCACCATGGAACGCCATCTGCCCGGCAACCTGAACATCAGTTTTGTTTATGTGGAAGGCGAGTCGCTGCTGATGGGCATCAATGATATTGCCGTTTCCAGCGGTTCGGCGTGCACCTCTGCCACGCTGGAGCCATCGTATGTATTGAAGGCCTTGGGTCTGGGCGATGACGTGGCACACAGTTCCATCCGCTTCGGAATTGGACGCTTCAATACGGAAGCTGAGATTGATTATGTGGCAGACCGCATCATCGACACGGTGAAGAAGCTGCGCGAACTTTCTCCACTGTACGAGATGGTGAAAGAAGGAATCGACCTCTCAAAGATCGAGTGGCAGACCGAAGGACATTGATGGATTTGCGCTTGTCATTCCGAGCGGTTTGAAAGGGCACGGCTTCAGCCGTGCCGATAGACCGAGTTTGAGAAGGGGCTTTAGCCCCTGAGGTAGAAAGAATTCGAAGGAGAACAAAATGGCATATAGCAATAAAGTGATTGACCACTACAACAATCCCCGCAACGTGGGCACACTCGACAAAGCCAGTTCGGAAGTTGGTACCGGCCTCGTCGGCGCCCCCGAGTGCGGAGACGTGATGCGCTTGCAGATCAAGGTAAATCCGGAGACCCAGATCATTGAAGACGCAAAGTTCAAGACCTTCGGCTGCGGTTCCGCAATTGCATCCTCGTCATTGGCGACCGAGTGGATCAAAGGCAAGAACGTGGAAGACGCGCTCGCGATCAAGAACACTGACATCGTGAAAGAGCTCGCCCTGCCTCCGGTAAAGATCCACTGCTCGGTGCTGGCGGAAGACGCGATCCGCGCTGCTATCGGCGACTGGAAGAAGAAGCAGTCTGCAAGTCAAGCGGCTCCCGTAACAGCTGAGGCGAAGTAAATCGCATGGCGGTTACGCTCGACAGTCCGGTGCTGAATCCGGCCAACGCCACGCCGAATGCCAAGAGCATTCAGGTGACGGAGCGCGCGCTGAAAAAAGTGCGCGCCGCAATGGCAAAGGAGTCGGTAAGCCCAGAAGAGGGCGGCCTGCGTCTTGGTGTGCAAGGCGGTGGATGCTCGGGACTGTCGTACAACATCCGCTTTGACAGTCAGCCACGGGAACGCGACCGCATTTATGAGTTTGAAGGCGTTCGCTTGTTTGTCGATCCGAAGTCATTCATATATTTGCACGGCATGATCCTTGATTATGAAGAGACGCTGATGAAGCAGGGATTCAATTTCGTGAATCCCAATTCGTCAAAGTCATGCGGATGCGGGTCATCGTTCTCGGCGTAGTGGTTCGTCAGCAGTAATTCATTGGAAACGGGAAAGTCCTCACCACGTGCGAGACTCGCCGTGGTGATTTTAGTTATGGCCACAGAAACAAACATCCCGACCGGCAACGCAGTGGCTACCGAAGGCGCGAGTTTGTGCTGGTCATGCAATGCGGCGCTCGCAGGGAATGCGCACTTCTGTCCGAATTGCGGCAAAGTGCAGCCGTCGACACCGATCGACTACTTCGAGTTTTTCAGCCTGGGTGCCGCGCCGGCGCGCAAGCTGGACATTGATCTACCGGCGCTGGAGCGGGAGTTTTATCGGCTAAGCCGCAAGCTGCATCCGGACGTCTTTGCACGCGCGTCCACGCGGGAGCAGCAGTGGAGCTTGGAAAAGAGTTCGCAGCTTAATGACGCATACCGCACGTTAAAGGATCCCATAGCACGGACCCAATATCTGCTGGAACTCGAAGGTGTGAAGCTGGAAGAGCAATCTAGCGCAGCAACTCTGGTTGCCCGCACAAGCGGCGAAGAAAAGAAACAGGTGGTACCGCCGGAGCTATTGGAAGAAGTCTTTGAATTGAATATGCAGCTGCAAGAGATGCGCATGAACAAAGAGATGGGTGAAGACGACCCGGCCATAGTCAGCGACCTCCAGAATGCGAAATCGAGATTCGAAACAATGTTGGACGACCTGACGTCTGAGCTAAAGAGTTACTGGAACGAATGGGACGCGACAATCAGTGCGCCCGGAAGCAGCGAATCCGATCGCATCCGAGTTCGCGACAAGCTGGTGGACTTGCTGAACCGCAGGTCGTACATCCGAAATCTCGTACGCGATGTGAATCAGGCGTTAGCGGGCTAAACAAGAATGGCAGAGACTAAGGGCATACAAATCGAATCGAGCAGTGCCGTGGCGGATCGTGTCGTCGGCATCGATTTAGGCACGACGAACTCGCTGGTCGCCTTCATGGAAGGCGAGACGCCGGTGGTCATCCCCGGTGAAGATGGCCTCAATCTTGTCCCCTCGGTTGTCGCGATCACAAACAATGGCGAGCCGGTGATCGGCAATTCCGCCCGCAAACACTTGATCGAAACTCCTGAGCGCGCCATCTATTCCGTAAAGCGGCTGATGGGACGCGGCGTTGAAGACGTTCAGGACGAGCTTAAATACTTTCCATTCCGATTGGCGCAATCCGAATCCACCGCTGGTGGGCCGCTGCGCATCCAACTCGGCGGCAAAACGTTTACTCCTCCAGAGATTTCCGCGTTCATTCTCCGTCAATTAAAGCGGAATGCCGAGCGATACTTCGGCGCACCAGTCACCAAAGCCGTGATCACGGTACCCGCGTATTTCAACGATGCCCAGAGGCAGGCAACAAAAGATGCCGGACGCATTGCTGGCTTAGAGGTCTTGCGTCTTGTCAACGAACCCACCGCCGCTTCCCTTGCCTATGGGCTCGATAAGAAAAAAGATGGCATCGTCGCGGTTTACGATCTTGGCGGTGGCACCTTCGACATCTCCATTCTCAAGTTGCACGAGGGAATCTTCGAAGTCATCGCGACCAATGGAGATACGCATTTAGGCGGCGATGATATCGATAATCTGCTCATCGGAATCGCCCTCGACGACATTGCCGGCGACATGACGCTAGATCTCCGGCGCAACGGCGAAGCCGTGCAGGCGATCCGCAAAGCTGTCATTGACGCGAAGATTGCTTTGTCCTCCAGTGATTCGACGACGATTCAAGTAACTCTTCCTGGTGGACAAGCCTATGCGCGCGAAATTACGCGCGCGCAGTTCGAAGCTCTGATCGAGCCGGTGATCCAACGAACGGTCGGCCCTGCGAAGCAAGCACTGGCTGATGCCGCACTCTCGCCCGAACAAATCGACGAAGTCGTGCTTGTTGGCGGATCCACGCGTATTCCGCGGGTACGCGCCCTCGTGAAGGAACTCTTCAAGCGCGAATCGCACACTGAATTGAATCCGGACGAGGTGGTCGCGCTGGGCGCGGCGGTGCAGGCCAACATCCTTTCCGGCGGATCGAAAGCAACGGAAGACATGCTGCTGCTGGACGTGACACCGCTCTCGCTCGGCATTGAAGCGCTAGGCGGCGTGGTGGCGAAGATCATCCATCGCAACTCGACGATTCCCGCCTCCGCTACCGAACATTTCACTACCGGAGTGGAAGGACAGACGAACGTTGCCATCCACGTCCTGCAAGGCGAGCGCGAATTGGCGAAGGACTGCCGCTCGCTAGCTCGCTTCGACCTAAAAGGCATTCCGCCGATGGCGGCAGGGCTGCCGCGCATCGAAGTCAAACTCCTGATCGATGCCAACGGGATCCTCAACGTGAGCGCGCGCGAACAGCGCAGCGGTCGCGAGGCAGAGATCGAAGTCAAGCCGACATACGGACTTACCGACGACCAAGTGGAAAGCATGATCCTCGATTCCTTTGACCACGCGGAAGACGACTTCCGCGAGCGTCAATTGATCGAGGCTCGCAACGAAGCCGAAAATATCCTTGCCGCGCTGGAGAAGAGCAAGAAGAACCCGGCATGGACGATGCTCTCCGCGGATGAGAAGCAACACATTGACGATCTGGAACGCAAGCTGGCTGAAGTAAAGTGCCCGCGAGATGCGGACTATAAACAGATCCAGGCAGCCACTGAAGAATTGAACAAAGCTACAACAAAGCTCGCTGAACTGATGATGGATTCGGCGGTGTCGAGCGCGCTTCACGGTAAGACCATGGAAGGTGCCGGCGAAGAGATGGGTGATGGCCCGACTGCGCCGCATCCCATCGCGCCCGCTGAATTCAGCAAGCGCTGACAAAGAATTTAGAAGGTGAAAAATGGCTGAGACTGAAACCCCGACAATGACTGAGAAGAAATACGACCCACAGAATCCGGAGCCGCTGGCTGAAAACATGGTGCGCGTGGTCTTTCTTCCGGAGAACCGTGTTGTCGAATACGAAAAAGACAAGTTGCCGTATGAGCATCACGGACGTCCGCAGTCGATCTTGGACGTCGCAGAAAACTTCAACGTCTTTCTCGACCACGCTTGTGGCGGAAACTGCGCGTGCACTACTTGTCACGTTGTCGTGAAACAAGGAGCAGAGCTGCTCAATGAGATGGATGATGACGAGGCCGACCGCATTGAAACTGCAGCGGACTTGCAACTGGCGTCGCGACTCGGCTGCCAGGCAGTGATCGAGAAGCCGGGAACCGTTGTCGTTGAGATCCCATCGTGGAATCGTAATTACGTTTCTGAAGGCCACGCGCCGAAGAAAGAATAAAGTTCGGAAAGGCAAAACATGCCAGAGCAACTCACATGGGCCGACATTGAAGACATCGCTATATTGCTGGCCGAAAAGTTTCGGGATCTTGATCCGCTGACGGTGCGCTTCACTGATCTGCATCGCTACGTCACTGAATTGCCCGAGTTCAGCGACGACCCCAAGAAGTCAAACGAATCTAAACTGGAAGCGATCCAGATGGCATGGTACGAAGAGTACAAAGACGAACATCAAGAGCTGCCCTGAGCGGCTTTAGCCCTTGACCTTCGCGTCCCGCAAAAACTTTGCCGCTTCTTCCGGCGAAGTGGGATTTATATAGAAACCAGTTCCCCACTCAAATCCTGCGACTTTCGTCAGCCGGGGCATGAACTCTACATGCCAGTGGTAATGCTCTGTCGGGTGATCGTGCACCGGCGCGGAATGGATCACCATGTTGAATGCAGGAAAATCGAGAACAGCGTCTAGCTTTGCTGCCAGCGTCTTGATTGCGCGCGCGAGTCCTCCGAAATAATCGGCGGGAGAATTTTCAAATGCCGAATCATGTCGCTTGGGAATGATCCACGTCTCAAACGGAAACCGCGGCGCATAGGGCGCGACCACGAGAAAATTTTCGTTATCCAAAACTACACGCACTGGAGAGCGGGTCTCCTGATGCACAATGTCGCAATAAATGCAGCGGTCCTTGAGCTGAAAATAATCGCGAGCGCCTTTCAGTTCTTCGACGACCTGACGCGGAACAATCGGCAGCGCAATGATCTGGCTGTGAGCATGTTCCAGAGTCGCGCCTGCGCCTTCGCCATGGTTCTTGAAGATCAGGACATACTTCAAGCGCGTGTCCTTGCGCAGGTCGGTCACTCGATCCCGAAATGCAAAAAGCGCGTCTTCAATGCGCCGTTCGGGCATGGTGGCATAGGTGTCGCCGTGTTCGGGAGATTCGATGACTACTTCATGCGCACCCGTGCCATTCATGCGGTCGTAGATACCTTCGGCTTGGCGATCGAGTTGGCCTTCGATCTCCAGCGCGGGATAACGATTCGGAACCACGCGAACTTTCCAACCCGCTCCGTTGTGGCCGTTGCCTTCGGGACGGTACGCGAGAATCTCCGGCGGCGTTTTGCTTTCGTTGCCGGGACAGAACGGGCATGGACCGCCCTTGATACGAACCGGTTCACGGATGAAATCGTTTGGGCGATGCGCGCGCTGGGTGGAAATAATCACCCAGCGACCGGTGATAGGGTCTCTTCTTAAATCAGGCAATCGGGTTCCTTCAAGTTAGTAGAGATTCAGTCCAGAGAAGCTTATTTTACTTCACGGAGAATGCGTTCCTGAAGAGCGTGAGGTCCGGAGCAGCGCTCTTGCCCGGTTCGTAATAGATGCTGACGACATCGAAGCGATACGAAGTGTCCGCATCCATGTGCAACAAGTACTCGCGAGCGACGGAACGCAGGTCGCGGCGTTTGTCGAAATCTACGGCCGCTTCCGCCGGCACCATTGCACCGGCGGTGCGTGTTTTCACTTCGATGAAACAAAGTACATCTTTGTCCCAGCCGATCAGGTCGATCTCGCCGTGGCGCTTGGGCGAACGATAGTTGCGCGCCACCATCACGTATCCGAGTTTGCGCAAATAAAAATACGCCGCTTCTTCGCCGCGAATCCCGGTCTGAAGATGCTCGGCTCGATCATCACTTTTGACCCGCAAAAATCTTGCTGCGGAATCAAGCGTACGAATGATGGAGTGAGTCAGGCGTCCGGACATAAGCGAGTTGCCGGATTATACGCCGCCGTCACTGCAAGGGATTTGTCATTCTGAGCCGCAGTGCCTTTCCTCTGCGGCTCAGAATGACAACCAAAAATCGCAAGCTGTCAGGCTCCCATCTGTTTGCCCGGACCGCTTGCGGCCGAGACTTCCTTGTTGACTATGCCGATAGACTCTTCCAGCACGTCCATCGCGATGTCCGCCTGCTCCTTGGTGATGATGAGCGGAGGAGAGATCCGGATGGTAGTCTCACCGCAGCCGAGGAAGAGCACGCCGCGCTCGAAGGTGAGTTGATCGACGATGCGATCGCGCTCCTTGCCCGCGAGTGCCTTGCTCTTCTTATCTTTTACGATCTCGACGCCGATCATCAGCCCACGTCCGCGGACTTCGCCGACGATCTCGTATTTCTTCCCCCATCCGTTCATGCGATCCAACATGTATTTGCCAACCACTTCGGCATTCTTGATGGCGCTGCGCTCGAGAACATCGAGTGTTGCCATTGCTGCGGCAATACACACCGGGTTTCCGCCGAAGGTGGATGCGTGCGATCCGGGGACCCAATCCATGACGTGCGCCTTGGACATCATCACGCCCAGCGGCATGCCAGAGGCAATGCCTTTTGCGGAGGTGATGATATCGGGCTCGACGCCGGAGTGCTGGATGGCCCACATCTTTCCCGTGCGACCGCAGCCGGATTGGACTTCGTCGGCGACCAGCAAGATTCCGTGCCGATCACAGATGGAGCGAATCTCCTGTAAGAATTCCGTGGGCGCGGGGACGTATCCGCCCTCACCCTGGATCGGCTCCAGGAAGATCGCGGCAACTTCTTCCGGAGGGAGGATCGTCTTGAGGACTTTGTCCTCGATGAAGCGGGCGCAATCAATCGCGTACTGCTTCGCGTCAGTGCCTTCTGGGCGGCGGAAGGTATGCGGATACGGAACGTGTGTCACGCCCGGAGTGATAGGCATGAAACGGCGCTTCTGCTGCAGCTTGCTGGCGGTGAGCGAAAGCGCGCCCATGGTGCGTCCGTGGAACGAGTTGTAGAACGCGATCACGTA
>JAOAPH010000180.1 GCA_025462835.1 Candidatus Angelobacter sp. | reverse complement strand
GGCGGATCGTCATTATTCATCATGCTGGCCAGCGTTGGTGTTTTGCTGAACATCACCAAGCAGACGGACTAACTATGCGCGTGATCATTGCCGGTGGCGGCACAGGCGGCCACGTCATTCCAGCCCTGGCGATCGCGCGTGAGTTGCAGGACCTGTACTCGGCGGAGATCCAGTTCATCGGCACCGCGCGCGGCATTGAAAATCGCATGGTGCCTCAGGCCGGATATCAGTTGAAGCTCGTCAAAGTGGGCGCGCTCAGGAATGTCAGTCTCGCCACTCGCGCCAGAACCCTTACCGACCTCCCGCTCGCGGTCTTCGCGGCTGGAAGCATGCTGAAGGAATTTCGTCCCAATGTCGTCATCGGCGTCGGCGGATACGCTTCTGGCCCTGCCATGCTGGCTGCGGTCCTTGGAAAAATACCCACCGTCGCCTTTGAGCCGAATGTCGTTCCGGGATTCGCCAATCGGGCGGTCGCGAGATTTGTCTCCGCCGCCGCGGTGCATTTCGAGGAGACGGCCAAATATTTCAACCATGCGAAGGTGACTGGCGTTCCAGTACGGAAAGAATTCTTTAACATCGACGGAAAAACAAATCCGCAGACTCCCACGTTGTTGGTTACTGGTGGCAGTCAAGGCGCCCGCGCTTTGAACCTTGCCGTGAGCGGTGCGCTGTCGGGACTGATGCAGAGAGTAGCCGGTCTGCACATAATTCATCAGACCGGAGAGCGCGATTATAATGAAGTGCGCGCTGCCTACCAGAAGGCGGGTATCTCCGCTGAGGTATCGCCATTTATTGACGATATGCCAGCCGCGTTCGCACGTGCCGATCTGTTGCTCTGCCGTTCCGGAGCCAGCACCGTTGCGGAAATCACCGCAGCAGGGAAGGTGGCGGTCTTTGTCCCGTTTCCACATGCAGCGGATGACCACCAGCGCAAGAATGCCGAAGCGTTATCATCTCGAAATGCGGCACTGCTTATACCCGAAGCAGAACTCACTGCCGACCGCCTCGTGGATGCGGTTGCAGGATTACTGAATGATCGCGCACGATTGCTGCAGATGTCGGCGGTTTCGAAATCGTTATCGCACGCCCACGCCGCCGCCGAGATTGCACAAATGGCCGCGGAAGCGGCGGGGATAAAAACTCGAGAAGCACAAAATGGTGTCTAAAGAAGAAAGCAGATTTGCGGCTGGTTCTTCAATCACAAATCACCAATCGCAAATCACAAATTAACTGATGTTTGCAAAAATCCAACGCGTGCACTTCGTAGGTATCGGCGGCATCGGCATGAGCGGCATTGCCGAAGTCCTGCTGAATCTCGGCTTCCGTGTTTCTGGTTCCGACATGAAGGAATCCCCGGTGACCGACCGCCTCAAGAAACTTGGCGCGACCATTTTCATCGGACACAGCGCTGAGAACGTCGCCGGAGCAGAGGTCGTAGTCACCAGTTCCGCCATCTCGCGCAGCAACCCTGAAGTCGCGGAAGCGCATTCGCGGCACATCGCGCTGATCCAGCGCGCGGAGATGCTCGCCGAATTGATGCGACTAAAATACGGGATCGCTGTGGCTGGAATGCACGGCAAGACCACCACGACTTCGATGGTCGCAGCTGTCCTTGCCGCCGGAGGACTCGATCCCACGGTCGTCGTTGGCGGACGCGTGGATGCCATGGGCTCCAACGCCCGTTTGGGAAAATCGCAATATCTCGTCGCCGAAGCCGACGAAAGCGATCGCTCGTTCCTGAAACTCTCTCCTATCATCGCGGTTGTGACGAACATCGACCGCGAGCACATGGATTGCTATCGCGACATGCAAGACGTGGAGCAGACATTCGTAGACTTCCTCGATCGGCTTCCATTTTATGGCATGGTTGTGGCTTGCAATGATGACGAGCGGGTGCGCGCGCTTGTCCCGCGATTAGCCCGGCGTGCAGTCACATACGGATTGCGTGTGGATTCGGACTTTCGAATCCACATGATGCCGCAGCCCAAAGCAACTGATGATGGTATCGCTTGCGCGATCAATCAATTTTCTGTCGAGTATCTCGGCCAATCGCTTGGCGAATTCCGCTTATTCGTTCCCGGCATCCACAATGTTCTGAACGCTACCGCCGCTGTTGCAGTAGGAATCGGTCTGGACATGAAATCGGATGACATCCGCCGTGCTCTCGACGAATTCCGCGGCGTCGATCGCCGCTTTCAACTCAAAGGGAAAGTCGCGGGGGTCAGTGTGGTCGACGACTACGGCCATCACCCCACGGAGATCCGCGCCACTCTCGCCGCTGCGCGTCAATGCGGTTTCAAGCGCGTGCATGTCGTCTTCCAACCGCACCGCTACACCCGCACTCGCGAACTGATGGATGATTTCACCTCCGCATTCAAGGAAGCCGACACGCTGCTTGTCCTCGACATCTACGCAGCCAGCGAGCAACCGATATCTGGCATCACCGGCGAAGCCCTGGCGGAGCGCATAACAGCATCTGGAACATTCGCAGCTTATGCTTCGTCATTTGAAAATGCCGTGATGCAGGCCTGCGCAAACGCGCAGCCGGGCGACATGATTCTCACTCTCGGCGCGGGCAGCGTCTCGCAGATCGGGCCTATGCTACTCGACGCATTGCAGTCACGGGCTTCGGAGGCGGTAACTACGTAAGACAAAACCGATTCAACTTCAGACCATCCACCCACAAAACCCGACAATATCCGCAAAAAACAGCTCTGAATTTTCCAGAAAACCAGATATAGTGGCATTGGTGATTTTTTCCGAAAAATAGTGGAGTTCATGGCGCGCAACGACAACCGTTACACACCGGAACCCGGACAGACCATCACGCGTGCCCAGTTCGGTGGGGACGAAGAAAACCTATCTTCCGCCGCTGACCACGATGCCGGATTAGACGAACTCCACCCTGACGATTTCGACGCCGAAGCCGATGCAGAACCGCAGTTTCTTCGCGCGACAAAAAGAGTTCCCGTCCGCAAGAGTCCGGTCACCAAGAAAACAGCATTCCGTTTGCGCATCGTTCTAATCGCCGCCACCACAGTGGCAGTGGTTGGGGGAATTACTTTTTCGCTGATCCACTACGGAACAACCTCTTGGCGGTTTCGCATCGAATCCAGCGACAACATCGAAACCTCGGGACTGAAGAATGTCTCCCGCGCACAGGTTCTGGAAGTTCTCGGCGGCGACATCGGTCGCAACATCTTCCGAGTGTCACTCGAAGATCGAAAGCGCCAGTTGGAAGAGATTCCCTGGGTGCGCTCGGCCACCGTGATGAGACTTCTTCCTGACAGGCTGCGCGTGCAGGTCACTGAGCGCACTCCCGTCGCTTTTGTCCGTATCGGATCGAAAGTCAATCTGATCGACGCAGGCGGTGTGGTGATGGAGATGCCGCGCGGTCAATCCAAATATTCTTTTCCTGTGATCACCGGCATGGCTGATTCCGATCCGCTCTCCACCCGCGCAGCCCGAATGAAGATTTTCGCGACGCTGGTAAAGGATTTGGACTCAGCCGGCGGCAACTACTCGAAAGATCTGAGCGAAGTCGAATTATCCGATCCGGACGATGTGAAGATCACGGTCGAGGACACGGGTGGCGCGCTGGTCGTACATTTGGGGTCGTCAAACTATCTCGATCGCTACAAGATTTACATTCGGCACATCCAGGAATGGCGCCAGCAGTTCAATAAATTGGAGTCAGTCGATCTTCGGTTCAACGGACAGATCATCGTCAACGCAGACGGACGCACCACCGGCACAGCCGCTCCGTCGGCACTGAAATCGCGCTGAGTATCGCAAGTTTGAAAGGCGTAAGTTAGTAATGGGCACGAGTCCTGAAAATCTACTCACGGTCATCGACGTCGGCAGCTCAAAGACGTGCGTGCTCGTGGGCGAGTCTGTTGACGGCGCACTGCGTTATCGCGGACACGGCATCGCCGATTCGCGCGGCACGCGCAAGGGCGCGATCGTCGATCTCGAAAAGGCCACTGCTTCGATTCATCGCGCCGTAGAAGAAGCAGAGAAAGTTGCGGGAGCGACTGTAGATCACGCGGTTGTCACAGTGGGCGGCCCGTTGATACGTGGACTGAACAGCCGCGGTGGTCTGAATCTTGGCAGCCGCCCACGCGAGATCACGCGGGAAGACGTCCGCCAAGCCAGTGAGCGCGCCCGTTCTGTCGTCCTTCCTGTCGACCGCGAAATGATGCATCTGCTTCCGCAGGAATACATTGTCGACCAGCAATCCAGCATCCGCGATCCGCTGGGAATGGTAGGTACGAAGCTCGAAGTCAGCGTCCACATCGTTACCGCGGGGAAGAGTTCCACACAGAATGTGGTCACGGCTGCGAACCGCGCCGGCATTCAAGTGGACGACACCATTTTCGAAGGCCTTGCCTCCGCCGAATGTACTCTCAAACCCGACGAGCGCGAACTCGGCGTCTGTCTTCTGGACATCGGCGCTGGTTCGACCGATCTCATCGTCTATTTCGAAGGCGCTGTCGCGCACACCGGCGTGGTTCCCATCGGTGGCGACCACTTCACCAACGATGTCGCCGTGGGTCTGCGCACTCCGCTCATCGAAGCGGAGAAGATCAAGCGGCTTTTCGGCAACGCCGTCGTCACCAACGTGCCTGAAGGCAATGAGATTGAAGTTCCCGCAGTAGGAGAGCGGCCCTCGCGACTCATGCCGCAGCGCCTCCTGAGCGAGATTCTCGAACCGCGTGCCCGGGAACTGTTCGAGTACGTACGAGACAATCTCCGACAGGGCGGTGTGCTCGAAGCACTCGGCGCGGGAACGGTATTGACCGGAGGCGCTGCCCGCCTCGCTGGCCTTGGAGCGATTGCAGAATCAGTATTGCGATGTCCGCCGCGGATCGGACGGCCCGTAGCCATCGCGAAAATGCCCGCTGCGTTGGCGGAGCCGGAATTTGCAACTGCAGTGGGATCGCTGATGTACCTAAACCGTTCGCGAGTTGCGCGCACCGGTCCCGGACAAATGGGATTGAAAGAAAAAATAAAATCGCTCTTCCAGAGCGCGTAGAGAGTTACAGAGGTAAATTATGGCCGAGAGTAATGACAGTGACATTCGCATATCGTTCAATGAAGATCCGCGCAACAATGCCAGAATCAAAGTCATAGGCGTAGGCGGCGGCGGCGGCAACGCCGTAAATCGCATGATCAGCGCGCATGTTGAAGGCGTTGAATTCGTCGTTGCCAACACCGATTTGCAGGCTCTGCAGATGTCGCAAGCATCGGTGAAGATCCAGCTCGGCGTGAAGCTCACCAGCGGACTCGGCGCAGGAGCGAATCCGGAGATCGGACGCAAAGCCGCGCTCGAAGATGCTGAGAAGATCATCGAAGCCCTCGAAGGCGCTGACATGGTCTTCGTCACGGCCGGCATGGGCGGTGGCACCGGCACCGGAGCCGCGCCGATCATTGCCTCGCTTGCCAGCGAAATGGGCGCGCTGACCGTCGCAGTAGTTACCAAGCCATTTGGATTTGAAGGCAAGCGCCGTCTATCGCAAGCCGAGCGCGGTCTCGCCGACCTCATCGATTCAGTCGACACCACCATCGTGATTCCCAATGAAAAATTGTTGGCTGTCGCTCAGGACGCCGGCTTCTTCGAATCCTTCCGCGTTGCCGATGACATCTTGCGTCAGGCCGTGCAGGGCATCTCTGACATCATCACTATCCCCGGAATCATCAACCGCGACTTCGCTGACGTGAAAGCGATCATGCAAGGTATGGGATACGCCGTCATGGGCACCGCCACTGGTAAGGGCGACCGCCGCGCGCTCGACGCAGCACACGCCGCCATTGCGTCGCCACTGCTCGAAGCCGGAGCAATCGACGGCGCACGCGGCATCCTTATCAATATCACCGGATCAAGCTCTCTGAAATTGTCTGAGGTGAACGAGGCTTCCACCATCATCCAGAGCGCAGCCCATGAAGATGCCAACATCATCTTCGGCGCGGTCCTCGACGAAAAGATGAAGGAAGAAGTGAAGATCACCGTGATCGCCACCGGCTTCAAGACTTCTGCATCGCAGAGAAGCGAGCGCTCGATGACCAACGCCGCCGCGGCCATCGAGAGGGAGAGGACTGTTTCGTCATTCATCCCCTCACCTCCCACTCCAGTAGTCCGCTCCACTCCGCCGATCTCTGCGTCTGCCTCGCGACCTTCAGGAACGATCGGTGCAACCATGCGCGAGCCGAGTGCGCCCGCCTCCATCTCGCGCGATCACTCAACTCTTTCCAGCGTAACTCAGAACATCAAGGCGGATGTCGAACAGGACGATCTCGATGTGCCTGCGTTCATCCGCAAGCGTGGAGAGAGCTCTTAAACAATTCGTAACGTCCTCCAATTCATTTGCCCACGAACAGATTGGGGCAGCACACGCAAACGCCGTGGTCCAGGAACAGATTGCGGCAGCAAACTCAAACGCCGTAGTCCACCAACAGATCGCGGCAGCAAACTGAAGCGCCGTAGGCGCTTAATGTCTATAGCTCGACCACGAAAAAAACTCGAGCCCCAGAGGGGCGGCACCCTCATCTAATCCTTTTCACCTATTTCAAGGAGAAACCATACCCTAATCCGCACATTACGGAAGTACGCGCAGGAGCAACAACTCTAATGTAAGTGCCTGCATCCCTTATAGTTGTGGCTAGGTTACTTGAAGGGTCTGGGCTGCATTTTGTCGTTGCAATATGTACGCCAACTCCCTTACTATCGCCGAACATAGCAGCAGTACCCCTGCTTCGAATCTGTTGTATAAAAACGACAACCTGAGCTCCGTACCGATGAGGCGGAATTGTCGATTAGCAGGGTAGATTAAAAGGGAACAGATTAATGCCTCGAAGTTCATCTTTCCGCGCCGCACTCGTCATCATCGCATCGCTCATTTTTTCGGCCGCAGCCTTTGGCCGTTCCACACCGAGTACAAAATCGAAGCCCACCTCCACTGCAAAGATCACTGAAAGCGCGAAGGCAAAGAAGAAGCTGAGCAAACATGCGCCGCGTCCAGTAGTGAAGCACGCTAGGGCGAGGAGGCGCAGCCGCTACTACGAGCACTTCTATACCAGCTCCTTCGCCACGGACAACACTGAAGGCGACATCAGCGCCGGCGAAGATCCCATCGTCCGCGCCGCCGCCATCGACGCTCTCGGCAACATGAATGGCACGGTCGTTGCCATCGACCCTGAAAGCGGCCGCATCCTCGCGATGGTGAATCAGAAGCTGGCCCTTTCAGAAGGCGCACAGCCCTGCTCCACTTTTAAAGTCGCAGTCGGCCTAGCCGCACTCAGCGAAGGCATCATCACCAAAGATACTGACGTCCTTCTCGGACGCCGCACCAAGATGAACCTCACATACGCGCTCGCCCACTCCAATAATGCCTATTTCGAAGAGATGGGACGACGCCTGGGGTTCGAGAAGGTCAGTCACTACGCGCAGCAATTCGGTCTCGGTGAACTCGCTGGATACAACATTGAAGGCGAGCACCTCGGCGCGTTTCCCAGTGAAGAACTCAGTGAGAAACTTGGCGGCGTAGGCAAAATGTGTTCCTTCGGAGAAAGCATCTCGCTCACTCCGCTACAGCTGGGCGCCATGGTTGCGGCCATTGCCAATAACGGAAACTTATATTACCTGCAACACCCCGCTTCTCAAGACGAAGTCCTGAACTTCCATCCCAAGCTGAAGCGCACTCTCGATATCGCTACCTACATCCCTGAAGTCACTGAAGGTATGAACGGCGCAGTAGAATACGGCACCGCGCGCAACGTCCGACACAACTTCAGTGAAGAGCAGATTATCGGCAAGACCGGTACCTGTTCCAAAGATGGCACCCGCTTCGGATGGTTCGCCTCCTACGCAAACACGCAACACGGACGCATAGTCACCGTCGTCTTCCTGCGCGGCGGACGCCCGACCTTCGGCCCCAAAGCCGCCGAGATCGCCGGACGCATGTATCGAAATCTCTATAACCACAGCTTCTTCGCGGTAAGCGCTCCCGTTCGCGAGCCGAGTACTCCAATCGCGCAGTAGTTTTGGAAATTGAAAATCAAGAAGGTCTCCTTTGATGGAGGCCTTTTTTTTTGTTTTCCGGTGGGAGAGCGGGGCTTTAGCCCCGCGTCAGTGTCTAAGATAACGGGGCTTTAGCCCTGGCTTGCACGGGCTTTATCGTTTTCGAAATCTTCTGGCCCCGCGCTCTTGGCTCAGCATTCGACTGAATTATTAGCTTCGCAGCCCTCAATATCTCCGCCACACTCCACGCCTGCGCGATGCACCCGCAGGGACGGTGTGGTGCGTCGCCCTCCAGGATTTCTGAGACCGACCCCAAGCCGGCAGTTTCGAGATGCGCTTCCACACCATTCACCAGCGCCGACATCTTCTTTCTCGACTCAGGGCTGTTTGCATTCACTTTCAAGAAAGCTTCAACGAAAGGCCCCATCAGCCACGGCCACACCGTTCCCTGGTGATAGGCGGAATCGCGCTCGCGCTGGTCGCCATCGTAATTGCCGATATATCGCGGATCTTTCGGCGAAAGCGTGCGCAGCCCAATCGGTGTCAGCAATTCGCGTTCTACCACGTCGATCACTTGCTTGGCTTTGTCGATTGGCAACATTGAATAATGCAGGCTGACAGCGAAGACCTGGTTGGGTCGAATCGAAGCATCGGCGTCACTGTTGCCATTCACAACGTCGTACAAGCAGCCATCGGTGTCGTTCCAGAAAAGGTTGTTAAAACTCGAACTCGCCAGAATTGCCATGCCCTCAAATCGGCGATGCTGGTCTTCCCCAAACTGCGGCGCAAATGCTTCCATCGTGCGTAGCGCGTTGTACCAGAGTGCCTGTATCTCTACCGGCTTGCCAATGCGGGGCGTCACTACCCAATCGCCGATCTTCGCGTCCATCCAAGTGAGCTGCACCCCGGGCTCCCCGGCGTGCAGAAGTCCGCTGCCTTCATCAACTTGAATGCCGTACCGCGTCCCCCTCACATGGCAATCGATAATGTCCACCAGCACGGGATAGAGTTCGTCTTTGATGAATGCAACGTCGCCCGTTGCCTCGTAATACGCGCGGATCGCTTCGAAGTACCACAGCGTTGCGTCCACGGTGTTGTATTCCAACAATTCGTCGCCGTCAGGGAACCGGTTGGGCAACATGCCTTCGCTCACATGCTTTGAGAATTCGCGAAGGATGCTTTTTGCGACATCGAACCTGCCCGTGGCCAGCGTCAGGCCGTTCAACGCGATCATCGTATCGCGGCCCCAGTCGCCAAACCAGTGATAGCCGGCGATGACCGTCTTCTGTTCGCCGCGCTCCACTATAAATTGGTCGGCGGCGAGCGCCAGCGTACGGCTCAGCTCGGAATCCAACGGCGATGTCTTCGCCATCATAATGCGCCGCTTTGATTCCAACGTGATCATCTCGCCCGCGTTAGTTGCGTCCCGCTTTTCAGTGGACGCGATCACAGTCGCACTTTGCTTTGCGCCCAGTTCAAAGACGAATGTGCCGGGATGGAACAGGTCTTCCTCATAGTCCAGCCCCCGCCGACGTTCCTGTTCATATTGGAATCGCCGATACCACTCTCCCGTCGCCTGGACTGAGTTGGCGTTGTGCCCGAAATAGAGCGTTGGCATCCCCGAATACGGAGTAACCGCCGCGAGCCCCGGAGCGATGGCAACATCTGGGTTCAGAGTTGAATTTTCATGCGTCGTCGCGTGATAATCGCGGAATGAGATCAGTGGACGCAGCTCCAGCCGGACCTCGACGCCTTTCTTCAACTTACTTGCAATCTTGTATTGCACGACCGTGGTGTTCTCACCATTGATCATGCAGACATGCTTCTCGATCCTCACATCGTCAACCTCAAAAGTGAAGATCGGATAGGGGTCGAGCCGAAATTCTTTCAGGTAAACGTAGCCCTGCGGATACACAATCCCCGGATACTGATTGCTCGAAAGCTCGTACCGACGATCACCGATCGTCAGAACTTCTTCCAGCTTCGACAGCAGCACCGAGCGACCCACCGGCGGCTGTGTCGCCGCCACAAGCAGTCCGTGGTAACGGCGGGTATTGAGACCGGTGATAGTGGAAGAGGCAAAACCACCCAGGCCATTCGTCTCCAGCCATTCGCGTTCTGAAGCCTGGTTGAGGTCGCGACAAATCTTTTCGTCAATGCTGATCATTTGATCTTGAGAGATTGTAGCCCCGCAAAAGTTACATGCAGCAATTTTCCTTGACACACGCGGAATCACATTGATATTGTATATAAAGTTTAATTATCTAAATGATAACTTCAATGAAATGAGGAATTTACCCCAAAGTGCAGCGGAATCAATGCCTTGCAAGCCGAAAATTGCCAAGTCTATGGTTTTATAAGATGTTGCTGGAGGGGAGGGGGAGGGCGTACCCTCATATCTAACGTTCACTGGGACCGCAGCACCCGAACAACTCCGTCCCTTGTCTCTGTTGTAAACTGGCCTCGGTGTAAGAGACGCGTTTGAAGCTGAAAAACCTCATCCCGTTCGGACTTGGCCAAGATAAACCTCATCATTTTCGCGACATGGCGGGAGTGGTCTGGAAGAATCGTGACAATCTCCCTTACGCCTGGCGCATCCTCAACCATGGCGTTTGCGATGGATGCTCCCTCGGCCCCTATGGTCTGAAGGACAACGTCATCTCCGGCACGCACCTCTGTATGACTCGGCTGAATCTGCTTCGGCTTAATACCATGCCGGCCGCATCCGACGCCCGCTTCAGCGATGTCGCCAAACTTCGCGCTATGTCGAATGAAGAGCTGCACGGACTTGGTCGCATCCCGTATCCGATGGTGCTGCAAAGAGGCGAGCCGTCATTTCGCCGCGCAACCTGGGACCAGGCGCTCGACCTCATCGCCGAAGAGTTCAAGAAAATTCCTGCTGACCGAATGGGATTTTTCGCAACCTCGCGCGGCTTGACCAACGAAGCCTATTACACCTTCCAGAAACTCCCGCGCATGTTGGGAACCAACAATGTGGATTTATGCGCTCGGCTCTGCCATTCGGCCAGTGTTTACGGACTGAAGCAATCATTGGGAATCGGATCGCCCACGTGCTCGCTAAAGGACTTCATAGGCACGGAACTGCTGGTGTTGTTCGGCACGGATCTTCCCAACAACCAGCCAGTCACCACCAAGTACATGCACTACGCCCGCAAAGCGGGGACGAAGATCGTCGTTATCAATCCTTATCGCGAGCCCGGATTGGAAAGGTATTGGGTGCCATCCGTAGCTTCCAGCGCGCTCTTCGGCACCAAGCTGATGGACGATTTCTTCCAGGTAAAAATCGGCGGCGATATCGCATTCATCAACGGCGTCATGAAGAGCCTGATCGAGCAGGGAAGAGAGAACAGCGGATTCATTCAGCAGCACACAACCGGATTTCCCGAGCTCAAGGCACATCTCTCGGCGTTGCCGTGGGAAGGGATTGAATCGTCCAGCGGAATATCGCGGACCGAGATCGCGCGCTTCGCGCAAATGTACGGCGACGCGAAATCGGCTGTGCTTTGCTATTCGATGGGACTAACGCAACATACCTTCGGCGTAGAAAACGTAAAAGCCATTGCTGATCTCGCGCTGATTCGCGGCAATCTTGGCCGCGAAAAGACCGGCATCATGCCCATCCGCGGACACAGCGGCGTGCAGGGTGGTGGCGAATGCGGCGTCGATCCGGAAAAGTTTCCCGGCGGTTTTGAAGTGGGGCAAGAAACCGCCGTGCGATTCGAGAAGCTTTGGGGCAAGCCGATGCCCACCGATATCGGCTATCGCACCGGGCAGATGGTCGAAGCGGCGCACTCCGGCAAACTTGACGCGCTGTACACGATCGGCGGAAACCTGATCGAGACCATGCCCGATCGCAATTATGTGATCGAAGCTCTGAAGAAAATCCGAGTGCACGTGCATCAGGATATCGTCCTGAACAGCTACTCCACCTTGGACGCAGGTGAGTTGCTCATTCTTCTTCCCGCACAGACGCGATATGAATCCGGCGGAACTTCCACCAGCACCGAGCGGCGAATCCGCTACTCGCCCCGCATCCCCGGACACAAGATCGGCGAAGCTAAACCCGAGTGGGAAATTCCATGCCTCATCGGCAAAAAGCTGTTGCCGGAACATGCTAGCCAGTTCGATTTCAAGTCTGACGCTGAGATCCGGCAAGAGATCGCCCAAGCCATGCCCATGTACGCAGGCATCGAGAAACTGGAAAAAGAAGGCGACTTCGTTCAATGGGGCGGCGCAACGCTCTTCGCAGACGGCTTTACCAAAATGCCCGGGAATCACGCGCGCATGAATATCGTGCAGATTCCCAAGCTCGACGTCCCAGCGGGCAAGTTCTACTTCACCACGCGTCGCGGCAAACAGTTCAATTCCATCACCTACGGCCAAAAAGATCCGTTGACCGGTTCACGCCGCAGAGATGACATATTTATCAGTAACGATGACGCGCGCCGGCTGAACATTTCCGATGGCGAAGAAATTATCCTGCGCTCGTCAATCGGAGAATTTCGAGGACACGTTCGCTATTCCAATATTCGCGACGGCAATTTGCAGGCGTATTGGCCGGAAGGAAACGTTCTTATCGAACGACGATACGATCCAGTCTCCAACGAACCGGATTACAACGCGGTTGTCGAAATATGTCGTGCTTGTGACGCGCCCAGTCATGCATCACAAGACGAGGAACCTGCCATCGTAGGCAGTCACAATGATTAAGGTGTGCAAGGGCATGGAAAAATAATTTTGCGACAGTGCACAATGAGCTGCATCTAACTAGCTGGATTTCTATGTCAGGAAATGGCAAACCGAGAGTCTTAGTAGCCGACGACGAGCGCGTGATCGCCGATACATTGGCCATCATTCTCAACCAGCACGGATACGATGCCAGCGCGGTTTACACCGGCACCGCAGCAGTGGA
>JAOAPH010000066.1 GCA_025462835.1 Candidatus Angelobacter sp. | reverse complement strand
TAATCCTCCCCAAGTTGCGCGGAGGATACATTGCGCCAGACGCAGCGCTCGCGCGTGAGTTGGCTCTTGAAAATCCTGACGCATTCTATCTCGCGCCCACTGGCGAGACCTTCCACAACGTAACTGTTACTGGCGGGAAGCAGCGCAGCGAAGGTCCGCTCTCAATGAAGCGCGAGCTCCGCGACGTGCTCAAGGTGATGGGCGAACTGGAATTGGAGATGCGCGCTGCGGAAGGACGCATTCAGACGCTCGGCCATGAGCTGAACGAACTCACTACCCTGCTCACACGTCTCGAGGCCGAGCTGCGCGAGGCTGAGAAGCAGGCGATGACACACGGGCATGCGCTCAAACAGATGGAGTCAGAAATCGCCCGTACGGAGCAGCGATTGAATTCTTATCGGGTTGAGATCGATCGCGTTCGCGCGCAGCGTGCTGAGAAAGAAACTGCCGTCGCCGAAAAACGTGAGGAACTGGATGCTCAGGAAGGCCGCCGCGCACAGGCGGAAGCAGAGATCGCGGCAATGCAAGAAAGCGCGATGCAGCTAAAGGCGTCGCGTGAGACAGCGGCGCAGACTGCGGCGGAGATGTCGGCCAAACTGGCGGCTCTCGAGGAGCGGCGACGCTCGGCAGCGTCTTCCCTGCAACGTATTGAATCTTTGGCGGCGGAAGTCTCGTCGCGTGTCGAAAGTCTGAAGGGCCAGATTGCCGCCGCGATTGCCGAGAAAGAGCAGCGTGAGCGCGAAAATCTGGAGATTGCTGATCGGTTAATTGCGCTCACTGCGGAGCGCGCAGAAGCCGAAACGCGCGCGACCGAACTTCATACGGAGTCGGAGCAGGTGCGGGCGCGGATCGCTGAAATTGAACAGCAATTGAAGGAAGCTCGTCATGAGCTTGATGCGGCGCGCGACCGCCGAGGTGAACTCGCCGCCATCGCTGCCAAGTTGCAGTCGGATATTGCCTACATGGGCGAGACCTGCTTGAACGAGCTAGGCATCAATGCCGATGAACTGCGCGCTGACGTGTCGATTGTGCTGGTCGACGGTGAATTACTGGCCACAGAAGATGTCGCTTACCGCGAGATGCGCACTCGTCTCGACGCCATGGGGCCGGTGAACATGATGGCTCTGGAGGAATACAAGGAAACCGCGCAGCGGCATGAGTTCCTGGAAACGCAGCGCAAGGACCTGCTCGACTCCATCGAGAACACGCATAACACGATCAAAGAGATCGACGTGATCTCGCGGCAGAAGTTCGAGGAAGCCTTCCACATCATCAACGAGAATTTCCAGCGGACGTTCTCGAAGCTCTTTGGAGGCGGTCAAGGCTTCATGCGGCTTACTGATGAGGAGAACTCTGCCGAGAGCGGGATTGACATTGTCGCTTCACCTCCGGGAAAGAAGCTGCAAAACGTGCTGCTGCTTTCCGGCGGAGAGAAAGCGCTCACGGCGTTGTCGCTGCTGGTGGGTATCTTCCAATATCAGCCGAGCCCGTTCTGCATCCTGGACGAAGTCGACGCTCCGCTCGATGAAGCCAACGTCGGACGCTTCGCTGACCTGGTGCGGGAGATGAGCGCGCAAACACAGTTCATCCTCATCACTCACAGCAAGCGGACAATGAGCGCGGCCCCGGTGATGTATGGCGTGACTATGCAGGAGCCCGGCGTCTCGAAAGTCGTGTCAGTCAAATTCGGCGAGGAAGCACAGCGCGCCAGCGCATAAAAGCAAAACGTAAATTGCCGATGCGCCAATTTACGACACGGGGTCATCACGGGTTACCACACCAGTGAGTGGCTCCGTGTCAATTTCTTTCCAGAATTATTTTTCGTCGATGCGAATCTCTCAATCGCTGCGTTGACAAAAATTCCACGTGGTCTAAAATACGCGTCTGCTTCAAAAATGATTCTGTTTTGAAAAGGCGCTGATCTGGTCCTCGATTCCGTCATCCTGCAAACCGAAATACCGGGCCTGACGCTGCATGCGCATGGGAAGGTCCGCGACATCTACGCCCTTGATGAGCGGCTCCTGTTCGTCGCCACTGACCGCATCTCCGCATTCGACTACGTTCTGGCGTCCGGCATCGCGGCAAAAGGAAAGGTGCTCACGCAGCTATCTCTATTCTGGTTCGATTTCCTGAAGGAGATCGTCTCCAACCACGTGATCACTGCGGACATTGAACAATATCCGGAATCGCTGCGGGAGTATGAAGACCAGCTTCGCGGAAGGTCAATGATCGTCAGCAAGGCGGAGATGGTGCCCATCGAGTGTGTGGTGCGAGGGTATCTATCGGGTTCAGGCTGGAAGGACTACCAGCAAACTGGCGCGATCTGCGGGATCGGCTTGCCTTCAGGACTGCGCGAGTCTGACAAGTTGCCCGAACCGATCTTCACTCCGGCGATGAAAGCCACGAGCGGGCACGACGAGAACATTTCATTTGCTGAAGTAGTAAAGCGCATTGGACCGAAGCTCAGTGACACGTTGCGCGACCTCAGCCTGAAGCTCTATAAGAAAGCTGCCGCGCACGCGCTGGCGCACGGCATTATTCTCGCGGATTCGAAATTTGAATTCGGCACAACGGCGGCAGGACTGGTGCTTGCTGACGAGGCCTTCACTCCGGATTCATCGCGGTTCTGGCCGGCGGAGAGTTATTCGCCGGGAGGTCCGCAAATGTCATTCGACAAACAGTTCGTTCGTGATTATCTTGAGAGTATCAAGTGGAACAAGCAGCCTCCGGCTCCAGCGCTGCCGGATGATGTCGCCGAGAAGACCAGCCAGAAATACAAACAGGCGTACCGGCAATTAACCGGTCGTGAGTTGGTGCTGTAAATACTCCGGAGTTCGAAAAAATAGAAATGTCGGCAATCGATTGGATCATCATCGCGGTATTGGCTCTTTCGGTCCTAGTTGCTGCTGCGCAGGGCTTCTTTTTTGAGGTATTTTCGCTGGCGGGCGCGATCTTTGGATACATACTGGCGGCGTGGGAATATTGGCGGTTGGCACCGTGGTTCGAGCAGTACGTAAAGTCAACTGCGGCGGCGAATGCGGCCGGTTTCATCACGATATTTATCTCTGTGATGATCGTGGCCAGTATCGCCGGAAAGATCACGCGATGGGCGATGCATGAAGTTGGGCTTCGCTGGGTGGATCGTTTGCTCGGCGGAGCTTTTGGCCTGGTGCGTGGGGTTGTTCTGGTAACAGTTGGAATCATGGCGCTGGCGGCTTTTTCACCAGAGTCGGAGCTTTTGAACAAGTCAGAGCTGAGCCGCTATTTTCTGATATCGGCGAGAGCTGCAAGTTGGGTGGCTCCGTCAGACCTGCAGCAGAAGTTCAGAGACGGGCTAGCTTTGCTTCGCAAGAATAGAATGGAATTGATTGCGCCTCCTGCGAGTGGCACTGCTACAAAATCAGAAAAGGGCGCTAACCGCTGATCCTCATAACCGGTAATTGATAGAAAGGCAGACCCAAGTGAAGAATGAATTGGCAATCCTTGTCTCTGAAATGAATGCGTCGGGAATCCTCTATGAGGAAGCGGTGCGGGAATTCAAGAAGGTCTTCATCGCCAACGTCCTTGAACAGAACAAGGGAAACCAATGCAAGGCAGCCAAACAATTGGGCATGCACCGAAATACTTTGAGCCGCACCATCACCGAGCTCAAGCTCGACATCCGGCCATTGCGCAAGTCGCAATCCACTAAGGATGCCCGTCGTCCGCCGCGTAGCGCTTCTCCGTTGGTCATGGAGAAGAAGGCGTCGAGATAGTTCCTTCGCGCGAGTGAGACTTTGGGTCGCGATCTGGTAGTCATCTATCCTAATTTTTGAATCTAAAAGCAGAGAGGAGCAGTGTGCCTGCCACCAACTGGATTGACGCTGACGCGTATCTTTTCGATATCGATGGGACGCTGCTGAATGCTTACGGCGGTGCGCACTACAACGCCTTCCATAGCGCACTCAAGCGCAGTTTCAACCTCGATTGCAAGATCGACGGCGTTCCCTTACACGGCAACACGGACACTGGGATACTGCGCGCAGTGCTCGCGCGCGAGGGATTAAACAACGGCGAACTTGAGGCCAAGCTCTCTGAAACGCTCGAGCACATGTGCGACGAGGTGGAGAAAAATCGAGGACAGCTGCAGGCGACGATTTGCCCAGGGATCCTTGAATTGATGGAATCATTACGCGCGAATAAGAAACTGCTCGGCGTGGCAAGTGGGAACCTGGAACGCATCGGATGGATGAAAGTCGAGGCGGCCAACCTGCGCGAGTATTTTTCGTTTGGAGCATTCGCTGACGGACACGAGAAGCGCGAAGATATTTTTCGCAACGGACTTGCTGAAGTCCGTCGCCGATTGGGAGCAGAGGCTACAGTGTGCGTGATCGGCGACACACCTTCCGACATAAACGCCGCAAAGGCGGTGGGAATCCCGGTGATTGCGGTGGCAACAGGGATCTACACACTGGAGCAGTTGATCGAGCACGCACCCGATGTGTGCGTGAAAGCTTGCACGGAGTTGCTTATTCCAGATCTCCCTGCTCGATAATGACTTCCTCGCGCACGATCAGCCGGTTGGCCGCCATCTCGCGCACTTTGGGCATCACGCGAGTGACGTGTTCATCGGTATCGATGAAGGTGACTATCAGCGGGAGTTTTCCGCCGACGTCCACCAAGCTGGAGCTTTGCACCCGGCTGCGTCCGGTGAATCCTGCGACTGCATGAATGACCGTTGCGCCAGCGACATTCTGTTCACGCAAATAGTTCAGGATCTGAAGGTGCATAGGGCGACGATGCCACTCGTCGGCTTCATTCAGGTAGATGGAGATCTGTACGGCCATATCGCCCACGATTCTATACCTAGATCGCCCGGGCAATCCCTGCCCCGGCCAGGACTGCAAAAAGACAAAGAATATTGTTGCCGAGGATATTGCCGGCCATGAGTGTCCAGTGTCCTTGCTCAAATAGAGCGAAGGTCTCAAAGGCGTAGCTCGAAAACGTGGTGTACGAGCCGCAGAATCCGATGACAATGAATAGCCGCCATTTCGGATCGGCCAAGACGCGTTCGGTCGTCCAGATCAAGAAAAAGCCCACCAGCAGGCTGCCGGTCACGTTGATTATCAGCGTCCCATAGGGAAAATCAGTGGATAGAAATCTTGCTGAGGCACGGCTGACAAGATAGCGGAGATTGGCCCCCGCCAGCGCCCCAAGGGACAACCAGAGATAATCTCGCACGATGGAGTTCTCCTGATAGAGAATCGTAGGAGTCATCAGCCTTGACAAAAAGGCGGTTATGGCGAACTCCATCGCCCAATATTCAGAGTCTAACAATATACGTTGCAGAATTTCAGTACAATCTTGTCTATCGTGCCTGAGCTGAAGTTACAAACCGGATACCGGTCCCTTTGGATCGCGCTGCTGTTAGCTGGCGGAATGGCAGTGGCGCAAGCGCCTGCTCCTGCTGCGAAGACGACCGCAGGCGAGACTGCACCGTCGAAGGCCGACATCAAAAAGTCTGAGAAGCTTTTTAAGCAGGCGCTGCATTTGCACTCTGCAGATAAGCTGCCCGAAGCATTGAAAGCGCTGGAGGAGAGCACTGAGCTGAATCCAGGTGAGCGCACACACGCCACCACGCGCGAGTACGTTAAACAGGAATTAGTCTCGAGGTACGTGGAACGCGGAAATAAATTCTTGGATCAGGATCGTCGAGTCGACGCTGCGGCTGCATTCCGTGATGCGCTGGCGCTGGACCCGACAAACGCCTACGCGGATCAACGACTTCGCGACAGTTGGACACAAGCGCCGGCGGCGCCGAAGTCGAGGACTGTGGAGGTTGAGTATGCGAGCGAACCGGAGCTGAATCCGAGGCCCGGAAAACAGAACTTCTCTTTTCGCGGGGATTCACGGCAGTTGTGGCAGAACATCGGCCGCGCATTTGGGATCACTGTGACGTTTGATGATTCCTTCTCGTCGCGCCCAGTGCGGTTCGTACTTGACGACCTCGACTTCAACACAGCTGTGCGGCTTGCCCGGAAAGTAACGAATGGATTCGTGCTACCGATCTCACCTACTGAAATGATTGTTGCCGCAGACAATCAAGATGCCCATCGTAAGCTTGACCGCATGTCAATGCGCAGCTTTTACATTCCGACTGCCGGCAGTCCGCAGGATTTTCAAGAGGTCACAAACGTGATCCGCACGTTGCTGGATATTCGCTTCATCTCAGCCAATCCCAGCACCGCGATGCTGACTATCCGTGCTCCCAAACAAGCGCTGGATGCAGCCGCGCAAATCATTGACAACCTGATCGAAGGAAGGCCGCAGGTTCTTCTGGAAGTCCGCGCAATGCAGATGAATGAAAGTATGACGAGGCAGCTTGGCGTCGCGTTGCCCTTGCAATTCACGATGTTCAATCTTAATACGGAGTTGCGAGCGCTGGGGCCGAACGCGCAGGACCTTATCAACCGGTTTAGAGCCGGCACCCTTACTGCCTCCGACCTGGCAGCGGCGCAAGCCGCGTTGGCCGCAAGCCAGAATTCGCCGCTGACAAAAGGCTTCGCAACTTTCGGCGGAGGCATTACGCAGTTCGGCGTTGTCATCCCGCCCGCAACGGCAAACTTCAGTTACAACAAGAGTACATTCAATACTCTGCAGCATGTGACACTGCGTGCTGAGCAAGGGCATCCGGCAACTTTTCACGTTGGCGACCGCTTCCCTGTCATCACTGGGACGTTTGGCTCGATACTCAATGGACTGCAGTTGCCGGGAGTCTCAAGCAGCGCCCTGAGCCCAATCGTTCCCTCATTTGCTTATGAAGACCTGGGGATTACGCTTAAGACTACTCCGCAGATCAACGCCAATTCCGAAGTGACGATGCAGCTGGAGATGCAGATCAGATCATTGGGAGCAGTCCAGTTCAATGCGATTCCCAACATCACAAACCGAGAATACAAAGGCGCAATCACTGTTCGGGACGGAGAAACCTCCGTGCTGGCCGGATCCATCGATGTGATGGAAACTAAATCCCTGAGCGGTATGCCCTGGCTTTCAAGAATTCCCGGGCTGAAGAACGCTTTCAGCACGACGAACAAGCAGGCGTCAAGAAATGAGATCTTGTTGCTAGTGACTCCACACGTGCTCGCCGTCAAGCGGGACAAGGCAGCAATAACGGAAACATATCTCGACGGCAACTAACTATTTTTGCGCACTATTTTTTAGCGGATTATTTTTTGCCGATTGGGTGGATTCAAAATCGACCATCGCCTTTAGCTGGTCCAAGGGCGTATTCGCGATACTCTGCACTTTGCGGCCATTGATGAACAGGGTGGGCGTTCCGGAGACGCCAACTTCTCTTCCCATATCCATTGATTTTTCGATCCGAGCAGCAGTGTCGGGCTGCGTCGAACAAGCGCTTGCCTTAGCGGCATCCACACCGGCGCCTGTAGCCAGAGACTTGAGCTTCTCATCAGCGCCTGCTTCGGTGATGTCTGCCTGGGCGTCATAGACGCTGTTGATGAACTTCCAGAATGCGCCCTGATCCTGCTGAGCAACACAATCGGCGTACTCAGCAGCCTTCCTCGCCCAAGGATGCATAGGCAGCGGGAATGCCTGGAATATTAATTTTGCATTCGGACTTTCGGCGATCAATTTGTCGATGATCGGTTGCGCGTTCTTGCAATAGGGACATTGCAGATCGCTGAACTCAACCAAAGTCACAGGTGCGGTCTGTGCGCCGCGGGATGGGCCCCGTGCTTCTGCATCGAGCTTGGCCCGAACCGGAGCAAAGGGATCAGCCCCGAATGGAATCACTTCACCAACCATGGCGAATTGTCCTCCGGGCATCACGTAAAACTGCGTTGATTGTGACTGCCCGCCCACGGTTACCAAGACACGCGCGACACCGGGAACCTCAGAAGGAGAGATGTCTGCGATCTTCCAGGTGACTGCGGTGTTGTAACCGAACATCCGCTTCATGAAGGAATCGACGACGGCGATGGTCGGCAGTGAGGCATCCGGGGTTTCGGCCTTTTTGGTATCGGTGGCCTTCGTGGGTGGCTTCGCGGCAGATGTGGCTTTAACTTTTGGCGATGTGGCCTGCTGGGCGACAACTGCCATTGAAAGCACAAACAATAGGCTGGCAAGAATTGCGAATTTGGTCATGCGAACTTTCATATGTGATTAGACTTCGTATCGGGCGGCGACGGGGAAACGCCTGCCAACACCGAATGCTTTCTCTGTGATCTTCAGGCCGGGAGGCGCTTGGTTGCGCTTGTATTCACTGCGTTCGATCATGCGGACGATCTTCAACACCAATTCTTTGTTGAAGCCGCGCTCCGCCGCAATCTGCTTTGCGGTCTTCAAATCTTCGACATAATCTTCAAGGATCACGTCCAAAACTTCATAGGGCGGAAGCGAATCACTGTCCTTCTGATTCGGTCGAAGCTCGGCCGAGGGGGGCTTTTCGATGGTGGAAACCGGGATGATGGTTCCATTCCGGTTCACGTATTTACTGAGCTCATAGACCATGGTCTTGGGGACGTCGGAAATAACACACATGGCGCCCGCTAGATCTCCATACAGAGTGCAATAGCCCACCGCAATCTCTGACTTATTGCCGGTGGCGAGCACGAGCGAATTCATCTTATTCGACAACGCCATGAGGATGCCGCAGCGAATGCGCGCTTGCATGTTCTCCTCTGTGGCATCTTCAAGTTTTCCGTTGAACACTTCAGACATGGTGTTGCGAAAGACGGAAAACATATCCGTGATTGGAACCACTTCAAAGCGAACACCAAGATTGGCAGCCAGCTCGCGAGCGTCGTCCACACTTCCCTTCGACGAATATGGCCCGGGCATGCCGATACCGACGACGTTGTCCTTCCCCAACGCATCCACGGCGATGGATGCGACGAGGGCGGAATCAATCCCGCCGCTCAATCCGATCAGCACTTTTGAGAAGCCGCACTTGCAGACGTAATCGCGAGTACCCAGGACCAGAGCCTTGTACGCGCTTTCCTCGCGGCCGGTGATGGGCTCGCGTATGTCGCCTTGGAGAGTCTCTGAATCAAAATAGATCAGGTCTTCTTCGAATGATTTCGCTCGCGCCACCACGTTTCCATCGGGGCCGATGACCAAGCTGGTGCCGTCGAAAACGACGCTGTCATTGCCGCCGACTTGATTGACCATGAGTACCGGCATGCGATTGTTGACGGCGATGGCGGCCAGCATCTCTTCTCTTACCTGAAATTTTCCGACTTGAAATGGGGATGCCGAAATGTTCAGGATGAAGTCGGCGCCAGCGCGGATAAGTTCTTCGACGGGATCGACGCTGTAAAGCCGATGGGCCCAGAAGGTTTTGTCATTCCATGCATCCTCACAAATCGTGAGAGCCAGTTTACGAGAGCAGAACGGAAGCAATTCCTGCTTTTTTGCGGGAGCGAAGTTGCGCTGCTCGTCAAAGACATCGTATGTGGGCAGCAACATCTTGGATTGGATGAACTGAACTTTGCCATCCTTGAGAAATCCGGCGGAGTTCATCACCGACTTCCCTGTCCCCACTTCAGCCGGTGTCACGAACCCACAGATCACAGCAATGCCGGCGGTGTCCTTTGCAATTTTTTCGATCGTCTCCTGGCTTCGGGCAACGAAGGCGGGCCGCTCAACCATGTCCCGCGCGGGATATCCGCAAACTGACATTTCGGGAAAGATGATGAGGTCGGCGCCCGCTTTCCGGGCTCGCTGAGAGAAATCTACGATCTTTGAGGCATTGCCGGAAAAATCACCGACAGTAGGATTGATCTGGCCCAGAGCTATCTTCACACATCCAGTGTAAAGCCGGAGAGACTTTGCAGCAAAGGCTCAGTCGCGTTCGGCTAACATCTGCAGGCCCGGCCCCATAGGATTGGAGCCTGGAGGCCCCGGAGGCGCTGGTGTTGGCGAGGTTTGGCCCGGATCGCGCTGCCCCGGAGGTAGTGGTGGCGAATTTTGTGAGGGATCGCGCGGGAGTGGGCTGTTGGGCACCGGACCGCGGGAGGGGTCGCGTTGCGAATCGTCGATGGGTTCGCCGGCTCGGCGTAGAGTTGGCGCGCCAGCAGGCCGAGGCTTCGGCGCGGTGGTTTCGGCGGCGGCAGCTTGCACCGGTCTTTGCGATGGATCATCGAGAACGACTTCGCGTTGAGTCTTTACAATCTTTTGCCCGTCGACGGTCATGGTTTTAACCTGGATAACCTCATCGCCGACGAAGCGAATGAATTCGACATCCTGAGGCGGGGCACCGAAGAGCCATTCTTCGTAATCCTGATTGCCTTCGCGGTCGCGGATGCGTTGGGGAGGACGTCCCTTGGCATAGGTGACCATCTCCTTGTTCATGCCGACAAGAACTTTGTGGTCGCGAATGGCATTACGAACATTTTCCGGCAGAGTCTCGGTATAGGCCTGCGCGGCTGACTTCACTGTGAAGTCGAGCACCGGCTTAACGTATTCCTTGATGTCATTCAAGCTGACCTCGGGAATGTAGTCCTTGAATTGAAGGACCAAATACGAACCCTTCGCCACGATCTCATTGGGATTCTGCGGGACGGGCGTAGTCATTCCGCCGCTGCCGCCGACTTGTATCCGTTGATACCACTTCGACTTTTTTTTCGGACCACCGTTGAGCTCAAACCAGATGTCCTTGCCCTTGAATTCGACGTTGGTGATCTGCGCACGGTCGCCGGGCTTGGCGGCTAGACCGTACTTGGCTAGCAGCGAGCGAAGTTCTCCGGGTTCGGGCGCCAGCTCGCCACTGGTGTTTATCGTCAGGCCTTTTTCGCCCATGGGAAAAGGCTTGCGTACCCAAACGTATTCTGAGCTTAGGATGCGGATAATCTCGATCCGGGTCTTGTTCGAAATGGGCGGAGTTTTCGGCTCGTTGGAGCCTGCGAAAGCAGCCAACATCAGAGCCGATGCGATGGAGCCGAAGAGGACGAGCCGGGCTATCGGAGCGAATGTCATGTTACACCAGGGGCAAGTAGCTGGAATTGTCCATCATTGTCCGGATCGCTCAGAATTGCAAGTTCCTGTATCCAGCAAATCCTTGCCTTCCATGTTGGATGCCGGCGCGGAAGTGCTTGATATCTGATCGGAAGCCCGGTTCGGTACGAACCGAACCAGCAACAATATCCCTAGCAGAATCACCGCCGTTCCGGTGGCGCTGGCTTCGATGCCGTAGTCGCCGCCGGTCAGCCAAACAGGGCCTTGGGCGATGCCATGGACGGCGACAGCAAAATTGGTGATTCCGCTCACCGGAAGGCCGAAAAGCATTCCCAAGCTGAAGTTCCAGCCGAAGTGAATTCCGAACGACAACCAGAGAGCCCTTGTGCGCAAGTACGCGATGGCGAAAAGCACTCCTACCAGAGCTGTGTTCGCCGCACCCAACAGAGTGGCGTGAGGGTTGCGGAGATGCACTGCGCCGAAAAGAATCGATAGCACCACTATGGCGCCAGTACCAAATGGCATTCTGATGGAATGGTCCAGGCCTGCTAAACCGTCCGCAAGTCTCTGAAAAGGATATCCGCGAAAAGAAACCTCCTCCAACATCGCCGCCATAGCAAGAACCCAGACGACTAGAAGTGTTGGTGGAATCGTCCGCTCCGTAATTTCAACCTTGAAAGTAAGATCGCCAAAAACGGCCAACGCGACCACGGCTATGGTGATCAACGCGAACCCAATCAGCAGACCAGTGGCGACGTCTTTGAGCCATGGGCCGCGGGTGCCTAGGCCTTGAGCGGCCAATGGATTCCCAGGCAGGCGATCAAGAAATTTCACCATTAAGGTGAAGGCAACGAGAAGCAGAGTGAGATGCAGAGGCCGGAGCAATGCCTCAAATCTCAGGCTGTAAGAATGGATGAAGGTGCTCGCAACTTTCAGCGCCAGAATTTCGGTAATGCCGAAAGCGAAGACGGCGATCAAAAAGCGCCAACCGTTGCGGAGCCGGCCATCCGGTGAGATGCACAGATTCAATTTGTAACCTGCACCTTGCTATTCGAGTTGGGCTATTCGACCTGGACCGAGAGTCCCCTGCGAGCAAGCTTAAATGGCAACACCTGCCCGCCGGTTGCAGTGAGCTCATCGGCGACCCGCTGCTTAGACTCTGGATCGACGAGGAAGATAGCACAGCCCCCGCCTCCGGCCCCGCAAACCTTGGCTGCGCGGGCGCCATTCTTCATCGCAGCGGATACAAGTTTTTCAATCAGCGGAGTGGTTATTCCCGGGGCGTTGGTCTTGCGCAGCTTCCATTCTTCGCGCAGGAGGTGCGCCACCTCGCTCCAATCAGGCTTCAGCAGTGCCGATCGCATCGCCTGTGCGATGCTGCTGATATCCGCAAAATTGCGGAAGATGCGCTTGTCGCCGTTGATGTGAGCTTTGAAGACTTCCCAATTATTGATGCCGGATTGTCGCGGCGCTCCTGTGTACACCAGGACGAATCGCGAGTCGACCTCAGTTGCCGGAACCGCAATCGATTCGCGGTGAATGCCATCCGGGGCCAGATGTATTGCGCTTACGCCTCCGTACAATGCCGGGTAATAGTCCTGGCATCCGGTTGGAACTCGAATCAATTGCGCTTCGACGTTCTGCGCGATGACGCGAATCGCTTCCTTCGACAGCTTGCGTCCGGTGAAACGCGCAAGGGCCGCGGTGGTTGCGATCATCAAGGCCGAAGAGCCGGAGATGCCAGCTCCCGCAGGCGAATCGGAATGCGTGTCTAAGGAAAAGCCGGTTGTGCCCTCGGTTAGAAAAAAGCGGCAGAGATATCCTGCAAGTGGATGTTTGTAGCTGCGGGATTTCAATAGCTCGGAAGTACTGGCGAATCGATCTAGCTTACCGGTGTCGAGCGAACGCAGGTGAATCTCACCAGATCTATTGGGAGTGATCCGGCAAGAGGTCATCACATCCAGCGCAAAGTTCACTGTCACTGCGCCGGGATGAAACAAGTACAAGGGCCAGAGGTCGAGAGTTCCGCCGGCCAAGTCCACGCGACACGATGCGCGCGCAACAATAGTTTTCGATCTTGATGTCATTTGTGAATGGAGTGATGGATGGCTATCGCTCAGAAAAGAACTGGCCAATGTTGCGGAATTTCTTGTACCTGCACTCAACCAATTCCGTGATTGACCGCGATTTCAACTCGGCCAAATGCTTCAGGAGCGAATTGTCCAGCAACTCTGCCGCCCGGTCATGATCATTGTGCGCGCCGCCGTCGGGCTCGGGGACGATGTCATCGATCATCTTGAGTTCACGCAAATCACGCGCGGTGATCTTTAAAGCCTGCGCGGCAGTTTCCTTCTTGGCAGGGTCGCGCCACATGATGGACGCGCATCCTTCGGGCGAGATCACGGAGTAAACCGAGTTTTCCATCATCAGCACGCGATCTGCGACAGCAATCGCCAGCGCGCCGCCGCTTCCGCCTTCACCAGTGATAGTGGCTATGATGGGGACCCGGAGTCGCGCCATCTCGCGCAGATTGCGCGCGATGGCCTCCGCTTGTCCGCGCTCTTCAGCGCCGAGTCCGGGGTATGCGCCGGGAGTGTCAACGAATGTAAAAATAGGGCGGCCGAATTTTTCCGCCATTTCCATAGCGCGTAAAGCCTTACGATAGCCCTCAGGATTCGGCATTCCGAAATTGCGGTAAACCTTCTGCTTGGTGTCGCGGGCCTTCTGGTGTCCGATGACGAGGACTTCATCGCCGTGGAACCGGGCCATGCCGCAGATGATGGCGGGATCGTCACCAAATGCGCGATCGCCGTGGACCTCGCTCCAGTCGGTGAAGATGCGATCGAGGTAATCCAATGTGTAGGGGCGTTGGGGATGCCGGGCCAATTCAGTCCTCTGCCACGCGCTCATGCCGCTTTGGACTTGTGCGCGTAGCGCGTTCACCTTCTCATGTAACAGATGCAGCTGCTCGAGGGCACTCTTGTTGTCGCCCGCAAGCGACTCCAAATGCTCGATCTGCTTTTCCAGTGATTCCAGATTTTGTTGCTGCTTGGAAGGTGAGTCCATAGGCTCTTGCAATTAATCGATCACGCGAACACTGCCGCGCCCACAGAGTTCTTCTACACGTCCGATGAAAGCGCGATCAGCTTGGACATTATAGCCTTCCGCCTCCAGCACCACCATGAAGTCACGCGGACGTTCCAGATCAAACAACACCTTGGCCGGCCCTTTGCGGTCGACGCAGAGGGATTGCAATGCATCAATGGTCTGCTCCGTTGCAGTATCCAGGGGAACGCGGATGCGTATCGATTTCGGCAGCTTGGGCTGGGCTTCTTCTAATGGAGTGATCTGGCTCAACGCGAGCTTTGGGTTAGCGCCCTCTTCTACGCGTACCGAGCCGCGCACCAGGAGGGGGACTTCCAGCTTCAATTTTTCTGAAAGCTTCTTATACGCCTCGGGAAAGACCAGCACATCGACCTTTCCGGTCATGTCTTCGAGCGCCGCTTGAGCGTACATGTCGCCTTTTTTCGATTTCAAGACGCGCACGCCCGTGAGCACGCCGCCGGCATTGATCTCATCTTTGCCGGTTCCCTGCTTCATGTCGGAGATGGTGCGGGTGTCGAGCGCATTGAAATCAGCGAGTTTGTCGGCGTACTTCTCCAGCGGGTGTCCAGTGATAAAGAACCCGAGGATCTCTTTCTCCGCCGAGAGCCGCTGATGCTCATCCCAGTCCGGCACGTTGGGAAGCTTCTCCGGCGCCGGTGCTTCGTCCTGCTTGAATACGCCGAACAATCCATGCTGCCCGGATTCCGCATCGCGCTGCGCCTTTTGGCCGCCTTCTATGGCGCGATCCACCACGGCCATAAGCTGCGCGCGAGTTCCGAGCGCATCCATCGCGCCGCTCTTGATCAACGACTCCAGCACGCGCTTATTCAGCAACCGTAGATCGACACTTTCGGCGAATTCGAAGAAGGAATTAAATCTGCTCAGCTTCTTGCGGGCGGCGACAATGGACTCGATGGCATTGTGTCCGACGTTTTTCACCGCGGCTAATCCGAAGCGGATCGCGTTCTCGTGGGGCGTGAAATTCGCATCGCTGACGTTGATGTCTGGCGGTTCTACTGCAATCCCCATCTCGCGACACTCATTGATGTACTTAACGACGTCGTCCGTGCTGCCTGTCACCGACGTCAGCAACGCGGCCATGAATTCCACGGGATAATGCGTCTTCAGATACGCCGTTTGATATGCGAGAAGCGCGTAAGCCGCTGAGTGGGACTTATTGAATCCGTATCCGGCAAACTGTTCCATCAGGTCGAAGATCTTTACGACCTTCTTCTCATTGAAGCCGCGCTCTTTCGCGCCGCTGACGAAGCGCTCGCGCTGCTTGGCCATCTCTTCGGCATCTTTCTTTCCCATCGCGCGGCGCAGCAGGTCAGCTTCACCCAGCGAGTATCCGGCCAGCGTGTTCGCAATCTGCATGACCTGTTCCTGATACACGATCACGCCCAGCGTTTCTTTCAATAACTGTTCCAGCTCCGGCAATTCGTAATCGACTTTCTTGCGGCCCCATTTGCGATCAATGAAGTCGTCGATCATGCCGCCCTGAATCGGACCTGGACGATACAACGCGTTCAATGCGGTGAGATCTTCGACTGCCGTTGGATGATATCGGCGCAGAACATCGCGCATGCCGCTCGATTCAAACTGGAATACGCCCGAGGTCAATCCCTTGAAGAACACTTTCTTGTAAGTTTCTTCGTCGTCGAGTGGGATTGTGCTTAGGTCCAGCGCCGTGCCACGCTGCGCGATCAATTTCAGTGCATCGTCGAGAATCGTCAGCGTCGTCAGCCCGAGGAAGTCCATCTTCAACAGGCCGATCTTTTCGATCGCCTTCATGTCAAAGGCGGTGACGATTTCGTCGTTCTTGGTCTTGTGCAGCGGTACCAAGTCGGTAAGCGGCTGCGGGGATATCACCACCCCGGCGGCGTGTACGCCGACGTTGCGCACCAGGCCCTCAAGTTTGCGCGCTGTGTCCAGCAGTTCGCGTACCTGAGGCTCGGTATCGTACGCGGTCTGAAGTCCAGGCGAATCTTTCAATGCGTTATCGAGAGTGATGTTCAGCGTGGTGGGCACCATCTTGGCGATGCGTTCCACCTCGTTGTATGGCATGTCCATGGCGCGGCCAACGTCTTTGATCGCGGCTTTCGCCGCCATGGTACCGAAGGTGATGATCTGCGCGACGTTTTCGCGGCCGTACTTCTGCGTAACGTAATTGATGACTTCGCCGCGCCGGTTCATGCAGAAGTCGATATCGATATCCGGCATCGAGACGCGCTCCGGATTTAGGAAGCGCTCGAAGAGCAGCTCGTTTTGCAGCGGATCGATATCCGTGATGCCCATCGCATACGAAACCAGCGACCCAGCCGCCGACCCGCGCCCCGGGCCCACAGGAATGTTGTTCTCTTTCGCGTAACGAATAAAGTCCCAGACAATAAGGAAGTATCCGGAGAACTTCATCTGCTGAATGAGCTTGATCTCCAGCGTAAGCCGCTGCTCGTAATCGGAGATGGTCTTTTTCAGCCGACCAAGTTTTTCTTGCGCACGAATCAGTTCGAAGCGTCGCGACATTCCCTCGCGCGAGATTTGCTCGAAGTAACTGTCAATGGTGTGGCCCTCGGGTACGGCGAATGTGGGAAACGGATTCCCAACTTTCTCGATCTTCACATTGCAGCGTTCGGCGATGCCCATGGTGCGCGTGAGCACCTGCGGAGCATCTTTGAAGACGCGTCCCATCTCGTCCGCGCTCTTAACGAAGAACTGATCGCCGTGGAACTTCAGTCGATTGGTATCGTGAACAGACTTGCCTGTCTGCACGCAGATGAGTACATCATGAGCGTGGGCGTCACCTTCGCAAAGGTAGTGGCTGTCATTGGTAGCAACCATCGGAATGCCGAGGTCGGATTCCAGCTTGAACAGGTCTTTGTGGATGCGGTGTTCTTCAGGCAGCCCCTGGTCTTGAATCTCTAGAAAGAAATTGTCCTTGCCGAAAATCTCGCTGTACTCGCCGGCGGCGGCTTTGGCCTTTTCGAAGTGGCCTTCCATCAACTCTTCGCAGACCTGTCCGGCGAGACATCCTGACAATCCGATCAAGCCTTTTGAGTGCGCGGCCAAGAATTTTTTGCTGACGCGAGGCTTGTAATACATTCCGTGCAGCGACGCCTCGGAAGTGATCTTCATCAGATTGCGATATCCCTCATCGCTCTCCGCCAGCACCAGCAGATGGTTGTACTTGTCGCCTTCGGGTGCGGCGCGATGGTCGTCCTTCTTGCAGATGTAGAGTTCGCATCCGATGATGGGCCGGATCCCCGAGGACTTGGCGGCATTGTAGAAATGCATCGCGCCAAAGATGTTGCCGTGGTCGGTCATGGCGACCGACGTCATACCCAGTTCCTTGACGCGGGAGACCAGCTTTTCCGGCTCGCATGCGCCGTCCAGCAGGGAAAAATGGGAATGCAAATGAAGATGGGTAAATTCAGACATTCGGGTTACTTCTATTTTAATTGCTGGGACGTAAGTTGGAAGGACAAATGGGCCCGCTTTAGAACGGGCCCATTGTTGAGAGTTTACTTACGTTTTTTTGCTGGCTTCTTGACAGCAGCTTTTTTCTTTGGCGCAGGCTTTTTGGCCGCATTCTTCTTAATGGGTTTCTTCGCCGCAGTCTTCTTAGCTGCCGGTTTGGACCTTTTTTTCGCAGCCACTGCAGGCTTTTCCGAAGCATTCGCCTTCTTCTCCGGCGTGACCGCTTTGACTACGCTGCCTACTGCTTTGCCCACAGCTACCGCTGCTTTTTCTAGCGGCGTGGTTGGATTTCCTTGGTCGTCCATTGCACCCTCTTTCTGATTTCCGTTAGCTGTCGCCGCGCCTGAACCTGGCTTACGTCCACGTTTGCCTTTGACCGGTGCAGCGCCGCCGTCGACGCTCGGCGTTACCTTTGCAGCTTTTTTCGCTCCCCGCCCGCGACGCACTGGCGGTGGCGGCGCCACCGGCTCTGGCGGCGAATACGGCTTCAGGAAATTGATGGTTTCTGTGTGCGACTTCAGCTTGCCGTCCAGCAACATGAGGAATACTTCATCGGCCAGCTTGGGATACTCCGGTAACTCAGGCGTAATGCGCAGTTCCGCCATCTCCGGCAATGGCAAGCGGGTCCTTACCTGTCGCCACTTACCTAGGAAATCCTGGATCTTCCTAGCGGCTGCGGAATTCTTTGTAGTAGCTGCGGTAAAGAGGATCGTCTCCGGCTTGGTGCTTTGCAGCATCTTCCACGCTTGCGAAGGTAGTGCCGCATCTTTTCCGGTCAGTTTCTTTGCGAAATCCCTGGCATCGTCTTCAAGATGCTTCCACGCCGTGACAAACGCCTTGCGATGGATGGCCGTCTGCAATGCATGAACATCATTGGTGTTCATCTTGTTGGTGATGAAGTACATGACAGCCGGGCCGGCATCGAGTGTGTAACTGAGGTCCAGCAACTGCTGGCGAATCTTCATCAGGTGGTTCAGTCCGGGGACATCCACTTTCGAAACTGACCAGTGCGGATGCAATTCAGCCAGCCAGCCTTCTTTTTCCAGCGCGCGCATCACCTTCAGTGGATCATTCTCATGCGCTACCTGTTCGATCTCATGGCCGAGCAGCTTCCTGTTTACCTGCTCAATGTATTTGTTTTCCTTGGCTGCATCGTAACGGGCCTGGGTACGCTCCTCGAACTGCCAGTCGAAGCGGGCGCAGAAACGCGTGGCGCGGATCAGACGTGAAGGTTCTTCAAGGAATGCGTAGTTATGAAGGATACGGATGAGCTTGGACTCGATGTCGGCGACTCCATTGAATGGATCCAGCAGAAGCCCGCGCGAGCCGGGATTCAGTGACAACGCCATGGCGTTCATGGTGAAGTCGCGACGGCGCACATCTTCGTTGATGGTTGCAGGCGACATCTCCGGTGGCTTCCCCGGCTTGTCATAAACTTCCGAGCGCGCGCTGGTCACTTCGCCGCGCAGATTTCCCGGCAGCAGAACGTAGACAGTGCGCAGGTGCTCATCCGTGCCTTCGATGATTGCTCCGGCTTTTTCCAGGTCCTTGACAAGTTTGAGTGCGTTGCCTTGAACGGCAAAGTCGAGGTCGCGAATGCTGGCGCCGCTGATGATGTCGCGGACAACGCCACCTACCAAGTAGATGTTCATGCCGTGCGCCCGGGCCACTTCTTGCACCAGGGTCACACCGCGCTGCTGTTCCGGCGTGAGCCGGCTTTCCATGATGTATATGTAATCGGCCATTTAAGGGTGCTTACCTGTACCGGTCACTACATTGTGTCGCCTTAATTTAATCCCTCCGTAACCCGGCTGGATGGCATCAATGAACACACGAGTGGCTTCCGCGTGGCCGCATTTTTCGGGAAAACGAGCTTGCCCGTTTGCAGCGACCGCCGCGTTCAATTGGCACTGGTTCGTAAGTGACTCCGGAATATAGACTTAGACAACTTTCAACGGGAATTACTAAACGCAACACAATAACACAAGCAGTTACCATTTGGCTACATTCGTGTTAAGGCAAGGAATCCTGGTGGAAAGACGTGCGAAAATTGGGAAAGCAGTTTCTCGTTTCTAGTTCCTCGTTTCTAGAATGATGTTCGCTAACTAGAAACGAGAAACCAGAAGCTAGAAACCGATTCTCATGCCTTCTACTCACAAGAAAGTTGTCGTCCGCAAGATGAGTCGCGACACGATCAGCGGCTACGTCACTCCGGCAACTTTTGTCTCAGAAGGCAAGCTGGAACTGCTGAATACCTCGGGAAACCTGGTCACGATCGACCTCGCGGAGATCAAATGCGTTTACTTCGTGCGTGACTTCAGCGATGTTGAGAGCTTCAGCCGCAAGACCTTCACTACCCGTCCCCGCACCGAAGGCCTCTGGGTGCGATTGAAGTACAAAGACAACGACATGGTTGAGGGCCTAATGCCCAACGACCTCACGCAGATCTCGCCGGATGGATTTCTACTTAACCCACCTGACACCCGCGCCAATACACAACGCATCTTCGTCCCGCGGAGTGCACTCTCTTCCCTAACCGTGTTAGCAGTGATTGGCGGGATGCAGGGACGTCGTCGCCCTGTAAAAGAAGCTGCGGACCAGGTCAAATTGTTCGGGGAATAGGTTTGTAGCCGGAGAGACGAGCTGAGCCGTTCCGGCGCGCTCCTCTCGATTCTGGTACCTTAATCTGCAATGGAGCTAACATTGCGGTGTTTGGTCGGTCTAAACCTTAGGTCCATTCGTACAATCGTTGCTCCACGGAACCGCCACTCCGACGATTGAAATCATTCCAAGCAAGTCCTCGTACTTCATTTTGGAGGAACATGAAAAAGTTAGTTCTATTGCCTTTGCTCCTAGTATTCGCTTCATTCGCCGTCGGCCAACGGCTCCCGCAAAACGTCATCCCCAGCCATTATCAACTTACCTTTGGTCCCGATTTGAAGGCCGCGACCTTTACCGGCGATGAGGTCATGGATGTAAGTTTCATCGCGCCCAGAAATAAAGTGACGATGAACTCGGCAGAGATCAAGATCGAAAAAGCTACGATCACCTCGGGGACGCAGACGCAAACTGCGGATGTCGCTTACGACGAAAAGAGCGAACAGGTCACGCTGACGACGCCGAAGCCAATTCCCGCAGGGCCGGCAAAGATCGCAATCAAGTACACCGGCATATTGAATGACCAGTTGCGTGGCTTCTACCTGAGCAAAAGCAAGACCAGAAATTACGCCACGACACAATTTGAGAACACTGACGCTCGGCGCGCGTTCCCTTCGTTCGACGAGCCAGCATTCAAGTCGACATTCGACATCACTCTGATCGTGGACAAAGGTGACACGGCGTTTTCAAACGGACGACAGTTGTCAGACACCCCTGGCCCCGGCCCTGACAAGCACACAGTGAAATTTGCCACGACAGCGAAGATGTCCACGTATCTGGTGGCAATGGTGGTCGGCGATCTGGTCTGCCAGAGTGGCGAGGTGGATGGAATCCCGTTGCGGGTCTGCGCAACGCCGGACAAAGCACCGCTTCTGGGATTCTCATTGGAAGCCACGCAGCACATCGTCCATTTCTACAACCAGTATTACGGCATCAAGTATCCATACGGGAAACTTGACCAGCTTGGCATTCCCGACTTTTCCGCGGGAGCCATGGAGAACACCGCAGCCATCACTTATCGCGAGACTGCGCTGCTGATCGATGAGAAGACCGCAACGACAAATCAGCGCAAGCAAGTGGCATCGACCATCGCGCATGAGATCGCTCACCAATGGTTTGGCGATCTTGTGACTATGAAGTGGTGGGATGACATCTGGCTGAACGAGGGCTTTGCCACATGGATGGCACCCAAGCCGCTGGAGGCATGGAACGCCGATTGGCATTTTGATCTAGACGAAGTGCAAGACACGCAAGAAGCCCTGACGTTGGATGCGCTGGCCTCGACTCGTCCTATCCATCAGCCTGCTGACACTCCTGAAGAGATCGCGCAATTGTTCGACGGCATCGCTTACGGCAAGGCGGCAGCAGTGCTGCGGATGATTGAAACGTATGTTGGCCCTGAGAATTTCCGCAAAGGCGTCAATAATTATCTTGAGCATCACAAATACGGCAACACTGAAGCAAAGGATTTCTGGACGGAAATTGCAATGGCCTCCGGCAAGCCTATCGACAAGCTCATGCCGACATTCGTCAACCAAGCCGGCGCACCACTGATCTCAGCGAAGGCGAGCTGCTCGGCGGGCAAGACCAATATCGCCATCAGCCAGCGGAGGTTGTTCATTGATCCCGCATTGCAGCAGAAAGGTTCGAGCGAACTCTGGCAGATCCCGGTTTGCGTGAAAACCGCAGATTCGAAGACAGCACAGTGCACCGTGGTTGGAGAGAAGCAGAAGACCATCAGCGTCAATGGATGCTCTCCGTGGTTCTTTGCCAATGCAAGCGGAGTCGGTTACTACCGCACTTCATACACTGATGCGGACATTGCAAAACTATCAGCAAATGTGCAAGCGACCCTCACGCCGGGAGAACGGATCTCATTCGTCGGCGATGAGTGGGCACTGGTGAGAAATGGCGAACAGAGCGTGGCGACATTCTTGAATCTGGCAAATGGATTTAAGAAGGAACGATCGCGAGCCGTGATGGAACAGATCCTCGATCCGATCGAGTACCTGCACGAGCGCATAGTTACTCCTGAAGAGCGTCCCGCGTTTGAGGCGTGGGTGCGGAATCTGCTTCAACCCGTGATACAGGACCTGGGCATGAAACCGGTTCCTAACGAGAATCCGGACCAAGCGACGTTGCGTGCAGGCGTTATGGCGCAGTTGGGCAGAAATGGCGATCCGCAAGTGCTGGCGTACGCACGGCAGATGGTGGACGGGTATATGAAAGATCCCACGTCAGTGCCGCCCAGCCAGGTCCCATTCTCCTTCGCATTGGTTTCAAGGCAGGGAGATACCGCTCTTTACGATGCTTTTCTGGAAAAGCGGAAAGAGGCAAAGACCCCCAGCGAGTTCTACCGTTACCAGAGTTCTCTGACTAACTTCCGTGATCCTGCGTTGGTGAAACGGACGCTGGAATTGTCACTGACAGACGTGCGTTCTCAGGACTTGCCGCAAGTGCTCTTTGGCGAGTTCGCCAATCCGGCAGGACGAGAGATGGCCCTTGAATTCTTTAAGGCCAACTTCGATGAGATCCATAAGCGCACGATAGCCAGCTTGGGCGGAGGCTTCGGCGGAGTCGTTTCAAATTTCTGCGACGCTTCTAAACGGGATGAAGCAAAGCAATTTTTGGAATCGAAGAACGTAGGCGGTAGAAGCCTGAAACTGGGCGTGGAACGATCAAATGCGTGCATCAATTTCAAGAACCAGCAGTCGGGAAAGCTGGATTCATGGCTGAAGACGCAACCAACAGCAAACGGCGGTAATTAAGCTTTTGCTGCAAAAGCAGGAAGGGGCATAGGAACATTCCTATGCCCTCTTTCTTTGTGCGATAAAATCGAGATAGATGGACGTGTATTCAGAGATCGTGCGGTTGCGGGAAGAAGGGCGGCGCGGCGCGCTGGCCACCATTATTAATGTGCGCGGCTCAATTCCATCTTTCGAAACCGCAAAAATGCTGGTGCGGGATGATGGGTCGATCGTAGGCACCATCGGCGGCGGATGTGTCGAGGCTGAGGTCTGGCAGGCCGCAAAAGAAGTGATGCAATCGGAAAAGCCGCAGACGCTCACGTTTAACCTGAACCAGAATCCGAAATACGACACCGGACTGGTCTGCGGCGGCACGCTGGAAGTATTCATTGAGCCGGTTCTGCCTATCCCGCAACTCTACATTTTCGGAGCGGGACATGTAGCGCACAGCCTATATAGTGTGGCGAAGATGGCAGGATTCGAAATTACTGTCATCGACGACCGCGAGGCGTACGCCAATCGCGAGCGCTATCCCGAGGCCAAGCAGATCTACGCTGACGACTATGCAAAAGTGCTGGAACAGATCGCACCGGGCGAGTCGTCATTTATTGTGATTGCGACGCGTGGACATCACGATGACATGCGCATTCTGCGTTGGGCGCTGACCGTGCCGACCTCATTCCGTTACCTGGGAATGATCGGATCGGAGCGTAAATTCATTTCCATCCAAAAAGAACTGGAAGCGGAAGGAATCCCGACGGAGAAGTTCGGGAGTGTGTACTCGCCCGTAGGTTTGGATCTGGGGGCGATCACGCCGGAAGAGATCGCCGTGGCCATCGTTGCGGAGATGATCGGCGTGCGCCGAAACAGTACCACAGCGCTTCCCCATCTTAGCTGGTCGAGAAAGCGACAAGCTCTGAAATCAAACTCATGATTGCTGCCAGTTTTGCGGGCGTCATCCTCGCGGCGGGCGAATCCTCAAGGATGGGGCGGGACAAGGCCCTGTTGCCGTGGCACGGGCAAACGCTCCTTTCCGCTGCCATTGACCGGCTGACACCATTCACACAGTTAGTGATCGTGGTTGCGGGAAAGAATGTCGCAATCCTGAAACCGGAAATCTACGCGAGGGGAGCATTTCTCGCAGTGAATCCCGAACCGGAGTGCGGACAATTCAGTTCATTGCGCGTTGGATTGCATGAGGTGTTGAACCACGGCCGTGATGCCGCCATCGTTACGCTGGTTGATCGTCCGCCGGCGAAGCCAGCAACGATTGCCACGCTGCTCACACACTTCGCACGAAATTTTGAGCGCGACAATGATAAGTGGGCAGCTATTCCGGAATACGAAGGCAAGCATGGACATCCGATCGTTATCGGCCGAGAGATGATCGAGGCGTTCCTTCGTGCCGATCCGAAAAGCACTGCTCGAGATGTCGAACACGCGAACCAGGAGCATATCGAATACGTCCCCGTAGTTGATCCGAACGTGATCGTTAATATCAATACGCCTGAAGACTACGCGCAAATTGCAGGATGATGACGAGCCCTTCCCTTTCCATGTCCAACACCTCTGAACATTTCATCAATTCCGTTTTAACCTTGGAGCCGCGTATTGCGGTATTCGATTGCGATGGCACTCTCTGGGCCAACAACTCCGGCGAGGAGTTCTTCTACTGGAGCATGGACAGGGGTATGGTTTCCGCAGATGTGCAGAGGTGGGCACGCAATCGCTATGAGGATTATCGACAGGGCAATGTTGCCGAAGGTGTGATGTGCGGCGAGATGACGACCATGTACGCGGGGCTGCGAGTGCACGACATCGAGACCGCCGCCGCAGAGTTCTTCGCGGAAGTCATAAAGCCCCACTACTTTTTGGAAATGCAACGTTTGACCAATGCCTTGGCGCAACAAGGCTGTGAGCTTTGGGCGGTCTCGTCGACGAATCAGTGGGTGGTGCGCGAAGGTATCCGCGAGTTTGGCATTCCGGCGACAAACATTTTGGCGGCGACTGCGGAGTGCAGCGACGGAGTTGTCGCGGACAAGCTACTCCGAATGCCCAGTGGTGAGGGCAAGGCAGTTGCGATCCGCGAAGTCATCAAGCGGAAGGTTGATGCGGTTTTCGGAAATTCCATTCATGATGCCGCCATGTTGAAGTTGGCAGCAAAGGCGTATGCGATCAATCCGAATCCGGATATAGAAGTTATCGCCCGAGAACAGGGATGGGAGATCTATTGGCCGGAGAGTACCTCAGCGGCTAAAGCCGATTCTGTTTCAGGCACGTGATGCAGGGCTAAAGCCCTGCGCCGGCAGTTCGGTCTTTTGCGTTGACCCAGTCTGAAATCCCAACGAGTGAACCTCAGCGGCTAAAGCCGCTCTCCATTGCGGCTTGGCGGCACGGCTGAAGCCGTGCCCTGTCAAAGCAAATCACGCCTGTCAAAGTGTTGATAACTTTCGCAATGCGGCGGCGAGTGCGTCGATGGCGAGATGGCTGGCGTGCTGAGATTCGCGCGGCAGCCCGCCCAGTGCTTCAACCAATTGCTGCGGATCGATCTTCCTCGCCTCGTCGAGACTCTTGCCTTGAATCAGCTCTGTGATCATGGAACTGCAAGCGATCGAGGCGACGCAACCGCGGGTACGGAATCGGGTTGAAGTAATGACTCCGCCTTCAATCTTGAGAGAGAGCTGCATGATGTCTCCACAAGCGGGATTCTCGACGCGAACCGATGCTGTCGCATCCGGAAGATCTCCGGCGTTGCGGGGATGCTCAAAATGATCGAGAACAGCGGCAGAGTACATTGAGAATAATTCTAGTTCACTTTGTTTTGCGCAGCTTATATAAAGCCCTTACACTACCCGCATGAGCTTTGTCCCCAAAAGGATCGTGTCGCTTCAGCCCAGCGTTACTGTGACCATTGACCGTTTGGGACTGCTCGATCACGTTGTTGCTTGCACGAAGTACTGCGTAGATGTTTGTCCTGCGCTACGCGAGCAGGGGAAGACCATTGTTGCGGATTCATGGACGGCGCAGGCGGCGCAGATTCTCGCCGCGAAGCCAGACATGGTCATTGCATCCGTACCCTATCAACTTGAGGCCGTGGCTGAGATCCTGAAGGCCGGTGTCCCGTTCTTAGGGTTCGCGCCGCATTCTTTACACGACGTCTATTGTGACATCAGTCATATCGCAGCGATTTTAGAAGTTCCCGAACGAGGTCGCAGGCTGATCGAAGAGATGCAAAGTGAAGTCCATCATGTTGGATTACGCGCGCAACGAGCAACAGAAGGTGGCGGTCGTCCTCAAGTTTATTGCGAAGAATGGGGCAAGCCGCTGATCCTTTCACAAGCGTGGGTGGCGGAACTGATTGAAGTTTGCGGCGGAGTTTTCTTGGGAATGCCGGGCCATCACACAAACGAGGAGAGCGTACGGGAACAGGATCCGGACGTGATCATTGCGGCATGGTGCGGCGCCGGAGACCGCGTGCCTCTAGAAAAGATAATTCCGGCACGTGGCTGGTCAGAGACAAAGGCGGCCCGGAACAATCGCGTTTTCTGCATCAACGATGAGTATCTGAATACGCCCGGACCCACCCTGATATCCGGCCTATACGCGCTGGCTGCGGCAATCCATCCGGAAGCCTTTCCCACCAGCACGGGGTTGCGCCGCATGGATGCGGCGGTAACCTTATCGAAGTAGTGGTATCGTAATGTGCTGTCCCAACTGCGCTTGGAGCAAGGCCCCTTATCGATGAAGCAAGTTGTTGCCGCCATCATAATCCGCGACTCAAAGATCCTCATCTGCCAGCGCACCAAAGACCAACCCCTTCCACTCAAATGGGAATTTCCAGGCGGAAAGATAGAGATGGGCGAGAAACCGGTCGCGGCTTTGCAGCGGGAGTTGGATGAGGAGCTTGGCATTTCTGCGGAGATCGGCAGTGAGGTGGCCCGTATTGCTCATCGATACAAGAACGGCGGCGGTGTGGAACTGGCTTTTTTCCTTGTGACGGACTTTTCCGGTGAAATCCAGAACCGCATATTCAAAGATGTCCGCTGGGTGGATCGCGAGACGCTGCCTAGATACGATTTCCTCGAAGCCGACGTGAAGCTGGTACGGGAGATCGCAGCGGGAAAAATCGTTTAAGACGGTTTCTCGTTCTGAGTTAACTTGACTTGGAGCTGGTCACAAGCATGGCCACGGTCAACACGATCATGATGATGGTAGTGGCCAACGCAATCACGTTGAACAGACGTGAATTCACGTGCACTCCCATCAGCTCGGCCTTGTTCACCAACAACAGCATGAAGATGAGAACGAACGGCAGCAAGACTCCGTTCAGCACTTGCGACAGCACTGCAACTTTAACCAGCGGCACGTTAGGAAGGAGAATCACGGCGGCGCCGCTGGCCAGCAAAATAGTGTAGAGCCAATAAAAGACCGGCGCTTCCGAGAACTTCTTGTCGATACCGGATTCAAAGCCCAGTCCTTCGCAGACGGTGTAAGCCGTGGATATCGGCAGAATAGACGCTGCGAAGATGGATGCGTTGAACAGCCCGGCGGCAAAGAGGATAAATGCGTATTGCCCGGCAAGCGGCTTGAGCGCCTGCGCAGCATCGGCCGCCGATTTCACATCTCTGTAGCCGCTCACATAAAGGGTTGCAGCGCAGGCAACGACGATGAACCAAGCCACGATGTCGGTGAAGATGGAGCCAAAAATCACGTCGATGCGCGAAGCTGCATATTGGCGGACTGTGACACCCTTTTCCACAATCGACGACTGTAGATAAAACTGCATCCATGGGGCGATGGTGGCGCCGATGATTCCCACGGACATATATAGATAGTCCGAGTTCTTAAACTGGCGAGGCGGCGGCAACTTGAGCGTGTTTATGACTGCATCGTGCCAATCCGGGCGGGAGAGGACTCCGGCGATGATGTAAGCGATGTAGAAAAATGAAGCAATCAGGAAAATCTTCTCGACGCTTTTGTAGTTCCCTTTCACTACAAGGAACCAAACCAGCACCGCCGAGATAGGCACGCTGATGTAACGTGAGACACCAAACAGCTCAGTGGCCCCGGCGACGCCGGCAAACTCGGCAACGACGTTGGCGAAATTAGTGAACACCAGCAGCACCATGATGATAAAAGTGGTGCGGAACCCATACTCCTCGCGAATGAGATCGCTGAGTCCTTTGCCGGTGACTGCTCCCATGCGTGCCGACATCTCCTGAACAACGATTAGGGCAATCGTCATCGGAAGCATCGTCCACAAGAGCGAGTATCCAAACTGCGCGCCTGCCTGAGAATAAGCGAGGATGCCGCCGGCGTCGTTGTCGACATTGGCAGTGATGAAGCCGGGGCCAACGACGGCAAGGAACAGCAGCAGCCGGGTTTTCCAGGACCTGAGGAATTTCATGTGCGTACGATTTTAAGGAGATTGCGATGTGAAAAGAAACGCAATTCAAAGGTAACACAGGAAAAACCGGTTTCTCGTTTCTCGTTTCTCGTCAATCGCAACTGGTCGCGCAGCTTGGTTCTCTGGCAACTCGGGATCTTAGAGTTTGCGGCGGAGCAGGCTGATGATGTCGTCGGCGGTGATTACGCCATTGAGCTGTCCGGTTTCGTCAATGACAGGCAAGGTGAGCAGGTTGTATTTATCGAATAGCTCTGCGACTTCTTTTTCATTCGCTTCGATGGAGCAGGAGATGAGCTGGTCAGAGGTAAGCGTTGCAAGTGGCGTGCTGTTGTCGGCCAGCGCAAGCTTCGCAAGAGGAACAGCGCCAACGAGATTTCCGGCTTCGTCCACGAGGAAAATCGTGCTGACCGTTTCGACTCCGCCTTCGAATCCGCGAAGCAGGTTAATGGCATCTTCGGCAGTGGCCTTCTGTGGAGCAGAAATGTATGCCGTGGTCATGCGCCCTGCAGCCGTGTCCTCTTCAAACTCCAGAAGCTCTTCAACCTCTTCACGCTCTTCAGGCTGCATTTCGTCGAGGATCTGTTCGGAGGCCTGGTCGGAGAGATTCTCCAGAAGATCGGCGGCGGCATCCGGTTCCATCTCCTCGACAATGTCAGCAGCGTGGTCGGAATCGAGCGATTCGAGTAACGAGCCTTGAAGCTTGGGATCAAGTTCTTCCAGAGCGTCTGCGGCGACGTCCTCGTCGAGAGTCTCGAATACAGCTTCGCGTTGTGCGGGTGCGAGTTCCTCGAGGATGTCGGCGATATCGGCGGGATGCAGGCGCGACAATCGCGCGTGCTCTATCTTCAGCTTCACGCGGCGAGCAGGATCGACTTCAATCAGGTCAACGAAATCCCAGGGAATGATCTTGGGCGAAAAGCGTTCGGCCATCGCGTTGATCGCACGCCTCGGAGCAAGATTCTTGAGTAGTCTCCGAACTGCACCCCGAGGCCCGATCTCCACCTCGTAAATACTGAAGGTAGGATGGCCATTGCTCTGCACCACCTCAAAATCAACATCGTTGACGCGAACCACTTTGCGTCCGTGAACATCGATGATCTGCTGATCAAGCAGGTCGCGTTCCAGCAAGAGAAATCCTTCCGAGCTGGCAAGCGGTGTCCAATGTTCTGCGGCTTCGCTGGAACGGATCACTGCATCCTTTATCGAACTGATCTGCGCAGGCGGAAGCATCCGGTCGCCATTGCGAGTACGCACAATGAACGCAGCGATGCGGGAGGGATCATCCTGGGGAAAAACAGCAACCTCACGCACACGTCCGCGAACCGCGCCTGTGGAATCAATGACGGGCGCGCCGAGGATCTCGGAAAGTGAAAGGTTGGGCATGAGTCGCTAACTTAGAGAATACGCAATCTTGATGTTGCGTGGCTAGTCACAAAAGAGAACGGCCCGCGCTGCAGGGCAGCCATGCGGGCCGTTTCCGGTAGTCTGTTGAGATTAGCCTGAGGCGCGCTCTATAAGGAGGGCCACAGCAAATAACCCCAGCTTGGAGTTTCGCGGGACTTTAGAGCAAGCGCCCTAAGCCTCAGCCACCTCACTAAAGCTACATCTACTTCCATCAGAACTTTTATCCATTGGATCAGCCTCCTTTCCAGTGTAATCGCAGATTATCGCGTACGAATCATGGAGTCAATAGGAAGAAATTACTTAGTGAAAGGTTTGACGCTGGAAACGTACAGACTCTAGCCTTCAGTGCGCTCAATGTTCCAGATGTCTCTTGCGTATTCCCGGATTGTGCGGTCACTGGAGAATTTTCCCACGCGCGCAGTGTTAAGGATGGCTTTCCGTGCCCACTCTGGCGTGTGCAGAAAATCCTGCTCGGCTTTGCTGCCAGCGTCGAGGTAGGAAGTCATGTCGGCGAGATGGAAGTAGCGGTCACCCTGATCGAGGATGGAGTCGAATATCCAACGGAATAGTCCATGCTCCTCGGAACAAAACATATTCGAGCCGAGGGCGTCCATCAAGCGTCGCAAACGGAGATCATTGTTATAGAGGTCCCGCGCGCGATACGACTGCTCACGCTGCATCTCCTGGATCTGCGCCGGGGTGTGGCCAAAAATATAAATATTCTCTGCGCCGACTTCTTCGAGGATCTCGACATTCGCGCCGTCGAGCGTGCCGATGGTGAGCGCGCCGTTCATCGCCAGCTTCATGTTTCCCGTGCCAGAGGCTTCCATGCCAGCCGTGGAAATCTGCTCGCTGAGGTCGGCGGCGGGAATGATGACTTCCGCGAGCGAGACACGATAATCCGGAACGAAGGCGACTTTAATGCGGTCGCGGACACGAGGATCGTTGTTGATGACCTGCGCCACGTTGTTGATGAGCTTGATGATCTGCTTTGCCGCCCAGTATCCCGGAGCGGCCTTGCCGGCGAAGACGCAAGTGCGGGCGACGGGAAGTTCTTCACCATCTTCAACGATGCGCAAATAATCATGGATGATGCGCATCACATTCAGGAGTTGGCGCTTGTACTCGTGGATGCGCTTGATCTGCACGTCAAACATCGACGTGGAATCGACCATCACTCCGGTAGTGGCTTGGATCACTTCCGTGAGCTTTTGCTTGTTGCGCTGCTTAATGCTCAAGAATTCGAGCTGGAATTCGCGATCATTGGCATAACACTCGAGTTGCTTGAGATGATCAAGATTCATGATCCAGCCGTCGCCGAGCGTGCGCGTGAGCAGATCCGACAAAGCGGGATTTGCCTTGAGCAGCCATCGTCGCGGGGCTACGCCATTCGTCTTGTTGCTGAAGCGCTCCGGCCATAGTTGAGCAAAGTCGGGGACCAACGAATTCTTCAGCAGCTCGGTGTGGAGCTCAGAGACTCCGTTCACCGCATGGCTGCCGATGATCGCCAACTGGGCCATCCGCACTTGCTTTTCATATCCTTCTTCGATCACGGACATGCGACGGATCTGATCATCATTGGCCACGTAATCCTGGGAGAGCATCCGCAAAAATTCAAAATTGATCCGATTGATGATCTGCATGTGTCGTGGAAGCACATGCTGCATCAGCCCCACGGGCCACTTTTCCAAAGCTTCCGGAAGTAAAGTGTGGTTGGTATAACCGAAGGTCTGCCGCGTGATGTCCCAGGCCTTCTTCCATTCCACGCCGTGGTCGTCCACGAGAATGCGCATGAGTTCCGGCACGGCAAGGCTGGGGTGCGTGTCATTCATCTGGACGGCGACTTTGGATGGGAACTGGTCAAAATCAGAATGGTGGAGGCGGTATCGGCGGACGATGTCTTGAAGCGAACAGGCGACGAGGAAATATTCCTGGATCAATCGCAATTCCCTGCCGGACATCACCGAATCCGACGGATACAGCACCCGTGAAATGTTCTCAGATCCGATCTTCTGCTCGACGGCGCGGATGTAGTCGCCGCGATTGAATATCTCGATATCAAAATCCTGCGAGGCACGCGCCGAAAAGAGTCGCAGGAAGTTGACCGTATGGCCTCCGTATCCGGCGATCGGCATATCATGCGGCACGCCGATCACGAGCTTCCAATCGACCCAGAGGTGCCGGGTATTGCCTTCCTCGTCGCTGATGTCCTCGACGCGCCCATAAAGAGGAATGAGACACGATTCGTGCGGGCGCTCGATGTGAAATGGAGTTCCCAAAGCCTTCCAACGGTCGGGCTTCTCGCGCTGATAGCCGTTCGAGATTTCCTGCTTGAAGAGACCGTACTCGTAATCGATGCCGTAACCGAAACCCGGCATTCCCAAGGTGGCGAGAGATTCCAAAAAACAAGCGGCGAGACGGCCGAGTCCACCGTTGCCCAGTCCGGCGTCGGGCTCGTGTTCAAGGACATCATCGAGTTTGATGCCCATGTCCGCGAGCACCAGTCGACACTCATCGTAGAGGCGCAGATTGGCGAGGTTGTCGCCGAGCGAGCGGCCCATCAAGAATTCCATCGAGAGATAACAGAGACGTTTGGCGTCAGAACGCTCGTAGCGCTCTTCGGTCTCCATCATCTTGTCGATGAGGCGGTCGCGGATGGCGAGGGAAACTGGCTTTACAAGGTCGCTGGCCTGAAGATGGCGCTCATCACGTGCCAACGTATATCGGATGTGGCGGGAGATCGATTCCCGTAAATCTTCAACAGGCTTTACCTGGGGCATAGGATTTGCTGACTCATTCGTGGCAGACCACCACAGTACCGCATTTACTCTGATGCTATGGTCAGCTTCCATTCTGGCTGGAAACCAACAATGATTGTTGCTGCACCGAAACGTATCGTACCAATGTTGAAACCCCTTGTCGCCCATGTTTTTACCTGAGCGAGTCTCTAAAGTAACCATCTTTATCAGTAAAGGTGACTAGGGTCATGAGCCGATTTGCGCCATTGAGAGCTTTGACCGGACTTCTCCCGGCAACTTTTGAAGCTGCGAAAGCGTAGTAACATCCAACAGTAGTTCCTCATTTTCAATGCGATACCATCCGGAGAGCCTATTTGCGGTCCGATCTTGAAGCAATAAAGACAATTGATGTGCGTCGCCATTACAAGATGGGGACGAACGTGATTTCAGCCGTGGATGGTGTTTCCCTCACAATCCGCGACGGTGAGTTTGCCGCTCTATTGGGGACTTCGGGTTCTGGGAAATCGACTTTGATGAACCTGATCGCAGGACTCGACAGGCCGAGTTCGGGCTCCATTCTCGTCCACGGACGTGATCTTGCTCAGATGACGTCTGAAGAACTGGCGAAGTATCGGCGACACACCGTCGGTATGGTCTTTCAATCATTCAACCTGGTTCCGACGATGAACCTGGCCGAAAACGTCGAACTGCCGATGCGATTTGCAGAAGTCGACCGCGCTGAGCGCAATGACCGAGTGCAGGACGCGTTAAAACGAGTAAGGCTTTCTGCGAGGCTGACGCATCGTCCCAGTGAGCTGTCCGGCGGAGAGCAACAGCGTGCGGCATTGGCGAGAGCGCTGGTAAATCGCCCCAAACTTCTGTTGGCCGATGAGCCGACCGGAAACCTCGACAGCAAGACCGGCGAAGAGATCATGAATTTGATCCAGGAGTTGAATTCGACGCTCGGCACCACAGTGGTGATGGTGACACACGAGAGGGCGCTCGCCGAGCGGTATGCCACGCGGATGATCTTCCTGGGCGACGGCAAGGTGTTGGATGCCGGCGAGCAACTTACAACCGCCACAGTAAACATTGCGGGAGGCGTCCAGTGAAGGCATACGATCTGGTTGAATTGGCTGGCCGCAATCTGCGCGAGGCTGTCCTAAGAAATTCGCTGACAACGATTGGCATTGCGGTTGGCGTGGCATCGTTGGTAGCCATGTTGTCATTGGGAGTGGGATTACAGCAGGTGTTCGGGAAGAGGCTGGGACGATCCGGGCTTTTCGATACTGTGATCGTGGCTTCGAAACAGGATTTCAGGACGGAGGATGACCGCCGAAATCGTCCTAACATGCAATCCGGCGAAATCAAATCGCTCGATGACACTGCGCGGCAAACATTCGAAAAGATTTCGGGCGTAGCGGAAGTCTATCCAGAGATTCGACTCACGGCGGAGCTTCGATTTGCCGTTGACGGAAAAGCCGAGCGCCCGCACTTTGCCGCCATCACGGCATTACCCACTTCGGCAAACAACAGCGAGGCATTCGAGGACCTGCAAGGAAAGTTTTTCTCCGGCCCGAAGGCCGAAGAAGCGATCGTGTTGGGGGAATTCGCACGCGAACTATTGGAGATGCCAGAGGACACGCGGCAGAGCGACAAACAAAAACTCAGCAACGAGGATGCTAATCGTCTCATTGGGAAAGAACTCACCCTGCGATATGCCGAGCGAGCGACCAACAATGAGAGCGCCATCGCGCCTAGCGATTCAAACAAGGCCAAAGCAGCAGACGAAGCAGGGGCCAACTTCGACTTCAGCGTGGTCCGACGAGAGAAGAAGTTGAAAATCGTCGGAGTGGTGAATACAGAACCATACGGCGGGATGCGGTCGGTATCGCGGGGGCGCGTATTTATCCCGACAGGGTTGGCAGAGAGCATGAATTTTATGCAACCGAGTGACCTGCGAACCCTGATGCGCGCGTCCAAAGGCAAGACATATATGACGTTGATCGTGCGCGCGAACAAGCCCACTCAGATCCCAGTCATCCAGGAAACCATTAAAAAGATGGGCTTTTCGACCTATTCCATGCAGGACGCGTCAAAGACACTGAGGTACGTCTTCATCTTTCTCGATATGTTTCTCGCAATCTTCGGCAGCTTGGCGCTGGCAGTTGCGTCCCTGGGCATTATGAATACGCTGGTGATGGCGATCCTGGAGCGGCGCAGAGAGATCGGCATCATGAAGGCACTCGGAGCGAGCGACATCGATGTGAAGAAGCTCTTCTTTGTCGAGGCCGGGGCTATGGGCGTTCTGGGTGGAGTGCTGGGAACCAGCCTGGGATGGACCATCGGGCGGGTGATCAACTTCGGAACCAATATTTGGCTGCAAAGGCAAGATATTCCTACGGAAAACTTCTGGTATGTGCCGTGGTGGCTGGTGGTAGGCGCGATGGTATTTTCAGTGTTCGTGAGCCTGGGCTCTGGATTGTATCCTGCGTCGCGCGCTGCGAAGCTAGATCCGGTGCAGGCATTGAGGCATGATTAAAATCAGGGCCTCAGTAATAATCTTCTTGTTGTGCTTCGCGCTTCCGTCGTTCGCCCAGAGTCGGGTGGAATGCGGCAGCGTGAAAAGCACATACGCCGGGCGTTCAGTGGGATATTGCGCCCTGCTGCCGCCGAGCTATGACCAAACAGCTTCTGCAACCAAAACCTATCCCGTCCTTTATATGTTGCACGGATTGGGGCAGGACTCGCAGGCATTGATCAATGATGGCATTTGGAGCCTGGTGGAGGACTTGCAGGGACAAGGAAACATCGGCGAGTTCGTCATCATCACTCCGAATGGCGATCGCTCGTTTTATATCAACTCCAAGAACGGACGCGTGAAGTACGAGGATTTTTTCATCCGTGAATTTCTAGCGGCGATGGAGCACAAGTTCCGCATCAGCCACTCGCGCTCGGGCAGGGCGATTTCTGGAATCTCCATGGGCGGATACGGAGCATTGCGGTTCGCGTTGAAGTATCCGCAACTGTTCTCGTCGGTCAGCGCGCACAGCGCAGCATTAATGGAGATATTGCCCAAAGCTTCAAGCGCAGTTGGCCTGGGCAATTTTATAGGGCCCGCATTTGGCGCGCCGTTGGATACGGATTATTGGAAGGCGAATAGTCCTTTTGTCTACGCGCGGACGACTCAAGCTAGCGCCCTGAAGATTTATTTCGATTGTGGCGATCACGACGACTACGGATTTGAAGCCGGCGCGGAATCATTGCATAACTTGCTGCTGGCTAGAAAAATCCCGCACGAGTTCCACATCTATCCTGGCGGACACGATTGGGAATACTTCTCGCAGCATCTGCCGGCATCGCTGGAATTCCATTCCAAAATATTTGCGTCCGCAAATCCGTCGAGTGCAGCGGCCCCGGCTGGGCGGAAACATTAGCAAAGTGTAAGGGGGCGAATCTCGCCCCCTTTTTCCCCGCCTATTTCAATTTCCATCCTTCGCCGCCGATCACAAACTTCACTCCGGTACGAATGGTAAATGGCAGTGAGGGGAAACCGTATGCCGCGTCATACCGTTGGTTCAGCAAGTTCTCCATGCTGGTGAAGAGTGTGACCGCGGGGTGGATAGCATAGCTGCCGGTCAGGTCGATCTTCTGGTATCCCGCTGCAAGATTTCGGTTCGGCAACAGCAAAGAATTTCCAAAGAATGCGTCTGTAAGGAAAGTACTGTCATCACGGCGTCCGACCAGGTATCCGTTGACTGCTGCGGTGAACTTGGGCCGGGAGTATCTGAGAGCGAAGCTGCCGCTATGGGGGGCAATCCGGAACGGACGTGCACCCACCAGAGGAGAGAAGGCCCCAATCAGCACGCCCGGAAACGCGGAATTAATTACCTGGAAATTGGGATTGTTATCGCTGCTGAATGACTTGGTAACCACCGCGCCCGTGTATGTGTATGTGCCAGTGGCAGCGAAACCGTGCCCAAGATTAAATTCGATTTCCGTCTCCGCGCCGCGAGCGCGGTAGTCGGCCGAGTTCACATCCGCGCCAAATGAGGTCGCGGCAGCCACGGAGGTTGGAACTCCAAGCTGGGGAAGAAACGTCTTGTCGACGAATTCGATCTGGTCGTAGAAACGGTTATGGAAGAGGGTCACGCCCAGCCTTGCGCGACGGTTCAGAAATGCCTGGTCAATGCCGAAATCGAAACTGCGGCTTCGCTCGGGGCCGATGGGAGCGACATGGAACTGCGTGATCACAGACGGAGCAACTTTCGAGAGAAGAGCAAAGAGCGACGAGTTTTCATCAAAGATGCTCGGCTCCTTGATTCCCTTTCCGAAATTAAATTTCAACTTTGTTCCGCTGAAAAATCGATCATTGACTGGACGCGCGAGGTAGTAAGCGAGTGAGACCTTGGGAGTGGCAGCGAAGCCGAAGACCGCATTCTTTTCGAGTCCCACGCCGGCGGTGGCGTAAAGGCGCGTCCAGAGATTACCCTGTGCTTGAATGCTGTAACTGTAATTCTGCCGGCTGGTGCTGTTGTCGCCGAATCCGGAGTGGGTCACACCGCGCTCGTCTTCAAAGCGAAAACCGAACAATGCAGTCAGGTGCGAACTGAGGGTGTAGTCGGATTGGGTCTGAAGGAAATCGCGGCTGGTGAAGCTGTCAAACAAGCTGGGATATGTGCCGCCAAAATCGAGTATGGCTTGAGCGGGAGCGGCGCATCCTGTAGGTGCGCACAGAGTCACGGTCTTGCCGAGGCCATCGCCAAAACCGTCCGGGATGCCAGAGACCGAGGGATTGTCGTTTTGTAGAGTCAGCCGCGCGGCGCCGTATCGAACCAGATTGTGCCACTTGGAAGTGGTTTGGTTCTGTAGAGTTACGCCGACAAAGGTATTCTGCTCCTTTAACGATGAGTCGTCCGGAATCTGGTACAGATCGAAGGCATTGGCGAGACCGGCGTTTGAGGCGTTGCGGCGAACGGTGACGCGAAGATCGGTGGTGCCGGTGGGCGTCCATCCATAATTTCCCGCAAAGGTCGCGTTGTGATATTGCGAGTTGGGAATATTGTTTCTCGTGTCTATCCGAGAAGCTTCAGAGAAGTAATCGAAGTTCTTGTAAGCGCCGGCGAGCGAAGAAGCGTAGTCGTAAGTAGAGAAGGTTCCGCCGGACCCGGCGAGCGTGAACTCCGGAAGACGAGTGGAACCGCGCCGCGTGGTTACGTTGATGACGCTGGCGAGGGCATCGGAGCCGTAAAGAACGCTATTCGGTCCGCGAAAAAGTTCGACGGTGTTCACTCCAGCCGACGAAAGATTTGCGAACTCGAATGTTCCGCCAATGTCATTGGCGGGAATACCGTCGATAAGGACCTTGTTCGACTTTGAGTTGCCGCCTCGAACGAAGATGGAGGATGAACTGCCCTGCCCACCGCTCTGAATGCCTTGAACTCCAGCTGCGAGGCGCAGTGCATCAAAGACGTTCAGCTTCCCTTGTAATTGTTCAGTACCAATCAAGGTCACCGAGGCGCCGAGTTGTGAATCGGGAGTTTCAGTCCCGGTCGCAGAAACCACTACCTGCTGTGGGATGGAGCCGATTGCCAAGGTGATATCGGTGCTGGCCACGTTCGTTCCACGGACGATCACGGGCGCGCTGTCCTTCGTACTGAATCCTGACGCAGTAGCGCGGACTATGTAGCGTCCGCTTGGAAGCGGTTTAATTATGAAGGCCCCCGTTGCGTCCGCAGTAGTTTCAGCGATGGTCTTGTTGTCCTGTAAGGCGACTACCTTTGCATTCGGAATGAACGCTCCCAGCGGATCGAGGACCCGTCCGGAGATCCCGCCAGCATCGGCCAACGCGAACGCTGATGTCAGTAGAAGAAAAGAAACGACAATACGGAGCGATTTGAAATCGAATATTCTCATTAAGCTTCCCCCTCGGAAGTGTGTGAGTAATCCCAGAGGAGCGGTTCCTGACTTGCGAAAAGGAGTACGCAGGTAATGCGTCCACCTTTTCGCTTCACAGTTGCGGGGCAGTAGCGGATTCTCACCGCTTTCCCGTGGTCCTCTCGGCAAATAAAATCGAATAGCTGATGGGCCGACGAAATATTTCTGGCCTGTCATCAACCGTGTGCAGGAAACTGTTGCAAGCATCTTTAGCGCGCGCCTTGGCGGCGGCCCCAGAAGAATGGCTCCATCGACTCTCCCATAGAAGTCGATCACCTGTTGGTAAGCCCTTGGTCGGTCTCCTGACTTACGCGTCGTCCAGTTTGGACATCGAACTCGTGCAGCCTTCCCAGGCAAACCCAGTGGCTATCTTGCTCGAGCTCTTTGCGCTTACAGTTGCGGGGCAGTGGCGGATTTTCACCGCGCTTCCCATACACCAAGAGTGATTCGGTTATACCTCAGGGAATCAGGTGGGTCAAATCTGTGGATATGGAGGACAAGGAGCGGAGCACTCCAGCGCTGCAATCCAGACTTGTACACGATTTTGTAGGGCGCGAATGTTTATCCCTTCGCATTCGTCTGGATACGAAGCCAGGTTGCTGAGTCCACGTTCCAGGACTGACTTTGCACCGATGACATTGTCGGTCGTGTAATGGTGAAATCCGACCGCGAGTTGAACTAATCCTTGAAGAAAAAGTTTGCGCTCGCCCGTGGACTCACGCCACACGTCTTCGAGCGCCTCATGGGCTTCATAGAATCTTCCCTCGTTGAAGAGGTCGATTCCGCGGCGAAGAGCTGCGTGTTCGGTGTCCATAAGCCAGTTGATACTATAGTGGTTCTTTCAGCGGTGGAGACTACTTCCATTCCGAATGGCACTGCGCAGCATCGCGCTTTGCGCAACGACGAAACCCTCGCGCGGAAGCTCAGCGCACGGCAGTTGACGATGATCGCGTTGGGTGGCGCCATCGGGACGGGACTGTTTCTCGGCAGCTCGTTAGCGATTCGACTCGCGGGACCCGCGGTCATCATCACTTATCTGATTGGCGCTGTGATTGCGCTACTGCTCATGGGTGCACTCTCCGAGATGGCTGTGGCGCATCCCACTGCGGGTTCGTTTGGAGTCTATGCCGAACTTTATGTCTCGCACTGGGCCGGATTCGTCGTTCGATACACATACTGGGCAGCGCAGACGATCGCGATTGGAGGCGAAGCAACCGCTGCCGCAATCTTCTGCCGATGGTGGTTTCCGAATATTCCGGCGTGGATCTGGATCGTTGGATTTTCCGTTGCGCTGATCTATGTGAATGCGCGCAGCGTGGCGTACTTCGGTGAATTCGAATACTGGTTCGCGATGACGAAGGTAGTCGCGATAGTGCTGTTCATCGTCTTTGGATTGGCGGCTTTGGTTGGTGCAGGCAGCGCACCGGCGGTCGGATTAGGAAACTTCACCGCCGATGGCGGATTCATGCCAAATGGGTTTAAGGGCGTGTGGCTTGCGCTGGTCTTCGTCGTCTTCAGTTACATCGGCACTGAGATCGTCGCCGTGACGGCGGGCGAGGCGAAAGACCCGGAGAAGGCAGTCCCCCGGGCGATGAAGTCAATGGTTGGTCGATTGATCGTTTTCTATATCGCAGCCATCTCACTCCTGATCGGCTTGATTCCGTGGATGCAAATTCAGCCCGGGCCGGACGTGACCACAAGTCCCTTTGTAAAAGTCTTTCAGGCGATGCATATTCCTGCGGCAGCACACCTTGTGAATTTTGTTGTGCTCACGGCCGCACTTTCCAGCATGAACTGCAACCTATATCTCTCAACGCGAATGCTATTTTCCCTGGCGCGCGGAGGCTATGCGCCGGCGCAACTGGGAAAAGTCTCCAACAACGGCACGCCCGTCAATTCCCTGCTGCTCTCCGGCTTAGGACTGATCATCGCAACCATGGTGGCGTTGCTCTATCCCGAGAGCGCGTACGTTTATATGTTCGGCATCGCTTTGTTCGGCGGCTTATTTGTGTGGCTGATGATCTTCGTGACTCATCTGTTTTTTCGGAAGCAGTGGGACCCAGGTCGTCCGCTCCCGGTGAAAATGATCGGATATCCATACACTACGATTTTGGGAATTGTTTTTCTGAGCGCGATCCTGATGACCACGTTGTGGGTGGAGGGGATGCAGATCACGTTGAAGGTGGGATTGCCGTGGCTGGCAGCGATATCGCTGGCTTACTTGGTATGGAAACAGAATAACAAGAGCTACTCAGGCAACAAGCCCACCTGACGCAGCACTTCCGCCTGGTCCCAATAGATCCGCTCGCAAGCTAACTTGTCGCCACGGAACTGGACGACGACGACCAAATCAATGTCCACTTTCTTGTTGGTCGGCGGCACGCCGGGCAAAAACCAGTCCATCTGCTTGCTGTGGGTGAAAGTCAGATGCAGTTCGTCCGCGAGTTGGGAATCGCCGACAATGCGGTTCACGGGCTTCATCACCAAGTCATCGGGCCATGAAGGAATGAAGTTATCGCGGTAGAAGGCCCGGAGTTCATCTTTCCCGCGTCCGCCGGTATTCACGGGCATGTGGTTGACGTAAGCATCCTCAACCATGGTGGCGAGCGTCGCCTCAACATCTTTCGTGCTGAATTCACCGGCGAGGTGTTCTGCCCAGAGGTCTTCCAATTCCTGTCTGCTGAGAGCCTTTTCTGCCATATCACTGCCCTTGAAAGTATTTTCAGGAGGGTACCATACGGCCCGTGCAGATTATTATTTTAAGCATATAATAATCTGCGACTTTGGAGTATGCTGAAGGCGTTCGCGGAGGGCAGCTTGAAAGTTGTAGTCATAGGCGGCGGGCCCGCAGGGCTTTATCTCTCGCTCCTGTTGAAGCAGGCAGACCCCACACACGAGATCACCGTTCTCGAACGCAACGCGCCTGACAGCACCTTCGGTTGGGGAGTGGTCTTTTCTGACCAAACCCTTGAAAACTTTCGCCAGGCCGATCTCCCCACTTACCAACAGATCACTGACAATTTCGCGCACTGGGATGATATCGACGTCTTCTTCAAAGACACAAAGACCACGTCCAGCGGGCACGGCTTCAGCGGAATCTCGCGCAAGAAGCTGTTGAATATTTTGCAAAGACGCGCCGCGGAACTCGGAGTGGATGTCCGATACAACACCGAGCTGCGAGACGATGCTGACTTGCCTGCGATGGGATTGGGTGGTGCGGATGTAATCGTGGCTGCGGACGGGATCAACAGCACTATTCGTCGCAAATACGCGGAGTGGTTTCAACCCAATCTCGACGTTCGCTCAGCGAAGTTCATCTGGCTGGGGACGACGTATAAATTCGACGCCTTCACGTTTTATTTTGTCGAAAACAAGAACGGGGTCTTTCAAGCGCATTGCTATCGCTTCGACGACGATACCTCCACCTTCATTGTGGAATGCGATGATGCGTCCTGGCGAGCCGCGGGCTTCGACAAGATGGACATGCAAGCCACGACCTCCGCTTGCGAAAAGATGTTTGCGCCCTGGCTCAATGGCCATAAGCTCATGAGTAATGCCCCGCACTTGAGTTCGCCGTGGCTGAACTTTGTGCGCGTGAGCGATGCGAAATGGTTTCACAAGAACATAGTCCTGATGGGCGATGCTGCTCACACGGCGCATTTTTCCATCGGGTCAGGGACAAAGCTCGCCATGGAAGATGCCATCTCGCTGGCGCGATGTCTGAACTCTGAGGGAGATCTCGATACTGTATTGCAAAGCTATGAGACCGAGCGCATGACCGAAGCGCTACGATTGCAAAATGCTGCGCGGAACTCGATGGAGTGGTTTGAGAACGTAAAGCGCTACGTCCATCTTGATCCTCCGCAATTCATGTATAGCCTGCTTACGCGCAGCCAACGCGTGAGCCATGAGAATCTGCGTCTTCGCGATGGCTCATATCTGGCCGGAGTTGAGCGCTGGTTCGCAAGCCGAGCCGCTGGTCGCGAATTGGAAAAGAACACGCCGCCGATGTTTACTCCATTCAAGTTGCGGGGAATGGATCTGAAGAACCGTGTAGTCGTGTCGCCAATGGATATGTATTGCGCGGAGAATGGCACTCCCAACGATTTCCATCTTGTTCATTTGGGCAGCCGTGCGATGGGCGGGGCAGGACTGATCGTTACCGAGATGACGTGCGTTTCGCCGGAAGGAAGGATCACTCCTGGCTGCACAGGAATGTATTGTCCCGAACACGCAGTCGCCTGGAAACGTATTACGCAATTCGTGCACAAGAACGGCGAGTCGAAGATTTGTTTGCAATTGGGACACTCGGGCCGAAAAGGCTCGACGAAGATCGCATGGGAAGGCATGGACGAACCGCTTGACGAGGGAAATTGGGAGGTCATCGCCCCATCGCCAATTCGTCATGCTGAGTCCATGCACATGCCACGCGAGATGACGCGTGCGGACATGGACAAAGTGGTGGCCGATTTTGTGCGCGCCACGACGATGGCTATCGAGTCCGATTTCGACATGATCGAGCTGCATTGCGCGCACGGATACCTACTCTCCAGCTTCATCACTTCCCTCAGTAATCAGCGGACCGACGAATACGGTACCTCGCTGCAGAATCGATTACGCTTCCCGTTGGAAGTCTTTGCGGCAATGCGCACCGTTTGGCCGGAGGAGCGTCCGATGTCGGTACGCATTTCCGCAACCGATTGGGCGGAAGGCGGGATTGCTGGCGAGGACTCGGTCGCGATCGCCAAAGCCTTTGCGGGTGCTGGCGCGGACATCATTCATGTTTCCACCGGACAGACATCCAGCAACGCGCGTCCGGTGTACGGTCGCATGTTTCAAACGCCGTATAGCGATCGCATTCGCAACGAAGCTGGGATCCCGACAATCGCCGTGGGCAACATCACCACCGCTGACCAGGTCAACGGGATCATCGCTGCGGGCCGCGCCGATCTTTGTGCATTGGCGAGACCGCATTTGAGTGATCCGCATTGGACGCTTCATGCGGCGGCGGAGCTTGGGTATGAAGAACAATACTGGCCTCCGCAATACCTCACCGGCAAACAACAATTGGAAAGAAACATCAAGAGAGGGCCGCAATGACCGCTGCCGATTGTACTTATTTGAAAGGCAAGCACGCCATTGTTACCGGAGCAAGCCGCGGCATTGGCGCAGCAATCGCGAGCGAGCTTGCGCGGTTGGGCGCCGACCTCACCCTGCTTGGGCGGGATAAAGATGCACTGAACTCACAGGAACGCAACATCTCAGCGGAATTTAAGGTGAAGACGATCTCCGTCGTTTGCGATATCAGCGATGAAGCCTCCGTGCGAAACGCGTTCAGTGATTCGCAAGAGGAAATGGGCAATGCATTCGTCCTGGTTAACAATGCAGGGCAGTCCGACGCAGCGGGATTTCTCGAGATAAAGCGCGAAGCATGGGACCGGATGATCGCTGTGAATCTTACCGGCGCGTTTCTCTGCACACAACAGGTGCTGGCGGCAATGATCAAGGACAAGTCCGGACGAATTATCAATATTGCCTCGACCGCTGGCGTAAAGGGATATTCAAAGATAGCCGCCTACGCAGCTGCGAAGCACGGACTGGTGGGACTCACGCGCGCATTGGCTGCAGAGACGGCGAAATCGGGCATCACTGTAAATGCTGTGTGTCCTGGGTACACAGAAACCGCGATGTCAGAGACGGCGATCGCGAACCTGATCAAAGCCGGGAAGAGCGAAGAAGAGGCTCGCAAAATGATCACGCGCACTCCCCGTGGATCGCTGATTCAACCTGCGGAAGTGGCGAACGCCGTGGCATGGCTGTGTTCCCCGAACGCATCGGCCATTACGGGACAAGCCATCATGGTGGCTGGTGGCGAGGTAACGGGATGAGCAGGCGAGTTCCAGTCCCATCCAAGCGCATGAGGAAAGAGGACGACGATCGCTCCCGCGTGCGGCTCTGGCTGCGCCTGTTGAAATGCACAAATTTGATCGAGTCCAACGTCCGCGGACGATTGCGCGATGAGTACGACACCACCCTGCCCCGTTTCGATATGCTGGCGCAACTCGATGCCGCGGACAGCGAATCCGGATTGACGATGGGCGAGCTTTCACGACGGCTGATGGTCACCAACGGCAACCTGACCGGTTTGACGGAACGCCTGGTAAAAGAAAAGCTTGTAAGCCGATCCGCCTCCCCGAACGATCGCAGGACGCAAGTGGTTCGATTGACTGCGAACGGAAAACGCGCGCTGCAAGAGATGGCGGCAGGCCATCGCAGGTGGATTCAATCGTTGTTTGCGGGATTGGATGAGAAAGAGATTTCGGAACTGTATCGACTGATTGGCAGATTGAAAGATTCTGTTCAGTCCGTCTCGAAGAATGGCGTCGGACCGGCTGCCGCGGAGGAGACTCGCAAGTGACTCAGACAAGAACCATTGCTGCTTCAGAGATCCGTCCGCGCCATTTTCAATGGGAAGCAGCCGGCAAAGTAGGCGTAATTACGCTCAATCGCCCAGAAAGAAAGAATCCGCTCACCTTCGATTCTTATGGCGAACTGCTGGACACCTTTCGAAGGCTAAAACAGGTACCGGAGATCAAGACGGTCGTGATCACTGGCGCCGGAGAAAACTTCTGCTCCGGTGGCGATGTGCACGAGATCATCGGGCCGCTGGTGGAAATGCGCGCCGCGGGAAACAAAGACAAGCTGCTTGCATTCACGCGAATGACCGGATCGTTGGTGAAAGCGATGCGAACTTGTCCACAGCCGATCATCTCTGCCGTCGATGGAATCTGCGCTGGCGCCGGCGCAATCCTCGCCATGGCCAGTGACATCCGCATCGGAACCGCGCGGAGCAAAGTGGGATTTTTGTTCGTTCGCGTTGGACTCTCCGGCGCGGACATGGGCGCTTGCGCAATGTTGCCCCGCATCATTGGACAGGGTCGCGCCAGCGAACTGCTCTACACCGGCCGCTTCATGGTTGGAGAAGAGGCCGAGCGCTGGGGATTTTACAATCGGCTTGTGGCACCCGAGGCTTTGAAAAACAGCGCTATGGAATTGGCATCGAGTCTCGCTGATGGCCCGACCTTCGCCCACGCAATAACCAAGAAATGTTTACACGAGGAATGGAACATGAGTGTGGAGGAAGCCATTGAAGCCGAGGCCCACGCGCAGGCAACGTGTATGCAAACCGAAGATTTCGCCCGCGCTTATCGCGCCTTTGTCGCAAAACAAACTCCCGTATTCGAGGGCAACTGATGGCCGACAGAACATTCCTTAACTGGCCATTCTTCGATGACTCGCACCGAGGGCTCGCAGACAATCTGGAAGATTGGTGTGAACGCGAGCGTGAATTCTTCGCTCAATCGCATCAGGACCTCGATGCAGCCTGCCGGAGCATCGTAACGAAACTTGGCGATGCGGGATGGTTGCGTTATGCAGTGCCGAAAGCCTATGGCGGAGCGACGGAGAACCTCGATGTGCGCTCGCTGTGCATCATTCGCGAGACGCTGGGTCGAAGATCCGGGCTGGTGGAATTTTGCTTCGCGTTGCAAGGGTTAGGCGTGGGACCGATCACGCAATTCGGTGCCGATGCGCTGAAATCGAAATATCTCCCGAATGTGGCCGCAGGAAAAAAGATTGCAGCATTAGCGATTTCCGAAAAAGAAGCAGGCTCCGACGTAAGCGCCATGCGCACGATCGCACGTCGTGACGGCGATGGCTTTGTTATTGACGGCGAGAAGACGTGGATATCGAATGCCGGAATTGCCGACCACTACGTTGTGTTCTGTCGATTTCCTGAGGCTGGCGAAAAGAGCTTCATTGCGCTGGTGGTTGATTCAAGCAACCCGGGATTAAAGGTTGCTGAACGGATTGAGGTGATCGCGCCGCACCCGCTGGGGACGGTTGTCTTGAATAAATGTCGGGTTCCAGCCAGTTCGGTAGTAGGTGAGGCAGGCAACGGGATCAAAGTGGCATTTGCGACACTGGACATTTTTCGCTCGACGGTCGGCGCTGCTGCTTTGGGACTCGCTCGCCGCGCGCTTGACGAGTCAATCGCCTATGCGAACTCACGACGTCAGTTCGGACAAACGCTCGGCAGTTTCCAAATGACCCAGGCAAAGATCGCCGAAATGGCGATGAACATTGATGCCAGCGCTCTGCTCGTGTATCGCGCAGCTTGGATGCGGGACACGGGCGCGAAACGCATCACCCGCGAAGCGGCCATGGCAAAGTTATTTGCGACGGAGTCCGCGCAGAAGATCATTGACGATGCTGTGCAGTTGTTCGGGGGACGCGGTGTGGTGGTCGGCGAACCGGTCGAGCGACTTTATCGCGAGATCCGCGCGCTGCGTATTTATGAAGGGACCAGCGAGATACAGAAGTTGGTCATTGCCGGATCAGTCCTCAATTCCAAGGCAAAGGCTGAGGAGGGCAAGACTTAATGGGCAGCACCACGGTGGATAAAGGAAATCGGAAGCAAACTCAAAGTGCGCACGTCGATACGTTCTGCGCCGAATCGCTTCCTCCGAAAGATCTCTGGCCTGAACTGATTTTTTCCGACATTCCAGGTTGTAACGCCGTACGAATCAATATTGCTACCGAATTGCTGGACAAGAATGTGGCCGCAGGCAATGGTGAACGCGTCGCCTACTATCACGCGAGTGGAAACTACTCATATCGCGAATTGTTCGAACGAGCCAATCAAATCGCTCACGTGCTCGTGGAGGATTTCGGACTTGTGCCCGGGAACCGCGTGCTGCTTCGCGGGCCCAATCATCCGATGCTGGTGGCTTGCTGGTTCGGAGTGACCAAGGCAGGTGGAGTGGTTGTCTGCACCAACCCGCTGCTGCGAACACGCGAGCTTGTGCATATTGTCGATAAAGCTCGGATACAACTAGCGATCTGTGATCATCGTGTTGCCGCCGATTGCGAACGGGCCATGCAGATCACCGGCACCGGGTCAGCGCGCGAAGGCGCGGTCGTGATCAGGTTCGGCGGGAGCGAGGCGGATTCTTTGGAATCGATAATGTCGACCAAGCCGCGCACTTTTTCTAACTGCGACACTGCAGCACATGATGCTGCCGTGATCGCCTTCACATCGGGCACCACTGGGCGCAGCAAAGGCACCATGCATTTCCATCGCGACTTGCTGGCGGCGACCGAATGTTTTCCTCGGCATGTCGTGAAGCCGCAACCCGAAGACATCTTCTGTGGCACGCCGCCTCTAGCGTTTACCTATTCGCTGGGGGCGCTGCTGCTCTTCCCTATGCGGTTCGGCGCCGCAACTTTGCTGTTGGAACAAACTACACCGGCACATCTCCTGCATGGCATCCAGCAATCTCACGCGACCGTGTGCTTTACCGCGCCGACTGCATATCGCGGAATGTTGAAGTTGCTGGAGGACTACGACATTTCGTCTCTGAAGAAATGCATTTCCGCCGGCGAACCCCTACCCGCGGCCACATCGGATGCATGGCATAAAGCCACCGGTTTGAGGATCATCGATGGCATTGGCTCCACAGAGATGCTGCATATTTTTGTGAGCGCCGCCGGCGACGATGTTCGTCCCGGTGCGACCGGCAAGCAAGTGCCGGGATACGAAGCCCGGGTCATCAATGAGAGCGGAAATGATGTGCCCTTCGGCACTGTTGGACGGCTTGCCGTTCGCGGGCCCACAGGATGCAGGTACCTTGACAACATCGAGTGCCAAAAAGCGTATGTCGAGAACGGTTGGAACGTCACAGGCGATTCTTATCGGATGGATGAAGATGGCTATTTCTGGTTCCAGGCACGCACCGACGACATGATCATTTCCTCTGGCTACAACATCTCCGGTCTGGAAGTTGAGAACGTTTTGCTTGGACACCAAAACGTAGCCGAATGCGCTGTGATCGGAGTTCCGGACGAAGAGCGTGGACAAATCGTGAAGGCATTTGTTGTGCCCGCTCCCGGAATGCAACCTTCGGATGCGCTTGCAAAAGAGCTCCAGGATTTCGTCAAGAAGGAAATCGCGCCCTATAAATATCCGCGGTCTTTGGAATTTATTTCGACCCTGCCAAAGACCAATACCGGAAAAATCCAACGGTTCAGGCTTCGTGAAAGCGCTGGGCCTGCAAATAATACCGGCCCAGAGTGCATTGTTCCTGAAGGTTGGCAGCGCCCGAAGGGCTATGCCCACGGCATGAGTGCGCGCGGCAGTTCGATTTTTGTCGCCGGACAAATCGGTTGGAATCCCCTTACTGAGCAATTCGAGACTGATGATTTCGCTGAGCAAGTAGCGCAGGCGCTTCGCAATGCAGTCGCTGTGTTGAAGCAGGCGGGAGCTGAGCCTTCACATGTCACGCGACTTACGTGGTATATCACCGACAAGAACGCATACATGGATCAACGGCGAGAGATTGGAAATCTCTATCGCGAAATTTTTGGCAAACACTTCCCTGCCATGTCGGTGGTAGTAGTGAGCGCGTTGATCGAAGACCGCGCCAAAGTGGAGATTGAAGCGACCGCCATAGTACCGGACTAGTCCTCCGCTGCGGGCTGAATGTGGAAACTACTCGCAATCCTGTAAACGTGTTACCGCTGCACTACCAGGTTTGTCAATCGCCAGATTTGACCATACTTTCACTTCATTGTTAGTATCGAAGTGCGGGGTGGAGCAGTCTGGTAGCTCGTTGGGCTCATAACCCAAAGGTCGCTGGTTCAAATCCAGCCCCCGCAACCAAATCTTTCAACAACTTAGCTCTGGTTGCAAAGTTCCCTTCAGGGTGCAACTAGGGTGCAGTAACCCGGAGCCGCGAGGCTCCTTCGCTTTTTGCCCCGAGAACCGGCCGCAAAGCCATCCTCACCACGTTGCTGTTCGCCTCCCGCTTCGCCTCAGACATCGTAGAACGTCCGTAGACGTTCATCGTCGTCTGAATGGAAGCGTGGCGCATCAGCTCCTTCTGGATAGGCATGGACGCTCCAGCCGATTCCAACCACGTTCTGTAGGTGTGACGAAAAGTATGCCAGCCGATTCCCTCTCCAAGTTTTGCTTTGACCGCTGCCGGCTTGATCTGTCGCATTGCGACAGTCTCTTGCCAGTAGGGCTTGAGCGTACTTGGATTAGGAAACACCCATCCTTCGGGCGTCGCCGGACATTTGGACTGAAGGCGCAACATCATCTCGGCATATTTCGAATCTAGAGGAAGATCGTCGTTCGAATACTCGGTCTTCACATCGTCGACTCGGCCGTGAACAATGCCTCGCTGGACCCGCACTGTGAGCGCCTCGAAATCGAAGTCGCCCCATTGCAAGGCCATCACCTCACTGATCCGTAAACCCAGACATTGAGCGGTGAGCACCATCGACCGGTAAGGCTCGTCGAGGAAGTCCACTAAACTCCAGAACTCATCGCTATTCAAAACGCGCGGCTGTTTGCGCCGCTTGCTCACGTTCTTGATCTCGACCAGTTCCATAGGGTTTCGTCCCAGTGTGCATAAGCCCCACTTCATCGCACATTCGAACAAGCGATGCATGAGACTCTTGATGTGGCCCTTGGTCTTCGGAGCCAGATCCAGCTCCTCAAACCACTTTTCGACTACATACGGATACTTGGCAATCTGCCCCAACGTTTGGTCACCCCATTTAGGAGCGATGTGCACGTTCAAGCATGAGAGGTACGAAACACGCGTTGAATAACGTTCCGGCATCTTGTCGAGCTTGTAGCGCTCGATCAGACCGCCGAAACTGAGGTTCGCTGGTTCAGGATCGAATGAGTTGATCTCCATCCGAACTGCCTCAGCTGCCTTCTCCGCGTGCGCTCTGGTGGGTAAATCCTCGATACTCCCGAGTCTTCGGCTCGCGTATTTTGCAGAAGAGTCTCCGCTGCGCACGCGATACCTGATGACCCAGATATCTGGACCCGCCCTCCTGGGTTTTAGTTCAACATAGCCAAACTGATAGTTCTTCCGCTTCACTAGAATCTCCTTTTCTAGTTGCCGCGGACAGGGTTGTGCTCTGCACGAGAGCTTACCCTCTGTTTCATCCATGAGTCCACATCTATCGGACGGAAGCGCCAATGGGTCCCGATGCGGAAGGCGGGGATCTCACCCATCACCGCCATTCGAGTCACCGTCCTCGGATGGATGCTCAAGAAGTCTGCAGCCTGTTCCGTAGTCCAGGGCTTGTCTATGCTAGGCCTTAGTTCGGAGTTCATGTCTCTCCTTTCAGATGGCTCGGCCTTTAAGTAGTGAGCCGCCGGACTGCCATCTTCCCGATGCCGAGATACCGAGGCATCTTTCACGTGAAACATGCGGATGTTATGAATTGATCCTCTACACATGCATGATTTGGCGGAAAATGTTGAAATTAAAGGGCCGCTACGAAGAATCAACAACTTAGCCGCAAGTCCTTTGTTTACGCCAATCTTCCAAAATTGAATAATTATTCATTCATGTAGATAAAAGAGCGGCGGAGGGCTATTTGCGATCCATCTTCAACATTTGCCCCCCCGCCTGTCCGCTGTCCGTTTTGTTCTTGTCCGCTGCCCAATCCCATCACCACGAGAGCGTAGCTCGTAGTGGGATGGGTGTCCGTCCGTCCGTTTTCCTATAGAGCGGACGGACAAGCTCATTGGGTCAGTGTGACGCCCGTATCGGACAAAAGCGCACGTTTCTGGCTAATCCAGTTCCGGCCACGCTTGATGCCTTTTTCTCTAAGAGCCGCTTCGATATCGCGGACGCTCATATCCGGGTTGTCGCGGATGAATTCAATTGCTTGATCTTCCTTGCCGTCTCGGTTGCCTGTCATCTTGCTTTTCAGGACAGCATCTCCAGGTGCGCTCAGAATATGCAACCGGCAATCCGGCCCGCTCGTGATCTCAAACGGGTCTGACTTAAAGTCGCGTTGCTTGACGTTCACTAGGTATGACGCGGACTTATACGGCTCTGTGGGATCTTGCAACCGCGTTGCCCAACACGAAGCCACAAATGCACCCAACTCGCCAGAACCGCGCATTGCGTTATCCAAACTCAGTGTGCCTGAATCCTTAGTGCCCTTGACACTATGATGGAGCAAAACAACGGATGCCGCGCCGTCCTTCATAATTCGGAAAATGCTTTCAGCAAATAGCCGCATATCCTGCGAGCTGTTCTCATCCCCTTTCAGGAAGCGGATAGCAGTGTCGAGAATCACAACTGCGCCGTCTAGCTGCTCGGGCGTCAATTCGTCCAGCTCAAGCGTGCCGCTGCTCATCGTGCGACAAAACAGCGTCTTTCCCACGTAGCGCATTAACCCGATCCGCTTGAGCCGCTCCGAGAATGATTGAATGCCCATTTCAGGACAGAGATAGAGCACGCGTGCTGGCTTCTTCGTAACCGAGAATTGGTCAAACAGTTTTTCTCCGGTCAGTAGAGCGTGAACGACGTTCAAAGCTATTAGAGATTTTCGTTGAGCAACTGGAGCGGCAATAGCCGTGATTGCATCTTCGGTCAAGAAGCCTTCAATCAGAAACGTGACAGGCGGAGCGTTCTCCAGCTCATCAAACGTGTGGTACAGCTCGCGCCAATCCGTCACTGTTTTCTTTTCAGGTTTGGAAGTACCAATGACCGCGATTGGCTCCGGCTGCCCTACCGGTTGCTTGCAAGCGTTCTGGATGATCCTCTCTACCTCTTCCTCATCAAGTGGATTCGGCATTCTTGCGACGGCGCGGAAAGCAAAGTCCCGGACCATTTCTTCATCCGCGCCATTCGCCCGGTGCTTGCACAAGACGCGGTAGAGTGTGTCATTGCGCCATTCGACAATTGGCGCGGTTGGATCTATCCCGCGTTCACTTGCTTTGGCGCGTAATGCCCGCACGCGATTAGGGACCGGCGCAATTGGCAAGTCCCACAACACCGCGTACTGCTCGCCGCTGTCAGGGTGAATGCTGCCCGCTCCCATGACGTGACCCTTGATTCCGCGCACGTCACCTTTACACTCGGCTAGCTCCCATCCGCCAACAGACGGGATTGGATCCGAGTAATAGAGCTGGACAGCAAACTCCGGGCGGCGTCCCGTGCGTACCGCGAAAGTTTCCGGGATGTCATGGGCCGCGAGAAATTGCCGGAGGTGCGCTTCATCACGGATGCCGTGATCAATGTCCAATACGGTGAGACCGCTCCGTCCAGGCGCTATGCCCACATTGGCATTAGGCACGCGCTCCCACCATTGGCGGGCTTGCCCCTCTTCATTGGCCGCGTCGAGGTAGCCCGAGCAGCCCTTGATGGGCATTTTGTCGCCGGGAACGCACGGGAAGACGTACCAGCCGCGCCGAATGCATGAAAATGCCACGTCAACAAGACTCATTAGAAGTTCACCTCGAATGGAGACCGCATGTCGGGCAAGGCGCCCCATTCAAGGAAAGAACAACCGGCGTGGTTTCGGATGAGTAAGATAAAACCGTGCCCGGCCTCGCACCTGACTTCCATCCATAAGCGCTTTCGGTCACCCTCTACGGGGTCTCGCTCCCAACGTACAGCGACCACGTGTGTCAATTCCGGAAGGTTGCAATCAGGGGTGGGACAGCGCAGTTCGTTCCGTACGTCTCTGCCAATTAGGTTTCTGGCAATTACAAGGGTTGTGTTACTTCGCATGTTTTGTTGATCCTCTTTCAAAGAAGGTGAGCCAAGACCCGCATTTAACCTGTCGAGAAATTCCCCTTCATGTATGTAGCTTTGGCCAGATGTGATTGAAGAGAAAGGGCAAGTACTAAGAATCAACAACTTGCGGGCGTTGTCTTGTTGTCGTGCATTCTTGCCCTATACCCATGCATGATTGGCCAGATGTGATTGAAAAGAAAGCGCAAGTACGAACAATCAACAACTTAGGGAAAAGGGAGATAGTCGCGAAGAAGCCAGACTGGCTACAAGAGAGGCAAGTAACTAGGAGGACAAATCATGAAACCTCATAGCGCACAGAACGCCATCTAAGCTTCCTCACTAGCTGCAGAACCGGATATGGTCATTTAACCCGCTGTGTGCAGAAAGTAACTGACTTGGTCTCGGTGGGTCCAAAGGCCTCAATGCCTTATCTATG
>JAOAPH010000222.1 GCA_025462835.1 Candidatus Angelobacter sp. | reverse complement strand
CGGCTCTACTGGATGTTGCGCACCAACACGCCGTATCCGGAAGTTGTTCGCATCGAGAGCAGCCCGCGGGTGCCCCTGGTCGGCGCAAGCTAGACCGATGTATTGATTGGGCGCTCTCGCATCCCGCGTTGTTCGAGAGAACATGGGCAGGATGTTCGCATAGAAGAATCATGGCCGCAGGCCGTGGCCGAATCGATGGTTGGTGGAACGATGTTCGTCCGCCGGGAACTGATTAGTAGCGTGATCTCTCAGAGCCTTGGTCCTCAAACTAACTCTGACGGAAAACGCGGTGCTCGCGCACCGCACAGGATAACTACGCCTTGACAATGCCTTCGCTCTTATCGAGGAATCATCAGGTAGTGGAAGACAAAAACCATCACTAAAAAGAAGACAACCAAATATGCCCACACCAAACCGAATCTGCGCCATTCACGACTAGATTTTGGCCACCATGCCCAACATGCGAATCCCGCCAGCAAAGCATTCGGAGTCAAGATTAAGACCTGCAACCATGTCGGCCATTCTGAATAGGGGACGATCACGTTTCTACTCCAGCCTTGAAGGCTTGTTCTTGATCGCGATTCCAGCACCCAACAGCATTAGTAACACTCCTCCGAAAATGCCTACCGTTACGGAAACTAAGAAGTTCACATGCTTGATCTCATAGAGGAACTTGTCCCGAGGAAAAAGACCACCGCTCCCACCAACAGCAGTAGGCGAGAGCATCCTCGGATAATTCTCTGAAGAACTGGCTGCCGGGAATCGATCATCGAACTCCAATTGCCCCTAATCAATAATGAATTCCAGGAGGCAGCGGATTCATCTGCCCAGTCGCCTGACGTGCCACACAGTATCACAGCCCGCGTGTGCAATGATCTGGAGGCCAGTGGAACCCACTGATACCGGTAATACAACGTCTTTTGCTACCGTCTCTATAGTGCCAGCTACAACACCACTCAATGATCCGAACGGTGTGGGAGCCCATGTCTTGCTTATCGTGTTAAAAAATGTGTAAACACCGAACTTTAATGTCGTGCCACCAACGTCCTCAATTGTGCTACCTAGTCGATCAGGACCAATAACCGGAGATGCCATACTCATGAAATTGACGACCTTCCCCCCGCTGGAATCGTTGAACTGATCTATACATTCTTTCTGAATTTGGGATTGAGTAGCGTTGTTTGCGGGTGCCGGGGTTGCTGGCTTCGGTTTCGGTGCGCCCTTCCCTCCGCCCTTGCTGATATTGTCGCGTGGAGTCCCTGAGTCGCCGCAGTTCGAAAAGAAACAAACCAACCCTTGCACGCTTCCGTAGAAGAATCCAGGGAGGCCGGCGCACCCGCTGAAAGGATTCAGCGGGTTGCAGAGCAATCCCAGCGGGTCAGTTGCATTCATCGGGTTGTTTCCCACATACGCATAGCGATTGAGCGACTGGGGATCGCCGATGTCGCCGGCCAGCGGGTCGGGCGAGGTCCAGCGGCCTTGCGTGCTGGAAAGTTGACGGAATTCTGTATGTTGCAGGTTGCTTTCCGAATCGTGCTCATCTCCCGTGAATTTATAATGGTTCTGGGTGATCTGTGGGTTCCATTCCTGGCCAAAGGGCAAGAATGTTCCTGACCAAACCGGGTTGGCGGGTGGCCCACCCTTTCAATCGCGGAGCAGGCTAGTTGAATGAATCAAGAACGCTGTCGCGGGGTGCCCCATCCTTGCGCAGCAAGGGTGGGCGAGCGTCGTCCTCGCGAAACTGGAAGCACTGAGCCACGGACTTTCCAAATTAATCTCCGTGCTCTGTGGTTCAAGCTCTTGCTTTTGACTTTGAAACTCGAAACGCGAAACGGACTCACTGCTTCTTCAACGTCGGCCGATCCTCATCCTTGTCTGACTTGTCTTTATCCTTATCCGAGTCACTGCTCGTGCTCTTCCGCAGCGTCGGATGCTTTGGATCAAAGTCCCCGATCTTCTTATACGACGTCAATTTCACCAGTCGCGCCTTGACCTCATCGAACTCGCTGGTCGTCAGCAGATACTCTTCATTCGGCGGCAGCATCGTGTCCATCTCTTTTTGTGCACGCCGCACGCGGTCTTCATTCATCGGATGTGTCGCGAACGCCCGCGCAATGAAGTTCTTCCGATGCTTCTCATTCGAACTCAGCCGCTCAAAGAAGTTGACCATCGCCGAAGGATCGTATCCCGTCGCATACTCGTACTCGATCCCCAGCAGGTCCGCCTCGCGCTCCGCATCGCGACTGAACTTCATGAACGACATCGGCACCGCCAGGCTCGCAATATTCCTCACCGCCATCGCCGCCGGCCCGCCCACAAAGATCAGTGGTATCGACGCGATATTCCAGATGTCGCGCTTCGTCTGGTTCTTGGTCGCGTGCCGCGCCGCCACATGGGCGATCTCATGCGCCATCACTCCCGCAAGCTCCGCTTCGTTTTCCGCTGCCAGGATCAGGCCCGTGTTCACGTAGAAGAACCCACCGGGCAGCGCAAACGCATTCACTTCGTCGCTGTCGATGATCTTGATGGTGAACGGCACCTGCGCATCTGAATTCCGGACCAGGTTCTGACCGATGCGATTGATGTATTCGCTCACCACAGGATCCGTCAGCATCTTCGACGATTGTTCTACTTCTGCCGCCAATTCCTTGCCCAGCAGCACCTCTTTGTCTAGCGAGTAGAAGTTCACTCCGCCACCAATGCCGCGGTCCCCGATCTTGCCGACATCATATTTTTTCTTGATGAAGATCGGATGCCCCGCCGCATCCGTCGCAATACTCGTCATCCCGTTGCGACTGACGGTTGCATTCGCATTTCCACCGACCGCCACCTGCGCACTGACATCGGCCACCGCCTGCGAACGGCCGTCGATGTTTTTGCTCAAACTCCCGCCGTCAATCACGTGTTCGTTCTCGGGTTTTGCATTCGCCGCCCGTGAGATCTCATTCGCCTGAAACCGCGGACGCACCTCATTAGGCTGCGCGATTCGAATCTCCGGATTGAACACCCGCATGATCCCCGCCGACAGCACCGGCAGATATTCCCGCACAGGTATCGGCGCCTCAACCGGTGCGACTGCAACGCCGCCTTGTCCCCAACCCAGCGCACTCAAAACCCCCAGCGCTATCGCCCATTTTGTCTGCTCGATTAACGCTGGAAACCTTGTTTGTTTGCAAAACTTGGGAGAGAAATCGGTGTTTTTGAATAGGGAAGAGAGGAGATTTGTATCTTTATATGGAGAAGGAGAGAAACCGTAAAGCCAGACCCACCGCACAGGACCCACCTCGAACAACCTGAAAAGCGCCGTCTAACAACCCCGCATCTGCTTAGAAATCAAATCCTTTATGTAGTGTTGCCCCACCATTTCCGTCCCCACTCGCAAGACCTTAGTCCCTTACACTCACATTTCCCGCACCCAAGTTGACATCAGGCAAGTACCTCAGTAGAATTAGCACTCGATGACTCAGATTGCTAATTTCTGATTCATCCCTCGTTCTGATAATCAACAACTGCATTAGGAAGAACAAATTAAGGAGATACTGAATGTCTACAAAATTCACACCGTTGCATGATCGGATACTGGTTCGTCGCGTCGAAGAGGCGGAGACGGCACGTGGTGGCATCATCATCCCGGACACGGCGAAAGAAAAGCCGCAAGAAGGCGTGGTGCTTGCCGTCGGCAAAGGCAAAAGCAATGACAAGGGAGAGACCTTCCCCCTGGCAGTGAAAGATGGCGATCGCGTCCTGTTCGGCAAATATGCCGGCACCGAGATCACTTTCAACGACGAGCTCCTTATCATCATGCGTGAAGAGGAAGTTCTCGGCGTCCTGACCGGCGCAGCCAAGGCTGCGGAAAAGACCGGTTCGCGCAAATAGCTGTCGGCTGTCAGCTATCAGCTTTTAGCTCTTAGCCATCAGCCTAAAGCAGAGGCGGCCTGCGGCAGCAAGGAAAAAGTCAAAGGCAAACGTTTTAGAACCGGCCTGCGGCAGCAAGGAAAAAACCGAGACTGCGGCAGCAAGGTAAAAGCATTTTTGAATTGAGAACAAGTTTTTGCCGGCAGGATGCCGGCGCTACGAAAATTTAGGAGATTGAAAATATGGCAAAGCAAATCATTCATGGAGAGGAATCGCGACAGGCGATCCTCCGCGGCGTGAACATTCTCGCCGACGCAGTGAAGGTCACGCTCGGTCCCAAGGGCCGCAACGTGGTCATCGAGAAGAAGTTCGGTTCGCCCACCATCACCAAAGACGGCGTGACCGTAGCCAAGGAAATCGAATTGAAAGATTCGATGGAGAACATGGGCGCACAGATGGTGCGTGAAGTCGCTTCGAAGACTTCCGACGTCGCCGGCGACGGCACCACCACCGCCACCGTTCTGGCCCAGGCCATCTTCCGCGAAGGCGTGAAGACAGTCGCAGCCGGCGCGAACCCGATGGCGCTCAAGCGCGGCATCGAAAAGGCCGTCACCGCCATCTGCGGCAAGCTGGACAAGAATGGCGACCGCGTCCCCGGATTCCTCGACAGCTTGTCGAAGCCGGTAACCGGCGACATGATCGCCCAGGTGGGAACCATCTCCGCGAACAACGACGAGACCATCGGCAAGATCATCGCTGAAGCCATGAAGAAAGTCGGCAAAGATGGCGTGATCACCGTGGAAGAGTCGAAGACGATGGAGACGCAGTTGGAAGTGGTCGAAGGCATGCAGTTTGACCGCGGATACCTCTCCCCGTATTTCGTCACCGATCCGGAGCGCATGGAAGCGATCCTGGAAAACCCCTACATCCTGATCCACGAGAAGAAGATCTCTTCGATGAAGGACCTGCTGCCGTTGCTGGAGCAGATTGCGAAGTCGAACGCTCCGCTGTTGATCGTGGCGGAAGACGTGGAAGGCGAAGCGCTCGCGACTCTGGTCGTGAACAAGCTGCGTGGCACGTTGCACGTGGCTGCGGTGAAGGCACCTGGCTTCGGCGATCGTCGCAAGGCGATGCTGGAAGATATCGCCAAGCTGACCGGCGGACAGGCGATCACGGAAGACCTGGGCATCAAACTGGAAACCGTTCAGATCTCTGACCTGGGCCGCGCCAAGCGCGTGACCATCGACAAAGACAACACCACCATCATCGAAGGCCGGGGCAAGGCTTCTGACATCGAAGCGCGCGTGAAAGAGATTCGCGCCCAGATCGATAAGACCACCAGCGACTACGATCGTGAGAAGCTGCAAGAGCGGTTGGCCAAGCTGGTCGGCGGCGTTGCGGTGATCAAGGTTGGCGCCGCGACTGAGACCGAGATGAAGGAAAAGAAAGCCCGCGTGGAAGATGCGATGCATGCAACGCGTGCGGCCGTGGAAGAGGGAATCGTCCCCGGCGGCGGCGTGGCATTGCTGCGTTGCATCGCGGCGATCGAAAAGCTGAAAGTGCAGGACGATGAACAAGTCGGGGCGCAGATCGTGCGTCGCGCGTGCGAAGAGCCGCTACGTCAGATCGTGAACAACGCTGGCGAAGAAGGCGCGATTGTAGTGGGTCGTATCCGCGAGTCGAAGGACATGGCGTTCGGATACAACGCGCAGACGGGCGAGTTCGAAGACCTGGTGAAAGCCGGCGTCATCGACCCGACCAAGGTCACACGCACCGCGCTTCAGAACGCTGGATCCATCGCTGCATTGATGCTGACGACTGAAGCTTTGGTATGCGATATACCAGAGAAGAATTCGGAAGCTCCAATGCCAGGCGGACACGGCGGCGGCGGCATGGGCGGAATGTACTAGCGCGCGGCTATCAGCTATCGGCCGTCAGCTCTCAGCTATAAGCAAAAGCAATAAGGAAGCCCCGCAGAGATGCGGGGCTTTTTATTGGGGGCCTCAAATCACAGAGATATAGTCAAAAATACATAGTGATCTAGGCAGTAAAACAATTTACACTCTGCGGATCTTTCCAAAGAGGCTCACATGAAGATCGCGGTGCCGAAATTCGGCTACAAAAACATTTCGAACAAGGAACTGGATAAATACGAGAAAAATGGGTGGCAGTTCGATAAGGAAATCTCGTCCTCAGCATCGCGTGTCGCAAAAAGCTACACAGCATGGGAGCAGTTTGAAATCAAAATGCGCCTTTTGTTCAAAGCCATCGGCTTTGAAAATGTCATTTCAGATGAAGAAAACTTCTTCTTTGAGGACTTCGGACCTCAGATTGATGTTTGTGGCGGTGTCGATAAGTTCTTCATAATGATTGACTGCACTCAGTCTGATAAAGAAAAAGTTAACCTCAAGAAGAAGCTCCAAGAGAATTTTGCAAAGCGGGCGAGAGTTCTCAAAGCGCTAAAAGCCAAAGGCCTTAGGTATGACGAGGTCGTCCAGGCAATCTGCATCGGGGAAGAGGCTGTGTCTCGACCTGACCGCGCAGAAGCAGAGGAACTTGGAATAACAATCATTCAAGATGAGTTTTTTGAGAACTGCGCGAAAGAGGCGGACAAGCTCGGAGACTCGCTTCGCTATCAAATCCTTCGGAGGCTGGGCGTCCAGCAGATTCCGGCCTCGGACGGCAGGGAGTTTTTTGAATTTCCCGCTTTAGTCATGAAAAGCGGCACGCGGACACTCTACAATTTCTGTGCTACGCCTGCCGATTTAGTTAAGGTGGCATATGTACGCCGGGTAGATCGCCTTGATGAGGAAAGCTATCAACGGGAATTGAAACAATCCAAGTTAAAGAATTTGAACAGTTTTCTGTGTGAAGACGGCTACTACGCCAACAACTTAGTAATGTGTTTTGATACGCCGCATCAGCTCAAATTCATTGATAGCAAGTCCAAGATCATTACTTCACCAAAAGCAGGAACGTTTGGTTATGTACGCGTTCCCAGAAGATATTGTTGCGGAGAGTTGATAGACGGGCAGCATCGACTTTATGGCTATCTCGATTTTAGTGGCAATCCGGAGATGGCAGAAAAACTCAAGAGTCGCCGTGAAAACGATTCACTAAGTGTTGTGGCTGTAGAAGACCCTGGTGAAAATGAACGTTCTTTGCTTTTTGTGGACATCAATACAAATCAAACCCGCGTACCTGTTCGAGATATTTGGGCTTTGATGGGTAGAGTGAAGCCCACTTCTCAGGTCGGTTACATCGCTAACCTAATCAAGAGCCTGAATCATGAGGGGCCCCTAAAAGGAAGAATTCACATTCCAGACGTTAATAAAGGCGTGGGCCGCGCCATCAACATTGCAAACATGGGCAAGGGCATCAAAGACCGCAACCTAATTGCAAAGAATACCCCATCAGACCGTTGCTTATGGAATGTGTTTGACGACGACCGAGCAGCCGCGGAATATCCGAAGCAGCCGTCGGCCAAAGTTATATCTTCGTTCAACGCGTTCTTCGATGCTCTCCACCAGTCCGCCCCCACAGATTGGCGCCGCCAACGTGATGGCTTTCTTCTTACTAATAACGGGATAAATGTAGCGTTGAGGGTGTACGCTGAGGTCCTCAAATACCTGGCTGCGATGAAAGACAAACCTTCCGCCGCCGCGTTTCGTCGAGTGTTGTCAGGCACTGTGGGCGAATACATCGAAAAACGCAGTCACAAGAAACTCCGCAAGGCATCGAGTAGCGAGGTGGGTCGTACCGAATGTGCGAGGGACATCTGTGCAATGCTGAAAATAGGGAGTTCAGCGACACCTAAGGCAATGGCCAAAGCAGCAGGTAACTAGTGTGTGCGCCTACTCTGATTTGCCAAGGTAACTTGTAGCTTCTGTCAGCCTGTTGAATGCGGCGGCGGCGAGTTCGTCGGATTCGTCGTTGAAATCGATTGCGTCTTCACACGATTCAAGGAGGGTCTTCAGGGCAGAGGATGACACGAGCGTCTTTGTTTGGTCGGACATAACAACGATCCATATCAAATTGCGAAGCTCGAATCAAGGCTATTGACGATCTCCCGCACGGATCGAGATGATGCGGGCATGCAATCTCGAAACAAATCCGAGAAAATCGAACTCTACAAAGAAGGCGAATATTGTGAGGATGTTAGGCGTGGAAAGACCTGCGCCGACCGGTGTGACAACGTGATGTGCAATCCTTGTCTGCGGCGGATTGAGAATATTAATGAGGAGTGCCGTCCCTGACGGGACTCGATTCGATTTGCCACGTGGACCCAGCACTCACGTGCTGGGCTAAAGAGGTGTCGTCCTTCGGACTCAAGCGTGCCGACGCAAAGTAGATCAAGGTCGTTGACGATCTCCCGCCGGGATCGAGATGATGCGGGCATGGCGACTCGGAAGAAGTCAGAGAAAGTCGAGCTCTACAACGAAGGCGAATATTGTGAGGATGTTAGACGTGAAAAGACCTGCGCTGAACGGTGTGACAACGTGATGTGTAATCCTTGTCTGCGGCGGATTGAGAATATCAATAAGGCGTGCCGTCCCTGACGGGACTCGATTCGATTTGCCACGTTCACCCAGCACTCACGTCCTCCACCCCAACACGCTGCGCGCGTTGGGGACCCCCGGCTGCTGGGCTAAAGAGGTGTCGTCGCCTGCGGCGACTGGTTCGAGGAAGTTGCATTCTGACGTGGCGAATGTGTCTGAGGTGATTTGCGAAAACTTTTTGGGCTACTGTGTTCGTGCCGTCCCTGACGGGACTCGATTCGATTTGCCACGTTCACCCACCTCCACCCCAACACGCTGCGCGCGTTGGGGACCCCGGCTGCTGGGCTAAAGAGGTGTCGTCGCCTGCGGCGACTGGTTCGAAGTCCGAAGGACGCCACCTCTTTAGCTTTAGCCCAGAGCGTCGAAACATATGTGATTCCCCTTGTTGCCAGTCCGTCAGGACGCCACTTATTTAGCCCAGGACGTTAGTCCTGGGAAGCGATGTGTTAAATTACCGAGTCCCTTCAGGGACGGCACACCCCGCATGCCACACACCTATTCAAGCATCCACGTTCACGTCATTTTCGCAACGAAAGAACGCGTCCCAATCATTCCTGTCGACCTGCAACCGCGCCTCTGGGCATACATGGACGCTATCGCGAAACGCCTCGACGTCGGCGTTCTCGCCATCGGAGGCTTTGACGACCATGCGCATCTTGGCCTGATCCTTCAGCCAAAAAACACAGATGTTTCTGTGATAGTTCAAAAGATAAAAGCCAATTCCTCGCGATGGTTGAACGCCGATCACATCAAGGGATTTCAATGGCAGGAAGGCTTCGGCGCGTTCAGCATCAGCGTCTCGCACACGGCAGCGCTCGTGCGATATATCCAGACACAACGCGAGCATCACAAGAAGGTCTCATTCGTGGACGAATATGCCCACATCCTCAAGAAACACGGCTTGAGTTAGTGACGTCCCTACGGGACTCGGATTCTATCTTGAAGCTTTCCCTCATGTCCTGGGCTAAAGAAGTGGCGTCCTGCGGACTAGCAAAGCGAAAATCACACCTGTTCCATCGTCCTGGGCTAAAGAAGTGGCGTCCCGCGGACTAGCAAGGCGGAAAATCACATCTGTTCATCGTCCTGGGCTAAAGAAGTGGCGTCCCGCGGACTAGCAAAGCGAAAAATCACATCTGTTCCATCGTCCTGGGCTAAAGAAGTGGCGTCCTGCGGACTAGCAAGGCGGAAAATCACATCTGTTCCATTGTCCTGGCTAAATAATTCCGTCCTGCGGACTCCAAAGGCAAGTGCAGATTCCTCGCCTCACGCTCTTCCACCGAAACGCCCACGCTTCGGTCAGAATAGTAACCTCAGGTTTCATCCGCGCAATCCGCGTTCATCCGCGGCTAAAGGCTCTTGCCTGCAATGCAAGTTTTGCAAGATGCTATGAACGATTTACTGCTTGCTGCAAAGAGGGAATCGGACGGCTATCCGCAAGATGCTGCAACTCTGGAACTTAACTCCACAGTCCTGAATGGAAGCCGCTTTGCACAGCTACCCCTCGGAAGATTACGCGGAGGCAGCAATGTACGAACCCCAGGACGGAACACAGCACACAACGGACACAACTCAACAGAGAGTGAATGATGCAACTCCGGAGGGAAATCATGCAACTCCGGAGGGCACGCAATGGCAATCGACTTTCATGCGAGGCTCGGGGCTGGGAAGCTCGCGCGCGGTGATCACGACGTTAGCTATCGCCTTGTTTGCGGCGGTGGGATATGCAGCGCACGAGAGCTACAACCTCAGGGCGATCGCCGAGCAGAATGCTCAGGCGCAGGAGTCGCTGAAGGGCACAAACCTGCAAATCGAACAGCTATCGGCGAAGCTGAATGAATTGGCGGCCGCGAAAGCTGTCGCTCCAGAACAAGCGGTCGGATCGCAGCCAACGCCGACGCAGGTTCGATCACATGGTCAGACGCATCGGGCGTCAACTCGGGCGGCGAATCGGGCGTCAACTCGGGCGGGGGCCCGGGCCCGCGCTGCGGAGGAAGCGCGACTGAAGAAGATGCAATCGCAACTGGATGAACAGGGAAACGCTATTGCATCCACGCAGCAGGACCTGAGCAGTACCAAGACCGAATTGCAGGGTTCAATCGCGCGAACGCATGGTGAGTTGGTGGTGCTACAGCGCAAGGGAGAGCACAACTACTTCGAGTTCGACTTGGACAAGGCAGGTCAGTTCCGTACCACGGGCCCGATTGGTGTCCGACTGCGGAAGTCGAATGTGAAGCACCAGTACGCGGATTTGGAGTTGTTGGTGGATGACGTGTCGCTCACAAAGAAGCACGTGAATCTATACGAGCCGGCGATGTTTTACGCCGCGGACAGCGAACAGCCGATTCAGATCGTGATCAACAGCATCAGCAAGAACCACATTCACGGATATGTGAGTGCGCCAAAATATCGGCGGGCTGATTTGTCTGCCATGGCGCAGAGTCCGGCGGCTTCCGACTCCACGCCAGCTGCGGACGGCGGCGCGGCGAAGAGCAGGCAGCGCTTAGCGACTCCGAAGTAAGTTAAAACATAGTGTCACGGAGAAGCCCCGCAGAGTGCGGGGCTTTTTTTGTCAAGAGAGGGGAATCGTGGAAATCGGCGTAAGTGGTTGAACGGTGGGGAGATTGAGTGTCGGGTGGATTGTCTCTTTCAGTAGTGTGGAAAGAGGACAATGGATAGAGGGGTAGTCAGTTAATGCCGGCATTTTTCAGAGTGATAGGGGTCCTTCGCTACGCTCAGGATGACAACAAGAGAGGTGCGGTGTGAGTGCGTTGATTGTGGATGTCCCGATGAGGATGGCGGTGGTGGCGGATGAGGAGCGTTGCATTCATGTCCGCAGCGGTGGGGCGCGGTGTGAAAGTGCGCGGATAGAGAGGTCAGAGCGGTGCGCGATCCATCATGAGTGGTTCAATTCCCACGCGGCGGCGATGGGACTGCAATTTCCGGAGGATGCGATCAGTTTGCATCGGATGCTGGGAGCGGTGTTGGGAATGGTGGTGTCGGGAAGAGTGGGGTATAAGTCGGCACGGTCAGTGGTGGAATTGTGCAAGATGATGCAGAACAACGTGCGGGCGTATGAGGAAGAGGTGCGCGAGGTGGAGCGGGATTTTCGGCTGGGGAAGAGAAGCAGTAGTCAGTAGCAAGTAGGCAGTAGTCAGGGAAGGCAAAAGCAAGAGCAAAGGCAAAGGCCTTAACCGCGGATTAGCGCGGATTTCGCGGATAGAACAAAAGCTTTAACCGCAAAGGACGCGGAGGTTCGCGAAGGGAGGGCGGGTCTGAAAGCTGATGGCTAAGAGCTAAGAGCTAAGAGCTAAGAGCTAAGAGCTAAGAGCTGCCCTTCTTCAATTGCTCTTTCCATCCGAGGATTCGCGCCTTATTCGCTTCGGATTCGGCTTCGGGGACCATGCCTTTTTTCTGGTAGAGGATAGACAGGCTGGTGTGGGCGAGGATGTCATTGGCGTCGAGTTCGGCGATGCGGTTGGCGACGGTGATGGCCTGGTCGAGTTGGTCGAGATCCTGGTGGGCGCGGCAGAGTCCGTGCATCGCGTCAGTGAATGTGGGGTCGAGATCGATAGCGCGCTGGTACTCGGCGATGGCTTCGGAATGGTGTCCGTCAGCGAAGAGGTCGAGCGCGGCGTAGTAGTGGTGCTCGGCTTGGGCGCGGTCAGGCATTGAGGGCAAAAGCTGGCAGCGGATTTCCGCGGATGAACGCGGATCAGAGCGGCAGGCTGATTCATTCTAAATGCAGAAGCGCTTTGAAACTTGAAATTGCAAATCACCAATTACAAATGCAGGGCGATATACTCGAAGTGACACATGTGGAACATCATTCGATTTGCGTGGAATGCGACGCGGGGACATCGGCTGGCTCCGTGGCGGAGTCCGTATCTGCGTTGGCGGATCGAGACCTACACCGGGCTCAAGATGGACAAGATCGGGTTCACCGCGTTTTGGGGATTCCTGTGGCGCGAACGGTTCGAGTTGGCGCGGTTTATGCAATGGACGGCGGAGATGGACAATTACACGCGTCCGAAACCGAAGAATCCGTAAGGCGGTAGTCAGTAGCTAGTAGCCAGTCGTCAAAAGCAAAATGCCCCGGCTTAAGCGCCGGGGCATTTTTGTTGAACTGAAGTTGCGGGGGCTACTTCAGTCCGTACATGAACGGGATCGTTGAGCCATCGTTCAGCGTGATGGCGAAGGTATAGGTGGAATTTGGATTCAGGCTCTTGCTGCTTACGTTGTAAATCCATTGCTGCGCGGTCGGGTCCCAACGGAAGGTGGTGTCCGGAGTGGTGGAGAGCGGATCTTCGTTGACGATTTGGCTGACTGTCCCCGATTGGATGTTCACGATCTTGAAGGTGGAGACCACGCCGGCTGATCCGATGGAGACGCCGTTCGCATCGCAGACGCGGAATTTCGCGGGAGTGGTGCTGCCTTGCTTGAAGACGCTGGTGCCATCGGGATTGATGGGCTGAAGGATGGTGTGTCCGGCGGATCCGCCGCAGGCGAGTGTGGAGTACAAGATCCGCAAGGTGCCCGCAACATAACTGATGGCGTAGTTGGTGGAGGTCTGGCCGGAGCAAGAGATGGGATAGCCTCCGACCAGGCTGTTCAGGAGAGCAGTCGTGCCGCAGGAGAGCGTTCCGGCGAGATCTGCAGAAGACTGGGAGAGGACGAATCCGGAATAGGTTGCGGTCAGAGTCGGATTCGCACCGTTGAAGATCTTCGATTTGTTGTCGGCGGTGATTGAAAGCAACGCCGGGTTGATGGTGAGACTGCCATTGGTGATGGTTACGGCATAGTTGCCGAGTCGAGAGTTGGGGTCGAGCAACGTGGGAGTGATGGGATAGCTGCCGACATTGCTGGCCTGTGTGGCCGCGCTGTTGTACGCGGCAGTGATGTTGTCACTGTTGACGACGCCGGTGAGTGTACCGGTGAAGGTTGGATTCAGGGCACCGTAGCTGCGGGACTTGGAATCCGCCAGGACGGAGAGCGAGGCCTTGGTGATGATGAGAGTGGCGTCGGTGACGGTGAGGTCGTAATTGCCGAGGCGGTTATTGGGATCGGCGAGCGTGGGCGTGATCGGATACGTTCCAATGTTGCTGCCGACTAGCGCAGTCGTCGAGTAAGTGGCGGTGATGTTGTCGCCATTCACGACGCCGGTGATTGTGCCAGTGAGGGCCGGATTCGCAGAGCCGTAGACGCGCGACTTGCTGTCCGCAGTGACGGAGAGGGAAGCCTTTCCGATTGTGAGCGTACCGTTTGTGCTGGTGAGGTCGTAGTTGCCGAGACGGTGGTCGGGATCGGCGAGCGCTGGCGTGATGGCATACGTGCCAATGTTGCTTCCGGTGACGGCAGCAGTCGAGTAGCTGGCGGTGATGTTGTCGCCGTTGACGACGCCGGCAAGTGTGCCCGTGAATGCAGGATTGACTGCGCCATAGGTTCGGGATTTGTCGTCGGCAGAAACAGTGAGTGCGGCTTTGATGATGGCTAGCGTGCCGTCGGTGCTGACGATGTCGTAATTGCCGAGGCGGTGGTCGGGATCGGCAAGTGCCGGGGTGATGGGATACGTTCCAATGTTGCTCCCGATCACCGCAAGTGTGGAGTAGGTGGCAGTGATGTCGTCACCGTTGACCACGCCGGTGACTGTGCCGGTGAAGGCTGGGTTAGCCGCGCCGTAGAAGCGGTTCTTGTCGTCGGCTTTGACCGAGAGTGATGCTTTATTCACGGTCAGCACACCGTTTGTGCTGGTGACATCGTAGTTTCCTAAACGATTATCTGGGTCGGCGAGCGTGGACGTGATGGGATAGGTTCCAATGTTGCTGCTTGCCACTGCGGTCGTGGAGTAACTGGCTGTAATGTTGTCGCCATTGACGATGCCAATGACAGTGCCAGTGAATGGCGGATTGGCTGCGCCGTAGAAGCGGGTCTTGTCATTGATGGTCACAGAAAGCGGAGCCTTGGTGATCACAAGAGTTCCGTCAGTGCTGGTGATGTCGTAGTTGCCGAGACGGTGGCTGGGATCGGCGAGTGCTGGCGTGATGGGATAAGTTCCAATATTGCTGCTGGCGACTGCAATGGTGGTGAAGGTGGCTGTGATGTCGTCACCGTTGACCACGCCGGTGACTGTGCCGGTGAAGGCTGGATTGGCCGCGCCGTAGAACCGGTTCTTGTCGTCGGCTTTGACTGACAAGGGAGCTGGGCTGATCGTTAGGTGGCCGACATTGCTGGTTACGAGGTAGTTCGCCAATTTGTGATCGAGATCGACCAGCGTAGCGGTGATGTCATATGGGCTGCCGGCAACGGAACTTCCCGATGTTGCCGTCGACGCATAGGCGGCGGTGATGTTGTCGGAATTCTTGATCCCGGTGATATTGCCGGTGAACGCTGGATTGGCTGCGCCGTACAAACGGCTGGCATTCGCGGGAGTGACGGTGAGTGGGGCGGCAGAGATAGTCAGGTGTCCCACGTTCGAGGTCAAATTGTAGTTGGACAACTTGTGGTCAGGGTCGTTGACGGTTGCAGTAATTTCATAGGGACTGCCGGCAACAGAACTTGCCGCTGTTGCTGCTGAAACGTATGTGGCGGTGATGGCGTCAGAATTCTTGATGCCAGTAATGGTGCCTGTAAAAGCTGGATTAGGATCGCCGTACTCGCGGTTGGCGTTCGCGGGTGTGATGCTGAGCGGAGCAGCTGTAATAGTTAATTTCCCGTTCGCGAAAACGAAGCTGTAGTTTGCAGACGCGAGGGATCCAATGGCTGCGGTGATCGCGTATGGGCTGCCGGCGACAAAACTTGCCGGGGTCGCAGTGGTGGATGTACTGGGTGTTCCGGTGACGCCGGAGGTGGCCAGGGTCTCGCCATTCTTAAACCCGGTATAGGTGGCGGTGAAAGCGGGATTGGCGTCGCCGTATTCGCGACTGATGTCAGTTGCAGTGACCGTCAGGACGGCTTTATTGATCGTCAAACTTCCATTCACAAAAACGAAGCTGTAATTTGCGGCGACAAGAGAGCCGATGGCCGCGGTGATCGGGTATGGGCTACCGGCAACGGAACTAGCCGGGGTGGCCGTGGTGGATGTACTGGGTGCTCCGCTCACGCCGGAGGTGCCTAAGGATTCGCCGTTCTTGAAACCGGTATAGGTGGCGGTGAAGGTGGGATTGGCATCGCCGTATTCGCGACTGATATCTGGCGCGGTGACCGTCAGTACTGCTTTGATGATGGTCAGATTTCCGTTCACAAAAACGAAGCTGTAGTTTGCGGCGAGAAGTGAGCCGATGGCCGCGGTGATGGGGTATGGGCTGCCGGCAACGGAACTAGCCGGGGTCGCAGTGGTGGATGTACTGGGCGTTCCGGTTACGCCGGAGGTGGCCAGGGTCTCGCCATTTTTGAAACCGGCATAGGTTACGGTGTTAGCGGGATTGGCGTCGCCATATTCGCGACTGATGTCAGTCGCAGTGACTGTCAGTACCGCTTTATTGATGGTCAACTTTCCATTCGCAAAAACGAAGCTGTAATTTGCGGACGCGAGGCTTCCAATGGCCACGGTGATCGGGTATGGGCTGCCAGCGACAGAACTGGCGGGTGTAGCAGCACTCGATGTGCCGGGTGTGCCGGTGACGCCGGAGGTGGCCAGGGTTTCGCCGTTTTTAAAGCCGGAATAGGTGGCGGTGAAAGCGGGATTGGGGTCACCGTATCCGCGAGAGCCGTCAGCTGCAGTGACTGTTAGTACTGCCTTATTGATGGTCAAATTTCCATTCACAAAAACGAAGCTGTAATTTGCCGCGACAAGAGAGCCGATCGCTATTGTGATCGGGTACGGGCTACCAGCGACAGAGCTGGCAGGCGTAGCAGCACTCGATGTGCTGGGCGTTCCTGAGACTCCGGAGGTGGCCAAGGTTTCGCCGTTCTTGAATCCGGTGTAGGTAGCGGTGAAAGCGGGATTGGCGTCTCCGTATCCGCGAGAGGCGTCAGTTGCAGTGACTGTGAGGACCGCCTTGTTGATGGTTAATTGTCCCGCGACGAAGCTGAATGCGTAATTCCCGGAAGCGAGCGTTCCAATAGCCGCTGTAATGGCGTAGGGACTGCCAGCAGTCGAACTCGATGGTGTTGCCGTAGTGGTTGCAGTTGGAGTGCCGGTTACACCGCTGGTTGCCAATGTTTCGCCGTTGACGAAACCGCCATAGGAGACGGTAAAGGCGGGATTGGCGTCGCCATAGTTACGAGACTTGTTGTCCGCGGTAATAGTAAGCGTCGCCTTGGCGATGGTGAATGATTGATTCACATCCGTCGCCGCGTTGTAACTGCTGTTGCCCGCTTGCGATGCTTTGATAGTGCATGTCCCGGTAGAAACAATAGTGACCGTCGAACCGTTGGTTCCTGATGTTGTGCACACAGGTGCGGTGGTACTGCTGAAAGTGACGGGATTCCCAGATGCGCCGCCGGTTGCGCTGACAGTGAAGGGCGCATCGCCATATGTCTTGTTGGCGAGCGCGCCGAAGGTGATGGTCTGGGTAGCGTTGCCGATAAGTAGAGTTCCGTTGCCGGTGGCGGAATCACCGGGCATCGCTGGATTTGCCGCTTGCGCGGTGAAAGTTGTGGAGCCAGCGGGTGTAGCCGCGGTAGTGCTGATAGTCAAGGTTGAGGTTTTTGAAGTGTCGCTGGCTGCGAAGGAGACAGAACTGGGACTGAATGATGCCGTTGCGCCGATTGGCAGTGCGGTGGTTAGAGTCAGGTTCGCCGAAAATGTGCCGCTGGCGCCTCGGGTAACGGTGACTGCGTAGGTGGCGCTGCCAGCGGTATTAAAAATCAGGGTTCCGGTCTGCGCTCCGACACTGACTGAAGCGACTTTGCGTGCGCCGACAATCAATGTTCCGGTTCCTGTTGCGGTACCGGTCTGACAAGTTCCACCACCATTTCCTGCGAGCACTGTGATCGTGTTGGTGCCATTAGGCGTCGCAGCTGTTGTAGTTATGGTTAGAGTCGAGGTTTGACTGCTGCCATCCGGCGTCGAAACCGAGCTGGGACTAAATGATGCTGTCGCACCCGCTGGCAATCCCGAGGTGACACTCAGGGGTGAAGTGCAGGGAGTATTGTTTCCGTTAAATGCGACGGTGACTGTATAGGTGGCAGTGCCGCCGGGCGAGACGGTGATGCTGGTGGGATTCAGAGTGACTCCGTTTGGTTTGGAATCGGTGAACGTTGTCTGCGCCGTGGAGACACTTCCGGTGGCTGTGAGATAAAAGCGGACGTCGATATCGTGGTCGTCGGGCGCAAAACTGCTGTCAGAGATGTTGCCGTTGGAGTCCGCTACCGTTTGAATCGCAGGATGCTGATCAAGATTTGGTGATTCGAGAAACGACAAGGTAACGGTTTCGCCGGGCTGCCAGCCTTTGCCGGTGATGTGTACAGGAGTTCCGGCGGGATAGTCGTTGGCGTCGGTCTTTAAAGTGGCAAAGCCGTAAAGTTCGGTGCTTGAAGAATTGCTGCCTCCGGCGACGATGAGAAGGCCATCGGAATCGAGCGGGGCGCCGACGGAGCCATTGCGCGGCGATGCGAGCGAGCCAGTGGAGTTGAAACCGGACCAGGGGGCGAACAGTTCGGCGCTGGCGAGATCATTGCCCGCTGCGCTTCCTCCGACGATCAAAACGGAATTGTTGTGGGGAAGCAAGATGGCCAGATGTCCGCTGCGCGCTTGCGCTAGATGATCCGATACGGAAGAGAAACTGCCACCGCTGTAAAGTTCGGCGGAACTGAGGTCTGCGGAACCGTTGTTGCCGCCGATGACGGCGATACGCCCGTCAAGCAATGTGGTTGCGCTGGCTTTGGCGCGCGGAGTGGAAAGATTGGCGCCGGCGGAAACGGAGCCGTCACCGGGGTTGAAGATCTCTGTGGAGGCTAGGGCCTGCGAGCCGTCTGATCCACCGATGATGAGAACGTGTCCGTTGGAAAGAACAACCGCGGCATGGTCAGAGCGTGCGGAGGCGAGAGCGCCGGCGGCCGAGAAGTTGTTGGTGTCAGGATCGAAAAGTTCCAGACTTGAAATTGGGCCGCCTGACCCGGCGCCGCCCGCGATGAGTACGCGGCCATCGTGCAAAAGAGATGCGGTGTGTCCGCTGCGTGCGTCGAGTAGATTTCCTGCGGCTGACCATGAGCCATTCGCAGGATCGAAGAGTTCGGCCTGATTCGTGGCGCCGCTGGCGGTGGTGCCGCCTGTGACCAAGACGCGTCCGTCATTGAGGACGACGGAGGCGTGATCGGCGCGGGCCACACTCATGGAGCCCGCCGAACCGAATGCGCCGCCGGAAAAGATCTGTGCCGCGGCAACCGGGCCATTGGTGCTATTTCCGCCGCTGATGAAGAGACTGCCATCAGAAAGCACGACGGCAGACGCATTGGTCAACGGGCGGGCGAGATCCGGACCCGGCGACCACTTGCCGATCTCCACGGTGGGAAGGGTAGCGCTGAGAATGAAGGTGAATCCGAACAGTACCAACAGGAGGGTGGTGACAGAACGTGGGGGCAGTTGCATACCGGCATCCTCAGCAACGAACATGCAATCCGAGGACAAACTATGCTGACCAGGGTTCGCGAGAGTGCGTTGCTTATTCTTGAATGAGTTGCGATATTCCGGGGCCCACTGAGGAAAGGAACGATTGTCCGATTCCTGAGACGTACGTGGGAGTTGGGTGTTCGTAAGTGCGACAGGGTTGCTTCTGTGGAAATCGGAGTCGCCGCGGGGTTGTATGCCGTCTAAGCGGGATACACTTAATCCGCTTGTAACAGCGATCAGAGAAGGAACAGGAGAATTAGAGGATGAGCACTGTGTCCCCAGCGTATTCGCCAGAAGAACTACGCGACCTAGGATTTGGGTCAGTTATTTCGCAACAGCAAGAGATCCGGTTGCTGAACCGCGATGGAAGTTTCAATGTCGCGCGCGAAGGGTTGGGGTTCTGGACCACACTCAGCAGTTATCACGCACTGCTAACGATGTCATGGCCGAAGTTCATCTCCCTGATCACTGTCGCTTACCTCGTTGTGAATGGGCTGTTCGCGGTGGCGTATATGCTTTGCGGCCAGGGCGCGTTGGAGAACACGACCACGCACCAGAGCGCACGGTTCCTGGAGGAGTATTTCTTCAGTGTCCATACGTTCGCGACGATCGGTTATGGATACATTGTGCCGACGAACCTGGCGGCGAACATCGTGGTGACGATTGAGTCGCTGGTGGGATTGCTGGGGTTTGCCTTGGCAACCGGGCTGATCTTTGCGCGATTTTCACGGCCGACGGCGCAGATCGTTTATAGCGAATCAGCGGTGATCGCGCCGTATCGCGATAAGACGGCGTTTCAATTCAGGATCACCAATGGCCGCAACAATCAGTTGATCGAAGTGGGAGCGGAGGTGCTGTTGACGCGATTCGAGATGGTGGATGGCAAGCCGATACGTCGTTACTATCCACTGCGGCTGGAGCGCAGCAAAGTAGTCTTTTTCCCGCTGACATGGACGGTGGTGCATCCGATCGATGAATCGAGTCCGCTGAATGGGATGACGGAGATGGAGCTAGTGGCGTCGAATGCGGAGTTCCTGATCCTGCTGAAGGGGATCGATGAGACTTTTTCGCAGACGGTGCATAGCCGGTCGTCGTATAGAGCGAGTGAAGTGGTGTGGAACGCGAAGTTCGGGAACGTGTTCAGCGGGATGCAACAGAAGTTGCTGACTGTGGATATGGGGAGATTTAATGAAGTGGAGAAGGTGGGTTAAGGATCTAAGGCAAAAGACTGCCACGGATTGCACGGATTTGACGGATATGCACGGAAAGTGCAGGGTTGCAAGCTCGGGATTAAGCGGTTTTACTTATTTTGCTTCCAATTCGGGGCTGTTCAAGGGTATGCTTCCGCGGTTGGCCCTCCCACGGAATGGTAGGTAATAGTAACTTGGACGAAAACACCTTTCTGTTGCAAGAAGAAGCATGTCGCCGGGCGTATGAACGAGTTCCTGTGGACTTTCCGGTGATGCTGATCTCCACCCACCGCGGCACCACCAGCTTCCATGAAGCCCGAACCGCCGATTTATGCGAGGGCGGAATGGGCGTGGTCACGTCTGCGCCGTTGACGCCACATCAGTCGATATCCATTGAGATTGTCGTGCCACTGGCCAATCAGCTTCTCAAGCTGAATGCCGTGATCAAACATCAGAGACCATGTGCGTCTTTGGGCGGCGATTGTTATGGTCTGGAGTTTTATGCGGCCACGGAAGCGCAGAGGAAACAGCTGAAACGGATGGCGTACGACAGTTAGAGGCGGTTTCTCGTTTCTCGTTTCTCGCAAACCCAAAACCTTAACCGCGGATTAAAGAAGGATAAAGGCGGATTGAGATGCGGAGAGCTTTCACCACATAGATACGGAACTCACCGAGAAAGGCGTTTTGGGTTGGGAGGTGATCTGATTGTGAATAGATGACCTCGGCGGCTAAAGCCGTTATTACGTGGATGCCTGTTCGGCACGGCTGAAGCCGTGCCCCTTCAAAACAAGACGAACTCCAAGTGCAATCAATTCCACGGCTAAACCAAGCGCAAATCGTTAGGCTTGGGCGGTTTGTTTGGACGCGCTTGCCGGGGTTGATTTCACGCTGGCGAGGTCGGGTTCGAAGCAGCGCCGGCAGCGGGCTTCATACATTCCTGCGGCACCCACCACAATCAAATCTTCGCTGGCGACAAGGCGTTGCGTATGTTTTGCGGGATTGCCGCACTGGACGCAGATGGCCAGCGCCTTGGTGATCTCGTCGGCGATGGCGAGCAGTTCGGGCATGGGATGAAACGGGCGGCCGAGGTAATCGGTGTCCAGTCCGGCGATGATGACGCGCTTGCCCATGTCGCCAAGTCGGACGGCGACGTCTACCATCTCCATGCCGAGGAACTGGGCTTCATCGATTCCGATGACCTCGGTGCGGAGATCAACGCGGGCCATCACTTCCGACGCGTTCTTCACGGCTTCAGAACGAATCTTGAGATCGCTATGAGAGACGATGTGGTCCTCTGAATAGCGTTGGTCGAGTCCGGGCTTGAATATCTGGACGCGCTGACGGGCGATCTCCGCGCGGCGAAGTCGCCGGATAAGCTCTTCGCTCTTTCCGCTGAACATGGGGCCGCAAACGACTTCAATCCAGCCGAGTCCACCTTTGGCAAAATTCATTTACTGAAATCCTCTTTGATCGGGTTAACCGGCTGTCTGACCCGAAGCCGAATTGGCTGGGGCGAATCTTTGCGCGAGAAATGATTGTAAATCATCGAAGCTGGTGAAGACGTTTGTGCTACAGCCGAGTATCCATCCGCTGATATTCGAAACAGGCATGGATGCAACCAGATACACGGGAATATTTAAGCGATAGGCGAAGGTCAATTCTGCTTGCGTGCCCGCGCCTTTGAGAACGTGCTCGTCCCAATGGCAGATGACGTAGTCGGTCTTCTGTTCGATCCAATCGAGGTCGTAATCGATGATCTTGCGGATGGTTTCCTGGAAGCGGGGCAAGTCGGCGGATTTCCACGAGCGGAAGTTGGCGACTTCGTTCTCGGTGAGGTTCTTCTTCTCATCGAGCGCGGGATCGTAAACCTGATGTCCGAGGGAGTGGAGGAATGGAGTGATGGTGGAGCGCCACACGCGTCCGTGGTCAGGTGCGTATTCGATTGCGCCGGAGAGATAGACTCGCATGAGAGAGATGATTTTCGATGGTGAGGCGAGGAGAGTCAAGGAAAAGTAGTTTCGAGTTTCGAGTTTCGCGTATGTATTACTGTCCGGCCATGATGACTGGGCTAGTGGGGACGGGGCTGCCGGCCTCGTTCTCAACGGTGACGGCGAAGTTCTTGGCGTCGGGGGCTTCGGGAAGTGGCGGCATCATGACTTGGGCCATGCCGTGCGCGTCGGGTTTGAACATTCCAGTGGGCATCGGAGGTTTGCCGTTGGCTGGGATTAGCCACATCTGGTAGGCCATGTGCGGGGGCAGCGCGGTCATGTTGCTGGCGAAAAACATCAAGTGTCCGTTGCGCTTTAGATAGATCACGCGTATTTGCGGTTGAGGTTTTTCCTTAGCAGAGACGAGCGACATGTGAACCGCGTCGGGTGCGGTCATGGTGGCGAGTATCTCGCGGGTGCGGCCGAGGTCGCGACGGTTTTCGGCAAGTTGATTTTGCAGAGCGCCTATCTCATCGCGCAGGCTGCTGTTATCGACCCACAGCAAGATGGCGAAGAGTGCGACGAGCGCGGCACCGAAAACCGGGGCGAGAGCCCACCATCGCGGACGCAATTGCACCATGCGAGTGACGCGCGGCTCCTTGGCGATTGCGGAGAGCAGGCGATCACGCGAACGCGCGGGCGGTTTGGACCCGGTGACGGAGAGTGCAAGCAATGCGGCGTCGGCCTGAAGCTGGTTGTATTCGCGTCGGCAGGCGTGACACGTCTCGATGTGCAGGCGGAATTCGGCGGCGCGGTCTTCCGGCAGCTCTCCGAGGGCGAGCATTGCGAGGTCGTCAGCGAATTGGTCGTGGTTGGGCATGAAGAACAGTTTCTAGTTGCTGGTTTCTGGTTTCTAGTTTCTCGTAAAACCCCGCGGCTAAAGCCGTTTTGATATTTCCTTACGGCACGGCTAAAGCCGTGCCCTGACTACGTTAATGCCTTTCGCATCGCCATCAGTCCTGTGCGGATGCGAGTTTTTACTGTGCCTAAAGGCTCGCCCATTTTTTCCGCGACTTCAGAATGGGTGAGTCCTTCGAAAAAAGCTAGTTCTAATGTCTTACGCTGGTCGGCGGGCATGCTGCCGAGCAGGCCGCGAACCTTTGCCAGAAAAATATTCTTGTCAGTCTCGCTTTCGAGATTCGCGTCCACGGAGACGGTCACGTCTTCAAAGTCAGTCTCCGGCTTGCGCTTGCGAAGTTGGTCGATGGAGCGGTGTCGCGCGATGACGGCGAGCCATGCGCCGAGGCTTCCGCGATTGGCGTCAAAGGATTGCGGATTTCGCCAGAGCTGCATGAAGATCTCCTGCATCACGTCCTCCGCGGCGCCGGTGTCGCCCAGCACGCGCAGAGCGACCGAGTACACGATCTGGGAGTAGCGGTCATAAACCTGAGCCATAGCGTCCTCGTCGCCGGCACGGATGCGGGCGATGAGAGCGGCGTCGGAAGAATCAGGTTGCACCCGCGAACTGGACACCCGTCACTATCTCCCCTGAAGAACGTATGTGGAGCGGAAAGCGGATTGCGGGTAATTGTAACCGAAAGGCTTTTTCACCACGGAGGCACGGAGGACACGGAGAAAAGCGAATAGGGGGTTGGGATTTTGCAGGCAGATTGCAGAGTGATAGGGGTCCTTCGCTGCGCTCAGGATGACAACTTGAAAAGCTCAGGATAAAACCTTTATGCCAAGCGGGAGACGAGTTCTTCTACGCGGGCGGGAGTGAGCGGGACTTGGGTTTCGGCGGTCCAGGCGGCGGTGCTTTCGACGAAGCGTTCGTCTTCGATCTGCTGGCGGATCTGACGCCAGGTTTCGTCAGAAACTTGGGCGAAGATGGGTGTGAGATGCGGATCGAATTGTTTGCCGGTGCAGCGGATGATCTGTTCACGCGCGGCCTGGACTCCGGGTGCGACACGGTAACAACGGTCGGAGGTCATGGCGTCGAGCGTGTCGGCGAATGCGAAGATGCGGGAGCCGAGGGGGATGTCATCTCCGGCGAGTTGGTCGGGATATCCGGTGCCGTCGAAGCGTTCATGGTGATGACGAATGATCTTGGCGGCAGGCTGGAGGAACGAGATCTTCTGCAACATCTCCTGGCCGAGCCAGGTGTGTTGTTTCATTATCAGGAATTCTTCTTCCGTGAGCTTGCCTCGCTTGAGCAGGATGGTGTCAGAGATAGCGATCTTTCCGATGTCGTGAAGTAGCGCGGCGTTCTCAAGCTGCGGCAGCATCGACGGCGGATATCCGACGAGACGGGCGAGGTGTGCGGTGTAGGCGCGCACGCGGAATGAATGTGCGCAGGTTTCGTGCTCGCGGGCGTCGAGTGCGGCGACCAGGGAATTGAGTGTGGCCGCGTAATTCGATTCGAGATAACTGAGCGCGGTCTCGAGGTCGAGGGTGCGGCGGTCGAGACTCACTTCCAAAGTGTTGCGATATTCGCGGGCTTCGCGTCTGCTCAACAGTTTATGGAAGGCGCGATCGACTGCGTCGTGCAGGAGTTCGATGCTGAGCGGCTTGAAGAGGAAATCAGAGACCTGAAGGCGCATGGCGGCGACAACTTCCTCGACCTTGGGGCGGCCAGTCATAAGAATGACGGCGATGTCCCAATGCGAGCGATGGGCTAGATGAAGCAAATCGAGCCCAGATGCGCCGGGCATGTACATATCGGAGATGACGATGTCGTACTCTCCGGCCTCAATTGCGTTGAGCGCCTCATGAGCGCTGGCCGTGGCGATGACGAGGGATGTCCGCGGCAGCAAGGCTTCGCGCAAGGCGGAGCGCATCTGCGGCTCGTCGTCAACGATCAGCACCCGCGGTTTGAGATTGGCAAACATTTAATTGAATTCGGCAAACACAAGAACGAGGATCTTCTCTGTCTTCCTTATCTTCTAACTTTCGGCCTAAAGAGTGTGGAGCATTAGAGACTTGCAGGGCGAAAAGTGTTCCCGATTCGGAGCGGGTTCATTGTGGGATTTTCGTTGCGCAGACTTTGGTAACCGACCGGATGGTATTAGGGCGAAAGGTGAGAGTATCGAACAAAACCAAAGTACCTGAATTGGGGAAGGTGGGCGATGCGAGTCCTTGTGGTGGAAGACGATCCTCCGTTAGCGCAATTCATAAAAAAGGGGCTGGAATCTGAAGAGTACGTTGTGGACTGTGCCTGCGATGGCGAAGCGGCGCGGGAGATGGCGGCGCAATGCGAATACGATCTCCTGGTGTTGGACCTTAATCTGCCGGGAGTGGATGGAACGGCGGTGCTGAAGACACTGCGGGAAAAGAATTCCCGCATGCCGGTTTTGGTCTTGACTGCACGCAACACTCTGGAAGACCGGGTGAGCGTGCTGGACATGGGCGCGGACGACTACCTGGTAAAACCTTTTTCCTTCAGTGAGCTTTCGGCGAGGTTGCGGGCGTTGTTGCGACGGCAGCCCAAGCCGGCAGACCCGATGCTGCGATGCGACGACCTGGAGTTGAACCGGATCGACCGCGTGGTGCTGAGGGCGGGCCGGAAGATCGAATTGACCTCAAAGGAATTTCTGCTGCTGGAATACCTGATGCGCAACAGTGGCCACGATGTGACAAGAGCGATGATCATCGAGCATGTGTGGAACTTGTCATTCGATACGATGACGAACGTAGTGGACGTCTACATCAACTACTTGCGCAAAAAAGTGGATGACGGAGCAGAAAATAAACTCATTCACACGGTGCGCGGAGTGGGATATCAGTTTGGCCGGGAACGGAAAGTGGCATAGAACGGGGTGGGCGATATGGCGAGTCCAGCAGCAAGTTTTGGGAAATTGATCCCGGCAGCACGGGCAGAGTGGCCGTCATTTCACGGAAGTCCGGTGCCGGAGCGGCAGGATGCTCACGAAGTCAGCTACGACTTCATCCGGGCGATGCACCATCGCCTGAGCCAACCGGTGACGACATTGCGCTGTTCTCTGGAAGTGATGCTGGCGACGAATGCGAGCAATGCTCGGGTCGCGGACCAGGTAACGCGCGCGATAGAGCAGTCAGACCGCGTGATGGAATTGATCGTGACATTCAGAGCGCTGTTTGAAGCAGACCGCGTGGAAAAAGACCTGTGTCCGGCGTCGCTGACTTATGTATTGAACGAAGTGGTGGAAGACCTGCGGCCGCTGGGGCGGGACAGGGCGATAGAAATCGTCTTTCCGTGGAATGCGGCGGCGGTTCACGTGCGCGCATCGCGGCCACGGCTGCGGCAAGCTGTGTGGAATGTAGTTCAGAATTGCCTTGAGTTGGCTGCGGACGGCGATGAAATTTGCGTGTCACTCAATTCAGTGGGTGGAAGGGCAGAGATCGCGGTGCGCGACCGCTGCGAGATGTCGGAGGCCGATGGCGCCAGAATGTTTGATCCATTCTCATACTGCATGAACGGCCGAAACGGGAGCAAAGTAAGCAATCTTCCACTGGCAGTGATGCAGAGGATGGTCCTGGCGGCAGGTGGGAATGTACAGTCGCGCGTGACAGCGCATGGACGGCGATTCAAGCTCGAGTTGCCGACGGGAGTTGTGAGCAGCTAAAGGAATACGCAAAATCTGCCGAAGACTAGAGTGGTATGCAGGCATCAAACCCCACTCTAATCAAGCAGGTAGATGTTGCGAGGAACATTTTCTCGAATGTTGTTTGGAATCCGATCATGCCGCACGCCCAGCCCAAAGTAATCATTGCCAGCCCTAACGCGGACTTTCGTTCGCAGATACACAAAATCCTGAAAGAGATGCACTGGCCGGCAGAAGAGGCCTTTGGCGGCGCGGACGCGCTCAACAAGATTGAAGGGAAGCCGGAGATCGAGGCGGTACTGCTTGACCATTGGCTTCCTGACCTCGACGTCGCTGACCTGGAACATTCACTCAGGACAAGATATCCGGCACTGGATGTGGTGCTGGTGGACATGGACGCACCGGAGCCGAGCCACTCCAATCGCGCGGCGGTGCATTCGCGCACTGAAGAATTGTTCTGGGCACTGCGGAAAAAGGGTGCCGTGCGGGTCTCTGAAAATGCCGTGAAAATCCCTGCCCTAGCGGAGCTAGGACGGGGCACCCAAGACACGGAGAGTTCTGTTACCGGGAGTGGAAACGTCAAACTCCCCGCCCTAGCCGAGCTAGGACGGGACACCCAACACACGGAGAGTTCTGTTACCGGAAGTGGAAACGTCAACATCCCCGCCCTAGCAGAGCTAGGACGGGGCACCCAGAACTCGGTGGAAGAGGAAGTCGCGCAATGCGAGCCATTGCCGGGGATGATCGGCAGCGGGCCGAAGATCGCGCAGATCTCGCGACTGGTCCGATTGGTGGCGCCAAGAAAGACGAGCGTGCTAATTACCGGAGAGACAGGGACAGGTAAGGAAGTGGTTGCGCGCGCACTGCATGCGTTGAGTGCGCGCGCGGAGCGTCCGCTGGTGGTGTTGAACTGCGCAGCGATTCCCGAGGCGTTATTGGAGTCGGAATTGTTTGGCTATAGCCGGGGAGCGTTTACCGGAGCCGTGCAGCCCAAAATGGGAAGAGTGCAATCGGCGGATGGCGGGACGTTGTTCCTGGATGAAGTTGGAGAATTGCCGCTGGCATTGCAAGCCAAACTGCTTCGTTTCCTGCAGGAAGGCGAAGTGCAGCGGTTGGGAAGCAACGAAGTGGTGAAGGTGGATTGCAGGGTGGTTGCGGCGACCAATGTCGATTTGGCCCATCCAGCTAGTGACAAGAACAAGCCGTTCCGCCAGGACCTTTATTACCGGCTGGCTGTCTTCCCCATCGAACTTCCGCCGTTACGCGAGCGCGGCGAAGACATTCTAACGCTGGCGTCGCATTTTCTGGCTGCACTTTGCAAAGGAGATTCGGTCCCACTCAAGACGCTGGATACCGCTGTAAAAGAGAGGCTCTTGCGATATGCATGGCCGGGCAACGTCCGCGAACTGCAACATTGCGTGGAACGCGCGTTCATCCTGTCGCAAAATAAGAGCATTCTAAGTTTAGAGCACCTGCCATCGCTGATCTCCGTCGACGTTTCTCAGAGCCTTCTTAAGTTCGAGCAGAGTTTCTCAGCTTCTTCCGCAATAGATTAGGCCGCGTTAACATTACCCTCCAGATCCCCTCTTTTCACCCCCGCTTTCTCAAAATCTTTTAACTTAAGGCGCAGATTGCTGGCGCAGTGATTGCACTTTATCCGGGTGTTACTCATCACCACCCGGAAAGGAAGCAACCATGGCAACAGCAAGCATCCTCCAGACCCCCCAGAGACAGAACATCCAAGCAGCAGAGCGCGAGAGCGTCCTGCTGGAACAGCTGCCGCAAGTAAAGTTCATCGCCCGGCGTATCCATGACCGGCTTCCACCACACGTTGAACTAGACGACCTCGTTAACGCGGGCGTCATCGGTTTGATGGACGCGATGAAGAAATACGATCCAGCTAAAAAAGTGATGTTCAAGTCATACGCGCAGTTCCGCATCCGCGGCGCCATCCTCGACAGCCTGCGCGAGATGGATTGGTCTCCGCGAATCCTGCGCAAGAAGGCGCGACGGATCGAAGAGGCGCATCGCAAGTTGTCGGCTGAACTGGGGCGCGGCGCGACGGAGCAGGAAATCGCGAATGAGCTGGGAATGCAATTGAACGACTATCAAGTCCTGCTGGGCGAGTTGCGCCACTGAACCTGGAAAGCATCCAGGTGGATTCCGAAGAAGACGGCGCGGAAGAAGAACTGAACGACCACATCCCCGATGACCGTCAGGAAGATGCGTTTAGCCTGTGCTTGAAATCCGAGCAGAAGGCGTTACTGACGAAAGCAATCGGGGAATTGGGCGAGCGCGATCGACAGGTGCTGGCGCTCTACTACTTCGAAGAACTCACGATGAAAGAGATCGGCGTGGTAATGGGAGTGGTGGAGTCACGGGTCTCGCAGATGCACACCTCGGCGGTGATCCAGTTGAGGGCGAAGCTGGGGAAAATGCAGTAGTCAGTAGCAAGTAGTCAGTAGTCAGAAAAGCGTAGTCACTATCAATAAGTCAGAAAAAATAAGGAGCAATTTTATGTCGGCCACTTTTTCCGTTCCGGTACCAGTCGCGAGCAAACAACCTGGCGTTCCGTTGCGTTTTCCCGAGCAGCAGTTGCTGCCGATGCTGATCGCAGGCGGCATGCCGACCTTACCGGGTTATGTCTTCCGCTTGAACCACTTGCTGAAAAGCGATGTCCCGGATATGGCGGCGGTATGCGGTGTGATCCGGACGGACGCGAGCCTCACCGCGCAGGTATTGCGCCTGGCGAACATGTACCTACTGGAATCGCAGGCTCCGATATTCTCGGTGGAACAGGCGATTGCGGAGATCGGGCCGCAGAGGTTGCGGACGATGTTGATGACTTGTCCGCTGATGGATTGCGCGGGGAACCCGCAACAATGGAGCACCATCCAGACGTTCTGGCAGCATAGCTACATGACCGCAGTACTGGCCGAGACTATCGCGGAGATTGTGGGATATCCAAATCTGGAGTTGGCGTACACAGCCGCTTTGATCCATAACATTGGCGACCTGCCGTTGATGATGCTGGCGCGCAACGACGGACGAAAGAGCATGTCCGGCTTGGGAATGGGCGATGAACCAGCCTTTGTGCGGCAATTGCCGCATTACGAGGTGGGGAGGCGATTGGCGATTGCGTGGAAGTTTCCGGCATCGCTGGTAGAGGCTTGCGCGGCACACCATCATCCTGAAACCGCGCGGCATGATCCGATGCTGCTGGGCATCGTGGTGGCCGCGGCCAAATTCTGTCAGAGCAGCGGGCTGGAGTTGGGAGGGTTACCTCGCCAGCTGCTGGCGGCCTATAGCGACCATGACTTGGCGGAGATCTTCGCAACTCTGCCGCAAATGACGGAGGAGCAAGAGCGGGAACTGGGTGAGGTGTTGACCAAGCGGTTTCAGGAGATGATGGCAGGGCTGGAGTTCAATTCGTCGGGCCTGCTTAAGGCGGCGTTAGCAGCAAGCACCGTCAATGCGGGCTAAAGGTTTTCAACAAGCGAGTCGATAACAGATTAGAGAGTTGCAAAACCGTTTTTGGGAGCTAATCTGACAATGGATGACCGGCTTGATTTTGTACACGCGAAGTTGAGGCGTGAACTTTGCAAGAAAGTTAAAGTGCTTCCTGAAATGCGCGAGCAAGTGGTGAGCGCTCTGAGACTGGCAGTCGCGTCCGGGACATACAGGGTCCGCGACAAAGACATAGCGGATGCGATGTGCAGGGAGATGAAGGGCGACAGGTAAAGGAAAATGAAATTATCAATTAACACTTACAACGAGATGCTGACCAGGCGGGTGCAGGCGATCCGTGCGGTCACGCAATCGCTGGGTGAGAGCCGCCAAGCATTGCTCTCACGGGACGCCGATCGACTGCAAGAGTTCACGGCGCAGCAGCAGATGCTGTGTGGCGAGGTGGATTTCGTGGATGCGGAGCTAAAGAGTGTTCGTAGCGGATCGGAGACGGCTTTCCAATCTGAGTCCGGTGAATCGGATGCGATCGCTGAGCAGATGGCTGCAGCGGGAGCGGAGTTGGTGCATGCATACAAAGTCAACGCTGCGTTGCTACGTCGGGCGCGTCGAGCGGTAAACGTGATGATCAATGTGGCCCAGAGCGAGGCGAACGCTTATTGCTCGCCTTCATCGTACCGGTCACTACAAATGGGGGATGTATAAAATGGCGGCACACGATTGGGTAATGGCGCGACTGGATTCGACCGTCAATCCTGACAACAGTCTCAGGCTGACCACGCCGAAGAAGACAGGACTGAGCCTGGCAGCGGCAGCATCCGGCGGGTCGATCTCAGGCAAGATGCGGGACATAAGTTCGTTGTGGAGATCGGGATTGAGCGCGAACCTACTCTGCACCAATATCAGCGACCCGTTCACGGACGAGACTGCCGACCTCGAGGTGCAGAACATCGTGGCGCGCTTCTTCGTCCAGAGCGCTGAGCTTGATGGACGGCGCAATCGCGCGGGCATTCAGGCATCGCAAAATGAATCCGAAATCATGAAGCTGGTTCAATTCCAGAGTGTCTTGCAGACGAGCGCACGCGCCCTTGCAAAGATCGCAAGGGTCTCGAGCGGATCCGCGAAGCGTGAGCTTTAGAAGTCAGTTGTTGAGGCGCTAAAAGTCAATCTCCATCACCACCGCTTCGGCATGCGCACCACTTTGTTGTCTGCCAATGTGCGATCCCAGAACTCGATCAAAATCAAATCAGTAGCCTGGAAGTTCAGTTGCTGCGGCTTGGGCGATCCATCGTTAAAGACATTCTCGTTCAAAAGCAGATGCAGGCGCTCCATGGACATTCCCAGAGCCTCTGCTGCTTCCATTTCTGAATACGACTCTTTGTCCGACTTGAGCAGGCGCATGAATGAGTGTTCTCCTGTTGGGGGGAGAAGAACCTTTGTACCTTTTCGACCCATGCTTGTGACATCAGGTAAACTGCCGATACACATCAGCCATGAGACCTTACCAATTTGTGTCACGAACCGTCGTTTTAGTGTGTGTGCTGGTGGTAATGGGCGGGGCCTTTACCGGTTTATCGGGCGTTGAGAAGCCGCAGAAGCATGATGCGGTGGTTTCGGCGAACGCATTTGGAGCGAGGCTGGCAGCCGTCGATCCGCTGACAAAGAGCGGGATGGGCTTCCTATACAACCTTGAATACGACAAAGCGATAGCGGAGTTCGACCGAACACTGCAGTCGCATCCCGAAGACCCGTATTGCATGAACCATCTGATGCAGGCGATCTTATTGAAAGAACTGTATCGGCTGAATGCGCTGGATACGACTCTCTACGCGGACAACGGGTTTCTGACGGGAAAACCGCTGGCAGGCGATCCGCAAGTGAAAGCGAAGATCTTTCAGCTGGCGGAAAAGAATCTGCAATTGACGGAAAAACGGCTGAAGGCGAATCCGAATGATGTGGAGGCGCTGTATGCGCACGGAGTCACGCGCGGACTCAAGCTGACGTATTCGGCGATCATCGAAAAGAGTTTTTTCACGTCGTTGCGAAATGCTTCGGGTTCGAGAGGCGACCATGAGAAGGTCTTGCAACTTGATCCCACATACACCGACGCGAAGATGGTGGTGGGACTGCACAACTACATCCTGGGAAGCATGCCGCTGGCTGCGCGGATCATGGCAGGTATGGTGGGCATGTCAGGGAGCAAGAAGAAGGGCGTCGATTATCTGTACGAGGTGGGGAAGTCGAATGGCGAGACCAGTGTGGACGCTCGCGTGGCACTGGCATTATTTCTTCGCCGCGAAGCGCGATACACAGATGCCTTGGAAGTGCTGAGAACGTTGACGACGCAATATCCGAAGAATTTTATTTTCGGGTTGGAAGAGGCGAACCTGCTGAAAGATGCGGGGATGGGCAAAGAGGCGATCGACGCGTATTCGCGTCTGCTGGAGAACGGCAAAGCTGGGCTGTATCCCGATCCGCATCTGGAGCGGGCGGCCTTTGGACTGGCAGAGTCACTCAAGGGGCAGCGCCAGATTCCGGAGGCACTCAAAGAGTATGAGGCGGCGCTGGCGTTCAAGAATGTTGCGCCGGAGGTGAAGATCCGCGCGTTGGTAGGCGAGGGAGAGATGTACGACGCGCTGGGAAAACGCAATGAAGCCCTGAAGAGTTACAACGGGGCCATCGCGATTGACAGTGACTCTCCACAGGCGGCGATGGCGCGAAAGTTCGTGAAACAGCCGTTCCAGTTCTGAGGGCAAGGGAACTTTTATCGGAGGGATTCGTATTCTAGGGTGGAGGGATTCCCCCATGTATTGCAACTACTGTGGCAAGGTGATTCAAGACGACGCCAACCATTGCGCATATTGCGGGAAGCGAGTGGGTTGCGTGGCGGCACGGCGAAGCCTGGTACGTCCGCGGGCGGGAAGGCAGATTGCGGGTGTGTGCCTGGCTCTGGCTGAGTATTTCGACCTCGATATTACGCTCATCCGGCTGGTGTTCGTGCTCAGCTTTATATTCGGTGGATTCGGGTTGCTGGCCTACATAGTTGGTTGGATAGTCATCCCCAATGAGCCGGAGCGCGTCATGTATGCGCCGCCGCAAAGTGCGAATCAACAACAAACTCAATCGTGAACCAGAGCGACAATACATAAATGATGAAAGTAAGAAGTGATGACGCGGAGATCGCGTATACGGTGATGGGCAGCGGCCCCGACGTTGTCCTGCTTCATGCATTTCCTTCCTCCCACGAATTGTGGTTGCCGGTGGCAGAGAAGATCGGCCAACAATATCGCGTGACGCTGATGGATCTGCGTGGGCATGGAGATTCGAGTGTCGGAGAAGGTCCTGCGACGATGCAGAAGCATGCAGCCGATGTTGCGCGTGTATGTCGCGAGGCGGGTGTTGGGACGGCGGTGTTTGGCGGGATATCGATAGGCGGATACATCTTGTTCGAATTCTGGCGGCGATATCGCGAGCAAGTGCGGGCGCTGATGTTGTGCAATACGAGAGCGTCGGCGGACACGGAAGAAGCGAGGTCGAACCGGCTGAAATCGGCTGAGGAAGTCCTCCAGCGCGGACCGGAACAATTCATCGACTCGATGCTGCCGAAATGGCTGGGTGAGAGTACGAGGCGGAATCGTCCCGATCTGGTGATTGCAGCGCGCAAAACGATGCGCGGGAGCGCTGCAGGAATCGCAGCAGCCCAGCGGGGAATGGCCGAACGTCCGGATGCGATGGCTACACTGAAGACAATCGATGTCCCGACATTGATATTGGCCGGCGCGGAGGACACGTTAATCCCAATGGCGGAAGCGGAAGCGATGCAGCGCAACATTCGTGGAAGCGAGTTGCAGGTGATTCCGCAGGCTGGACATTATTCCGTGTTTGAGAGGTCCGATGACGCGACGAGAGTGGTGAGGCAGTTTCTAGTTTCTCGTTCCTAGTTTCTGGTTCGAACCACCCCTTACGGGGTCGGCTATAGACATGCCGCGCCGATGGCGCTGGAGTGTGGTGTTCTGTCTAGTGGCCGTGTATGGAAGTGTCGATTCGCTTAACGCGGATCGACGAAGATCCCCACGTTAGCTTCGCCCATTCGACTCCGCTCAGGGCAGGCTATCGTGGGGCACCCCGAAAAATCACATTAGCTTCGCCCATTCGACTCCGCTCAGGGCAGGCTATCGTGGGGCACCCAAACCCTGCGTTGGCTTCGAAAATTCGACTCCGCTCAGTGCAGGCTGCCGTGCGGCATCCCTTTTGTTGGGTTATTTTCCGACGTAAGCTTTCATCTGTTCCAGCGCCTGGCGCGCGTCGGAGCTGCGCGCATCGTTGGGAGCTGCAGCCAAGAACGCCTGCAGTTCGTTCATCGCATCCGGATATTGCTTGAGCGCGAGAAGTGCGTGGGCCTTCGCCAAGTGAATAGCAGGATAGGCTTCGCGAACCAGTGACTGTGCCTTATCGAGCTGGCGTAATGCCGACTGAAATTCTCCCTTTCCAAGCCGCGCTTTCGCCATCTCGAAATATCCTTGCCAGGCGTTGGGCGAGAAGGAGACACCGCGATCGAGCGTGCGGATGGCATCGTCAAATCTGGAGAGGTTGTTATAGGTAGCACCGAGCGCGATATAGGCGAATCCATAGGTGGGGTCGGCCTTGATGGCAGACTCGATATCGGCGACGGCTTTAGCGGGATTCTGACCGTCGAGGTTGAGAATTCCGCGGAGCGTGAGCGCCTCAGCGAAATTTGCGTAAATGTCCAACGCCTTGGCTAGATGCTGAGCACACTCTTCTTTTTTGCCTTTGTGCAGCGCCTCGTCGGCCTTCTTGTACTCGTTGCGGGCCTTCGAGGGAACCTTATATTGCGCAACTGAAACGGTTGACTTGCTCTCTATGTTTCCTGAATCCTCGCCTCCGGGAAGACGCACCGCCATGGTGCGGTCTCCCATACGCATATCAGCCTTTTCCTTGAATTCAGAGAGCCCGTGGGTGACATCCAAGAGGTAAGTGGTGGGCTGAATCCCAGGTAATTCCAATGCGCCCGAGGCGTTGGTGTAACCAGAAGTGACCAATTGGCCTGTGACTACATCGCGAAGTTCCACGCGCGCATTTTCAGCAGGAGCCCCGCTGGATGTGGTAACGGTAACAGAGAAGCTGCTCAGTTCCAGAGCGCCGTGTGTCGGTGGATGATTTAATTGTTGTTGAGCCTGTGAGAGAGAAGATAAAACAAGAGCGGTGACTGCGATAATCAATATCCGGGCCATTACCCGAGTCCTCGTATTCGTGAGTGAGGGCGCTTTGGGTTCCGGTCACAGGTCCGAGTACCTTGGTCTACCACTCGGCGCGGCCCAGTTTTTGACCGCGCTGCAAATTTGGAGGGGCTTGTGTAAGACTGAGTTGTCCTTATCCAAAAGGATTAAGAGAAAATGATTGTGCTCTAGTAGGCAACTCCGGACAAATACTCAGAAGGTGAATTACAGGATGAAAACTGGGGAATGAAAACTGATTCGATCCAGATAATCAAACCGGCGAAAAACATTTTGGGCGCGATACGACTGCCCGGGGACAAATCGATCTCACATCGATATGCAATGCTGGCGGCGCTTGCCAAGGGGACCACTCGTCTGGAGAACTTCTCGACAGGCGCAGATTGCGAGAGTACCTTGCGCTGCCTGCGCGGGCTGGGTTGCGAAATAGTGAAGCAGCAGAACGGGACTTTGGAGATCGTGGGCCTCGACGGCGAATTGAGAGCGCCTTCAGCTGCGTTGGACTGCGGAAACTCGGGATCCACGATGCGAATGCTTTCAGGAATTCTGGCGGCTCAGAGATTCGAGTCGGAGCTGATGGGGGATGAATCGCTGAGTAAGCGGCCGATGGCGCGAGTGGTGGAACCGCTGTCGAAGATGGGCGCGAAGATCAGTGTTGGCGATGGCGGGCGTCCACCGTTGCGAATCGTCGCCCCTGCTCAAGGAAAACTGCAGGGGATTGAATATCGAACGAAAGTGCCAAGCGCGCAGGTGAAATCGGCAGTTCTGTTTGCGGGGTTGCTGGCCGACGGCGAAACGCATTTTGAAGAGCCGGTACGCACGCGCGATCATGGCGAGCTGGCGCTCCGTGCTTTTGGAGCGGAAGTAAAAAGAACGCGAGACCGAGTGAGCATTGCCGGCGGGCAGAAACTCACCGCGATCAATGCCTATGTGCCCGGCGATATTTCCTCAGCGGCGTTTTTCCTGTGCGCGGCGGCGTTGTTTCCGGGATCGAACCTGGTGATCGAAGCGCTGGGAATGAATCCTACGCGGGCGGCGCTGATGGACGTGCTGACTGCGGTGGGAGCGCGCATGAGCGTGATCAACCTGGAAGAGCATCACGGAGAGTTGGTGGGAACCATCAAAGCGGAGCATTCAATCCTGCGGGGAACGAAAGTATCCGGAGCGCAAGCGGCACAGCTGATCGATGAACTTCCAGTGCTGGCGGCGATTGCGCCGTACACGGAAGAGGGAATGGAGATCCGTGATGCGCGGGAGTTGCGGGTGAAGGAATCAGACCGAATCGCAGCGGTCACAGAGAATTTGCGTCGCATGGGCGCGCGCGTGGAAGAGCATGAAGACGGGTGGACGATTCCCGGCCAACAACAATTGCATGGCACCGAGATTGATTCCTACGGAGACCATCGGATCGCGATGGCGTTTGCGATTGCCGCGCTGAAGGCGTCGGGAGAAACGCAGATCAAAGGCGCGGATGCGGCGAGCATCTCATTCGGCGAGTTCTGGCAGACGCTGGAGCGGATTGCGGAGCGTTGAATTCCGGGGGAATTCTGCGGGCGGGACGCCCGCAGGACAGCCGGCGAGACGCCGGCGCTACGAAAGGCGAGCTGTAAGTAGAGATGCCGGCGCTACGAAAGGCGCTAGAGTTTGACGGCTTCTTCGCCGAGTTGTTGGTTGGCGAGGCGGGCGACGAGCGGCTTTAATGTCTCGCCGGTCTTTTCCAGAACGAAATCTCCGGTAGCGTCTGACCAGCCAAGTTTGAAACTGGTGGAGAGAGCGGAGATCCAGATCTGCCGGACGGGCGCGTTGGGCGTGATCACGAATTTTGCCGGCGGGTCGTCAAAGACGAGATTCAAAACGCCGTGTTGTTCTTCCACCTCGAAGTCGGCGGACTCTTCCGCGGTGTAAAGCGCCTTCTTTAATTCGCCGATGGAGGTTTCGGAGCGTTGCCGGAATTGTTGGTCGTCCATGATGCAATTATAAGTGCCTGCGGCACAGTTCCTAGTTTCTCGTTTCTAGTTTCTAGTTTCTAGTTCAAAACCCGTAATCTAAGGCATTGCCGTGTGTCGCGCCTACGGCGCTCGGCCCCTTGGTCATTCGTGGGCTATAAACATGACGCGCCTCTGGCGCTGGAGTGGGGTGTTCAGGGTTGTGGCCGTCTGGGAAAGTTCGACACGATTTAGCCGTGTCGAGGAAAGAACGACAAAATCCCCACGTTAGCTTCGCCCATTCGACTTCGCTCAGGGCAGGCTACCGTGGGGCACCCTAGGTAGTTTCTGGTTCCTAGTTTCTCGTTTCTAGCATTTCTACTTCAGCAAAAACTCCTGCATAAAGAGGATGGTGGCGTAGAACTGGTAATCCTGGTTGGTTTTCTTTTGGAAACCGTGTCCTTCGTTCTTGCCGACCAGATACCAGACCGAAGTTTTGTTCTCGCGGACTTTTGCCACCATCTGGTCCGCCTCTGATTTTGGCACGCGGGGATCGTTCTTGCCTGCCACCACAAAAATGGGCTTGGTGATGTTCGCGGCCTTGGTCAGCGGGGCGGTGCGCGTCATGAACTCACGCATCTTGGGGTCGCGTTCGTCGCCGTATTCTGCGCGGCGCAGGTCGCGGCGATACTCCTCGGTGTGTTCCAACAGCGAGACCAGGCTGGAGATCCCCACCACGTCGATGGAGCAGCAGATCTTGTCGTTGTAGTTGGTGGCGACGGCGAGGGTCATATGTCCGCCGTAGCTGCCGCCGGTTACGAGGATGCGATCTCCGTCCAGCGCCGGATTGGCTTTGATCCAGTCGAGCAAGGCGTTGATGTCCTTGTATGTGTCCTCGCGCTTGAAGCCGTTGTCGGATGAGGCAAACGACTTGCCATAGCCGAGAGAGCCGCGGACGTTCGGATAAATGATGGCGACGCCGAGTTCGTTGAGGAAGTAGTTGTTGCGTCCGAGAAAATTGGGGCGGGATTGTCCTTCAGGGCCACCGTGAATGTTGATGATCACGGGGCGCTTTCCGGTAAACTTCGCCGGAGGACGATAGAGGAAGCCGGAGATCTCTTTTCCGTCGAAGCTCTTCCATTTGACCAGTTCGGGTTCAGAGAAGTTGGCGGTGTTCAAGCCACCGGTCTCGCTGAATGTCCAGCGACTGACGGCAGACGTGGAGAGATTCACGGAATAGACATCCGCAGGCGAGCGCGCAGAGGTCAGCGAGAATGCGATCTCGCGTCCGTTCTCGTTCCACGACAATCCGCTCATGACTCCGACTGGCAGCTTGGGCGAGGGAAGAGATTTTCCGGTCGCTGTGTCAATGAAGTGCAGCTTGCTGATGCCGTTCTCATCGGTCAAGAAGGCAATCGTCTTTCCATCATCGGTGACATCGAATTCTTCGACGTCCCAAGGAATCGCGGTGGTGAGAAAGGTCGTCTTGCCGGATGCGGGTTCGATGCGGGCGATGCGGTGGAACTCCGAACCCTTGTCAGTACTGGCGTAGATGGATTTGTCGTCGGCGCTGAATTTGGCGTCGCCGAAGAAAGTCTTATCGCCACCTTTGGGCGTGAGCAGTTTCTTTGTGCCGGCGGCGAAGTCGACGAGCCAGACGTAGGACTCACTGACTGACAGTTCTTCCTGAATGAGCAATTGTTTTCCGTCGTGAGAAAAATCAGTTGCGGCCCAACCGCCAGAGTCCACTTGCAGCAGCATTTTGTCAGTGCCGGGATTCGCGGGATCCATAGTGTAGATGTCAGTGTCTTTGTGGTTGCGCCGCGTGGAGCTGTAGGCGATGCGGTCTCCGTTGTGGTCCCATACCATGCCGGTATTGCGCGACTTGCCGTCCGTGAGCAGAGTCTCGTCGCCGGACACGAGGTCATATCGATAAAGCTGGAACCATTCACCGCCGCCGATGTCGCGATTGAATACGAAATACTTTCCCTTTTTCGGCTGGAAGCGCGCGCCGCCGGAACGCTCGGCGGAAAACGTCAGCTGAGTGCGAACGCCGCCGGGCATTTTGACGGAGTGGATCTGATTGGTGTCGGCGAAGCGGGTGGTGATCAAAATCTCATGGCGCGTGGGATTCCAGCTTTGCATCGCGGCGGAACGGAATTCGCTGTATCGTCCGACTTTTTCTGCGAGCGCCGCAGGAATAGCGGGGATACCTTCGGTGATGACGCTATCCGGCGGAGTGAGAGTTGCGGAAGTCTGCGGGCCCTGTGCAAATGAAAGCGTTGTGAGAATGAGTGCGACGAGAAAAGGACGGATTTTCAAGAGTGGCTCCTAGGCGAAGAATTGCGAAGAAGTAGGGTATTTGGAAGGCGGGATGGAGGTAAAGGAAAAAAAGCGGTTATTTGTTCAGGGCCTTCTTGATCTCTTCCATGCGTTTCTGTAATTCGCGTTCGTAGCCTTCATTGGTGGGATGGTAGTAGCTGCGGTCTTTGAGGTTGTCGGGCAGGCATTGCATGTCGGCGACTTTGGATTCCAGATCGTGCGCGTACTGGTAGCCTTTGCCGTATCCAATCGCTTTCATCAGCCCGGTGGGCGCATTTCGCAGATGAAGCGGAACTGGATCGGCGGATGTGGTGGCAACATCCTGCTGCGCGTCGCAGTAGGCGGTGTAGACGGCGTTTGATTTCGGCGCCAATGCGAGATATACGACCGCCTGCGCCAATGCCAAGTCGCCCTCCGGATGTCCGAGGAAATCGAATGCGTCCCGCGCAGCCAGCGTGACAGCGAGAGCTTGGGGCGAAGCTAATCCGATATCTTCAACGGCCATGCGCACGATTCGCCGGGCCAGATACATGGGATCTTCGCCAGCCTCGAGCATACGCACGAGCCAGTAGAGTGCTGCGTCAGGATCGCTGTTCCGCACCGACTTATGTAGAGCGGAGATGAGGTTGTAATGCTCCTCACCCGCCTTGTCATAGCGGAGCAACTTGCGCTGCATCGCGTCGGCGACGATCTCTGAGGTGATTTCCGACTGCTTCTTCTCGGCGACCGTCGCTGCGGCGATTTCCAGCACGTTGTACGCAGAGCGGGCGTCGCCATCCGAGTATTGTGCGATGGTCCGCAAAACGTTTTCCGGTGCGGTGATGTGCAGGTTGCCGAGTCCGCGTTCGTTGTCCGCGAGCGCCCGTTGCAACAAAGAAACAATCTGATTTTCCGTAAGCGGATTGAGAACGTAAACGCGACATCTCGAGAGCAGTGCCGAGATGACTTCGAACGACGGGTTCTCCGTGGTGGCGCCGATCAGCCGAATGCTGCCGTTTTCAACGTAGGGCAGGAATGCATCCTGCTGCGCCTTGTTGAAGCGATGAATCTCGTCGACGAAGATGATGGTGCGGGTGCCCATCTCACGCGCCTTCTGCGCGTCCGCCATGACCTGCTTGATCTCCTTTATGCCCGCGAGCACGGCGGAGAATTCTATGAAATCGGCCTTGGTCACGCGCGCGATGATCTTCGCGAGAGTGGTTTTGCCAACTCCCGGCGGCCCCCAGAAGAGAATCGAGCCGGGATCATCGCGTTCGATCTGCAACCGTAGCGGCTTGCCTGGAGCGAGGATGTGTTCCTGTCCGACGAACTCGTCGAGCGACGCCGGACGCATGCGGTCCGCGAGGGGGCGCGTTCGGTCGCGCATCGCAGCGCGCGAGTCCGGAAGCGGAGCGAACAAACTCATGCAGAACCTCCTGCCTGCCGCCGTTGTCTCGCCGCCTCATAGAGAAGGATGGAAGCCGCAACTCCGGCGTTCAACGATTCCAGCTTGTCGGAATGGGGAATGGTCACGAACTCATCCATTTGCGCCAAAATGCTCGCCGGCAATCCCGAGCCCTCGCTGCCGATGAACAAGGCGACCGGGCCGGAAAGCTTGGCTTCATTCAGCGGCGTTCCTTTATGTGACGACGTGCCTACCAGGCGAAATCCTTTTTTGCGCAGCTCTGCGACGGCATCACTCAATTTGGATGCCACCGAGGGCAGCCGGAATAAGGATCCCGCTGACGCTCGAATCGCCTTGGCGTTGAAGCGGCTTACCGTCTGTTCGCCGAGAATGATGCCGCTGGCGCCGAATGCCTCCGCCGAACGGACGATCGTCCCTAAGTTCCCGGGGTCCTGAATACCCGCAGCAACTACGACCAGGGACCCCGGCGCAATTACCTCTGAAATCTCGAACCCAGGAGGAAAGACCAGCGCAGCCACACCCTGCGGCGACTCCGTATCCACAGCGCTCTTGAAAACATCATCGGGTACAACAAGAGCCTCGATGTTCGCGGGAAGCTCCGCTAGCAACTTCTCACTGATCTTGGAGGCAGCTCCGGATTCGCTGAACACTATTGCGTGAAATCGCAGGTTGCTGCGGATGGCTTCTTCAACAATCTTGACGCTCTCAATGGCGCAGCAGCCATCCTCCGTCAGCTCGCCATGAGAGAAGGCGCGGCGCAGGGATTTGATGGTCGGGTTCTGGCGGCTCTGCACTGGGCGCAGGCGTATCGTGATTGGCGAAGGCTTGCTCAAAGCGTCACTTTCAATATGCTTCTTCATCCTACATACTACTGAAGTTTACTGGTACCATCTTTAGCAGTAACATGCCTGCGCAGGGATGTGATTGCGCGCAGTGCCGCGCTGTGTTACGTTTCGCACGCTCCAGTCATTTAGCTGATAAATTGACCACTAATAAAGAGGACGCGATTGTCTGCTGAAATCCTGAAGGTGAATAGCTCCACGCCGGAGTCCGATCTCATCAACTACGTGGCCGACCGCATCAAGTCCGGTCAGGTCGTCGGCATGCCGACAGACACATTTTACGGGCTCGCCGTCGACCCGCTGAATCTCCGCGCAGTGGACCGCATTTACGAAATTAAGTCCCGTTCGCGACACAAGGCGCTTTCCCTGATCGTGGAAAGCGTGGATCAGATCGAGGATCTGGCGCAACCATTGCAAGGCGACTTCTATGCTTTGGCGCGAAGATTCTGGCCGGGGCCGCTTACCCTTATTGTGAAAGCCTCTTCGCGGCTTCCGCTGAAAGTCACGGCAAACACGGGCAACGTGGCTGTGCGAGTGCCGTCGGCGGAGATTCCGGTCGCTCTTGTCCGCGCCACCGGTTTTCCTATCACAGCGACTTCCGCGAATCTGAGCGGAGCCAGCGAGTGCACCACTGCGGAGAGCGTGCAGGCGCAACTGGGCAATCGGATTCCGCTCATCGTGGATGGCGGGACCTCGCCGCGCGTCGTCGCTTCGACCATCGTCGATCTCACTGACGAGGAGAACGGATGGCGCATCATCCGCGAAGGCGCAATATCAGCGGACGATATCATGGAAGTGCTTGGCTGATATCGATGCCGTTGTCCCGCAGCGCAAAAAACAGATTCCTGGTTTTCGCGGTCTTCGCTGCGCTAGCGATCTACATCGGCGTAAATTATTTCCGCATCGCGCGGCAATCCACTCTGGATGAGACGCGTCCCGCTGACGTCATCATCGTCTTCGGCGCGGCCGAATATTCGGGAAAACCTTCCCCTATCTATCGCGCGCGCCTTGACCACGGGCTGGAGCTCTACAAGATGGGGCTCGCGCCTTTCATCATCACCACAGGTGGCAACGGTGACGACCCGACATTTTCCGAGGGCGGTGTGGGGCGCGAATACCTGATCGGCGCGGGCGTGCCGGAGAGCAAGATCATCGCCGAGACGCAGGGAGAGGACACTAACGAATCGGCGCAACGAGTGGCTGCGATCATCCGCGCCAACAGGATGTCAACTTCGATCGTGGTGAGCGACGGCTATCATATTTATCGCATCAAGCGCATGATGGCCGACAACGGCGTGGTTGCATACGGCTCGCCGCGGCCGGGGACGAAGAACTTGCCATCGCGACAACGCGCGACACTTTTTCTGCGTGAAGTCCTCAGCCTGACGCTCTGGCGATTACATCTCACCTAACGCTTCGCTGTCCGTTTCTCCGGGG
>JAOAPH010000077.1 GCA_025462835.1 Candidatus Angelobacter sp. | reverse complement strand
TGCTGCAACCGCTGGTGGAGAACTGCATTAAGCACGGACTTGCGCCGAAGATCGACGGCGGCAGCATTACGCTGCGCAGCAGGTTTATCAATGGCAAATTGCAGATCCAAGTTCAGGATGACGGCGTGGGCATGGCGAGAACAGGGGAGTGGGTGGCGCGACAAGACGGCGGGGAAGCACTGCTGGGAGGCTCCGGAATCGGCATGACCAATGTCGCCGAACGGATGAAGGTGCTTTACGGCGATGCAGGCAGAATGACGATCACTTCGCCGGAATCCGGCGAGGGAACTCTGATCACATTGGAACTGCCGATCGTGGAGACTGAGCTGGCGCGGTCTGCGGCAGACAAGATCTACAGCGAGCGTTCCAGAACGCGCGCGTAAACCTCTTCATATTTCGCGACGATCTTCGTTGAGCAGAAGCGCGATTGCGCTTCGTAACGTGCCGCCTCGCCCATTGTGCGCAGGCGTTTTTCATCCGAGAGCAAGTCGATGCCGAACTTCGCCATGGTGTCCACGTCGCCGACATCGGCCAGGAATCCGGTCTTGCCATTATCAATCAGTTCCGGGATTCCACCCACATTGGTGGCAATCGCAGGCACCTTGCACGCCATGGCTTCGAGAGCGGCGAGTCCGAAAGATTCGAGCTCGCTGGGCATGAGCATGAGGTCGGCGATGGCAAGCTTGTCCTGAACGTTATCCTGCTTGCCGAGGAATTCAACGCGGTCTGTAATGCCTTTGCGCTTCGCCAGCCATTCCGCGGCGGAGCGGTCGGGGCCGTCGCCGATCATCAACAACCGCGAAGGCACCTGCTTTTGGATGCGGTCGAAGATCTCAATCACATCGAGAACGCGCTTTACAGGACGGAAGTTCGAAAGGTGAACAAGGATGCGCTCGTTGCTATCGGCATAATGAGCGCGGTTGTCGGCATTCTTGTTGCTGCGAGTGTAGAGATCGCAATTCACAAAATTGTGGATGACGTTGATCTCATTGCCGATATCGAATTCTTTTACGGTGCGGTCGCGAAGATAGTTTGAGATAGCGGTAACGCCGTCACTCTGCTCGATGGAAAAGCGTGTGATCGGCAAATACGAGCGATCGAGTCCGACCAACGTGATGTCAGTGCCGTGAAGCGTGGTCACGAACGGAAGCTTCCGACTCGCTCCATTGCGGGCAGAGGCCAGCATCTGCTTAGCAAGCATGGCGCTCACCGAATGCGGGATCGCGTAGTGGACATGGAGCAGGTCAAGCGAATAGATGTCGGCGACCTCCGCCATGCGCGTAGCGAGCGCGAGATCGTAAGGCGGATATTGAAAGAGCGGATACTGTGAGACGACCACCTCATGGAAGTGGATCCGTGGGTGGTCTTCGATCAAGCGAATGGGCTGCGAATAGGAGATGAAGTGGATGTCGTGTCCGCGCTCGGCGAGTTCAATGCCCAGCTCCGTCGCCACAACTCCGCTGCCACCATAAGTGGGATAACAGGTGATTCCTATTTTCACGATGCGCTTTCTTTCAGCTCTTCAGGGCTTATTGCTTTAGATTCGATGAATGTGGGATATGAACGATTCAGTTAAAGGTCCGCATAGCTAATAAGCTGTATCCCGCGGCTTTCGATCTGTCGCTTAGACTCGGGGGAAGTAAGAACGTTTCTTTCTGCCTCGCGCGAACTACGCAGGCGTGTTGCAGTCCCGTCGAGATCGACGTCGTTGTATCCGGGATGGCAGACGAACTCCCAAGTACCTTCGGGAATTGAGCCGATAATGGCGTCGAACAATTTTTGATCCAGCGCGCCAGTGGCGATGATGCCGAAGGTGCCGTCCGTAGTCCGCAGGCCTGCCTGTTCCACCTCGCGTTGAAAAGTCGCAGCAAATCGATTCAGGACTTTGACTTCTGAATATCGCACCCAGAGTTTGGGTCGACGCAGCAGGTGAGCAAGAGCGAGGGCCTTGAACGGCACGAACGGATTGCGAACAGCGCGCACACCGCATTCCCTTGCCGCTCGCACAAGCGGCCGCAAGACTTGTGGAAAAATGTGCGTGTGCTTGTGGGTATCGAAATGAGTGAGTTTGATTCCCGCGTCTTTCTGAATGTGTTCCATCTGCGCCGCCGCTTCCCGGTAGATGTGCTCGGGCGACAATTTGTTCCGCATGGTCGCCATGGCAAACTCAGCGAAGCCAGTGCGGAAAGCACTCTTGCGCGGAGCAAGCAGGGAAGAGACCTCCTCCGATGGGGCAAGCGGTCCGCCATCGACTAGGACAACATGACAGCCGACGTCCAAATTTGGCGAGGACTTCGCAACGCACATTGCAGAAATAAACGCCTTTGACCCAGCCATCAACGTGGTGGAGGTCACAGTTCCGGCAAGATGACATTCGGCGATGGCCCGGTTTACTCCCTCGGTTAGTCCAAAATCATCGGCATTGACGATGAGCCTGCGCACCGAAGAAGTCTAACAGGCGAGAATTGGCGCAGAGGTCTGGAAGTTGCGCGGGAAGGAAAGAGAACTCTAGCTGGCGTGAGCCACCTCGTCAGATTGTGGCTCGCCTTCGCCGAGGATCTGCTTGATCTCTTCGAGAAGATCGGGAAAGAGACTGTCCTTGCTCAGCACGACCATGTCTTTGATCTGGTCCAGTTTTCCGTATCCAGTGACAATGATAACGGGCACGTTAGGCCGCCGCTCGCGCAGGTGTTTGGCCAGTTCGGCTCCGTCCATGCCATCCATGCGGAAATCGGTCACTACAAGGTCGATCTCTCCGGCATCGAATTTGGCCAGCGCATCCGGACCGCTGTAGGCGCTTATGGCGTGATATCCGTTCATTTCGATTATGTCGCAGCTAAGCCGGGCAAGCACTTCATGATCGTCGACAAACAAGATGGTTTTCAACTTAAAGTGCCTCCATCGCACTTAGGGGGACAGTTTTCGGGGAAGGGTGGAGCCGTACCCCAATTTGGTTTCCCGAAGAGGAACAAAGGATGTCTGAGTTATAGGATTTTTTAGGCCCAGCGCGTTGTGATTTTTCGACATGTCCGGAGGTGAGGAATCGATGTCAATCGAAGCGCTCGCATTGACCAAAGATTCTGTCGTCACATATACTCGATGAGTACCGACGAGCATGGATAAGGCGCTAAGGCGATGATTGAGCGCTCTTACCGGGCTGGGGGCGGTTAGCTCAGCTGGTTAGAGCACCTGCCTTACAAGCAGGGGGTCGTAGGTTCGAGTCCTACACTGCCCACCATTGAGTTCCAAGTACAATCAGGCAATATGATCCGGCACTGACAATGCCGGAGAGCAACAGACAATTCAGACCGCACCGTTCGTCCGAATGAGTGCAACCACTTCTTACAAGTGGGGACGTAGTTCAGTTGGTTAGAACGCTGCCCTGTCACGGCAGAGGTCGCGGGTTCGAGTCCCGTCGTCCCCGCCATATTCCTACCGAAAATCTATTTTCTTGATGGATACAAGCGGGGATCCGCTGGAGAGAAGATGTCCTTTATCGCACTTGACGCCTATGCTGATTTCCCGGGTCCAAGCCTCTATTTCGGCCCGGTTCACGGCTTTGTTGCTGGTAGTGTGTATGGCGATTTGGAGATCGCAGCTCTCCTGGTCACACTCGAATGTTGCACACCAAAAAATGTCTGGCGCTTCATCTACATTCACAGTTTGAAATTGATCATGGCGGTCGGGACGGGTGTGGCTGGATAGATTGCCGCATTTACGATGGGCGAAGTGTAAGAATTTGCTGTCCTCTGGCCAGTACCATCGAAGCTCGGAGATTCCAGGTCGGGTGCCATGCGGGAGTACGATCTTTTCACCGCAACCGCCAGAGCAAGTGATCGTGCGAATTATCAAGCGGATTCCCTGACTTTCAGATTACACAGATTTGCCCACGAGACTGGTCAATGTTGACCATCTTTTCCCGATCCGACAGGGGCATACTCAGACATGCTAATCAAAAAGGTAGTACTTAAATCTATGCTTTGTCCCACCTGTGACGCAAAGCCAGGAGAGCAATGCACCCTTCTCAGTGGTCTTCCCCGTAACAATTCGCACAAAGAACGGCGTTTGCTTACCAAAGAGAAACTGAAATCGAAAATTCCAGTTGCGTAGGAATCCTTTGTTAGCTGGTTCTGATAGCCCAATTCATTATGACATCGATAGTTCAAGATAACGACGATGCGGCGATTCCGGCGTGGAAATTCCTCACCGATCCGGAACTGTTCCGCTGGAAGCAACTACTTGCCCAACGGCGCCTGCATTGCACGGAAGAAACGAAGCAAGAGTACGAGCGACTAAGAGCGAAGTGCATTCCAGCGTAGCTCTCACGCTCTCCTGATTGCGGCAGCACTTATAGCTGCTGTTCCGCTGGCACCGGAAAAGATAAGCTCAAGCCCCAAAGTCCACGCGATTATCACCGACAGCATCAAGTTAGCCGAGATGATTCTCCAGCGGCTGCCACGATGATCGGGCGAGAGACTTCACACCGCTTGCCTGAAGTTCATTTCCTTGCCATTTACCATCCCGATGCGGATTAAGTCGAACCGCTGATTCTTTCCTTAGGCCTACTCAGACATATTGTGAACGCCCATGAACTTTAAGGCTTTTAAGATTTTCTCGATGATGAGCTGTTCACACGACTTCGCTTTTCCGCGAAGCGCACCCGATGGCACCTATTCTCAGGTCTGCCGCTTGTGCGGTGCTGAGTACGAATACGATTGGCAGCAGATGCGCCGCAAGAAGCGGGTCGTGGATAGAGTCGTTAAACAGGAAATCTAAGGATGAGTTCTTAATCGCGTCTGCGTCCGAACAGCCGCAGCAAGAAGAGGAACATGTTAATGAAGTCCAGATACAGCGCGAGTGCTCCCATTACTGATGCCCTGCCACTGTCCTCAGCGCTGAGCATGGCATCCGCGCCGATGCGTTTGATCTTCTGCGCATCGTAGGCCGTCAAGCCGATAAATATGAAAACGCCAAAGTAGCTGGTTATCCAGTACACGGCTTCGCTGTGCAGGAACAAATTCACGAACGACGCGATTATGATTCCGATCAACCCCATGAACATGAAACTGCCCACAGCCGTGAGATCGCGCTTCGTGACCGTTCCGAACAGTGCCATGGAGCCAAACATTGCTGCGGTAATGAAGAACGTCGATGCGAGGGATTCCGCCGTGTACACCAGGAAGATCACCGAAAGAGTCGCGCCATTAATGGCCGCGTACAGCAGGAACCCGCCGAGTGCCATTGCTGGAGTCAAGCGGTTTATGGCGGCGGATAAGCCAAAAACAAGAATCAGCTCCGCACCGATCAGGCTATAAAAAATCAACCGATTGGTCATCACAGCTTCTATCAGAGTAGTACTCGAAGCCACGTAGGCGGCTACCAAAGCGGTCAGGGCAAGCCCGCCCGCCATCCATCCGTAAACGCGGGTGATGAACGCCTGTTGTTTTAACTGCTGCTCCGGAAGCGCAAATGTGCTGTTCTGCAAGTAGGACATATCTGAATGTTACTCCTGCGCCGCCATCCCTAGGAACATACAACTCGGCGTACTACTACTACATCTACCAGCGACGTGGGCGATGATCTCAGCCTAGCTCCTGGTGCAGTTGCCGTTTCCCCAACCCCAAGACTCTGGAGCTTTCCTCTTTTCATCCTCTCGAAGTTCCCCAATTACTGCCGCAACTTCATGGAGATAAAAGGATGATTGTTGAACGATTTTCACGGGGTCTTTCTTCTTTCGGTGTGCAATTACTAGTTGTTCTTACCTGTACGTTAACCGCGCTCACCGCGCATGCTCAAACGAATCCAAAACACTTTTTCTGGGCGCCCGGCCAGCCCAACACACCAACCCCTTCCTCGCTAGCCAACGACCTCATTTACCACGGCGGCAATGCCGGGCCGGGAGCTATTGGCGTGGAGACCAAGCCTGCAACATACCTGATCTTCTGGGGAGCGGAGTGGGGGAGCGGTTTCAGTACAGCCGACGCTAATGGACGTGCTTACACCAGCCAGCAGCTGCAGACCTACGTGCAATCTTTCCTGGGCAATCTTGGCGGCAGTTCCTGGGCCGCGATCCAAAACGAATACTGCCGCAATGTTCCGGCGGGGAGCACGAGTTGCACGGATCTAGCTGGAGCCGACTTCATCACAAATCCCAAAAATCAATTGAAAGGCGTTTGGACTGACACGACGCCCGTTCCTGACGACATCGTCACCTTAGGGCTGGCAGAAAATCTGGCCGATGACCCGCTAGCGATGGAGGCGATCCGTGCCTCGGCGCACTTCAATTACGACCCGCAAGCAACATACATCATCCTCACGCCTCCGAAGACGATCGGCACAGGACAGCCTGTCTACTGCGGCTATCACACGCAGACGACCAGCGTGAATGGGATAGGAAATCCGTATCGCATTCAGTACTCCTTCATACCGTTCTTGAACGCGAGCTGGCCGGTGCTTGGAAATGGCGGTTGCGGAATGAACTCAGTGAACGTAGTGAGCGACGACTTCGGCCACGGCGTCTTCGATGGTTACAGCATCGTGGTGGGCCATGAGTACGCTGAAGCGGTTACCGATCCAGACAACTTTGCCTCGGTCCAGGACGGATGGAACGACGCGCAGGGAAGCGAGAACGGCGACAAGTGCGCCTGGGTACACCTGGGCAACGTTCCCATGGCGAACAAAACCACCTTCGCGGTGCAGCCGCTGTGGAGCAACAAGACCTTTGACGTGACCGGCGATGGTTGTGTCCGCTCTGCGCCGACGAAGCCTCATGCCATGCCACCGGTTGGCATCACGCCGCCTGCGGTTGATATCTGCATGACGCTGGGAGTCTGTCCGCCGGGAGTTGCGGCTGGGCAGCCAATGCCGATAAACATGGCGTACTTCGGCGGAGGCGTGCAGGTCAGTCCGAAGATATATGTCGTCTACTGGGGATGGGGAGTGCCGGGCGCCTTTGATCACACTGCGGTTGGCAAACCTGCGAACGATCCCGACGGTGTTGGAGCGCTGATCAAACGATTCGTTGCGGCTATCGGCGGGACTTCGTGGGCGAACATTCAGACGCAATACTTCCAGTCGAACAATAATGGGACATATACAAACATAGGAAACCCGTCGCAGCAATTGACGGGCGTCTGGCACGACGATGCCAGTCCTATCCATGACAATCTGAGTCCGCTTGAACTCGCCCGTGAAGCAGCGGTCGGGGCGAAGCACTTCAACGTGACTGATTTTGCCAATGCGCAGATCGTAGTCGCGACTCCGCAGAAGTTCAACGATGCAGGCTTCAACCAAAATTCATATTGCGCGTGGCATGACTTTACGACGCCTATTTCGTATCCCGGAGTCACACCTGGTATGTCGTTCGTGAATATGCCTTACATTCTCAACGCCGGCGGCGGGTGCGGCAAGGACTTCGTCAACCCGGCGCCTTCGGGTGATCTGGATGGAGTGACCATCGTGCTCGGACATGAGATCGAGGAAACCGTGACCGATCCGGGAGCTGAATCCAGTGCCGGCCAAGTGCAGTATGGCGGATGGTTCGACTACCAGGGCTGGGAGAATGGCGACAAGTGCGCATGGGTCGGCGATGGATTGCAGATTCCGGGAGCTGCCTTCAACATGATCGGCAACGACGGCGGGGCTTATCCCGTGCAGACGCTGTGGAGCAACAAGAGCCTGAGCGGTGTTGGATATTGCTCAAGAGGCTTCTAGAAGATAATGCGCAGGAAAAAGCCCGCCACGCGTTTGGCGGGCTTTTCTATTGGTTGTCTGAGGCGACTGCATCGACCGCACCGATGTTTGACATATCTCCCGGCACGGCGTACTTTTGCGCCAACCAAAAATCCAAACCCCAGGAGCCAACATGCGAAGACTAGTTCTATTTTGTACAGCGATATTGTGCTTAGGGTTTACAACTGTCGCCTTAGCACAAGACCCGTTGAAGGTTGATCCCAAGCATTACACGCTGGTGAGCGAGAACGATCAGGTGCGAATCCTGAAGATACATTACGGACCTCACGAGAAGTCGGTGATGCATAGCCACCCTTCAACGGTAGTGGTGTTCTTGTCAGACTCTAATGGGAAGTTCACGTTCCCCGACGGCAAGACGGAAGATTTCACCACCAAGACCGGCGAAGCGATGTACGGAGAGGCGGGCACCCACTTACCCGAAAACACTGGGGACAAACCGCTCGACGGGATTCTTGTGGAACTGAAGGGAAAGGCTGGTGCGGCAAAACCGGCCGCAGCAGCTAAGCCAGCGACAACAGCCAAGGCGACAAAGAAATAGGCTCGTGCAAATTTAAAGGGAGCGAGATTCACTCGCTCCCTTTTTTCTTTTCCGATGTTGAAAGAACCTATCCTCCCGCAATCGCTCCCAAGATCACCAGCGGTTCCTTGCCTGATGTGACTGCATCGGGCAGACGCGCATCCGGTGACTCGTGCGATAAATCTTCCTCGCAGGCGAAAAATCGCAGGAACGGCCTGCGTTGCAGCGTGACGTGGTCGCGGATGGTCCCACGCAGCATTGGATAGCGGGCCTCAAGTGTGTCGAGGACCGCGCGCAATGTGGCTTGGCCCTCGATCTCAAGCTGCACCTCTCTCCCTACTTGCGCCAGGTTGCGAAGATGCGCTGGAAGCTCTACCCGGATCATTTCAGCGTCTGCACCTCGACAGAAAGAACTGCCGGAAGATCGCGGACGATCGGATTCCAACTGTCTCCGGCATCCGCGGAGGCGTAAACTTGTCCGCCGGTGGTGCCGAAATAGACGCCGCATTTGTCGAGTGAATCGACGGCCATCGCGTCACGCAGCACGTTTACATAGCAGTTGTTCTGCGGCAGGCCTTTGGTCAGTGCCTCCCACTCATTTCCGCCGGTGCGGCTGCGGTAGACGCGCAGTTTGCCTTCGGGCGGAAAGTGCTCACCGTCGCTCTTGATGGGCACGACATAGATGGTTTCCGGCTCGTGCGCGTGAATGTCGATGACGAAGCCGAAGTCAGTGGGCAGGTTTCCGCTGACTTCTTTCCA
>JAOAPH010000062.1 GCA_025462835.1 Candidatus Angelobacter sp. | reverse complement strand
GCATCGCGTATGTGGTCATAGCTCTGCGGACTGAAATGCAGGTCGGCTGTCGCGGCGATTCTCATTGTTTATGCGGCCGAGGTGTCGGCAGATTCCGCATCTTTGTTGCCATGCATGCTGCGGTGCTCGGCGCGATAGCGCTCGATCTCATTCTCCATGCCCCATTCCTGTACATCGATGGCAAACATGTTCTCGTCAATCAGCGTGCCGCGGAAGGGAGCGTCTAGCTTGGGGTCGGTAAGATCGCGCTCGAACTTCTCCAGCAACTCGTGCCAAACGTGCCGGGGAATCTCATTCGCATGCCGGGGATAGATGTAGCGGAAGAAAATCAGAGACCAGAGCAACATTTGCCAGTGGTCGCCAACCAGCTCCGAGACGCGATTCCAATCGAGGGTGTCGCGGGTGGCGTAGATCACATGGGCCACGTCAGCGCCATCGAAGCGTTCGCGGCGGGTGACGAATATCTTAGAAGCGATCAACTCTTCTGCAGCAAGTACGCGGGTGGGAACGCCTAAGACCTCGGCATGAATTGAACGGTCGATCCAGGACTGGTCGACCTGGATCACGGCATTGCTCATACCGGTGATCAAGTCAACGAAATAGCCGTTCTGCCAGGCCTTGCCCAGCCAGATGGGATCGCGCAGTTCGGTCTCGAATCCCGCCTGTTCAAACTGCTGAAGCGCAGGTTGCATCTGGCTTGGCGGGAGGAACAAATCGAGGTCCTTGGTGTCACGCCAGATGCCGGTGTGCTCATGAAGCGCAAAGGCCCCGGATACCGCGTAAGGAACTTTCTGGCGGTTCATCAGGTCCAGTGCTTCGCGGAAGAATTGCTCCTGCTGCGGAGGAAATTGTGGAGGCGAGGAACTGCTTATTGCGACCTTGGCCGTATCTTCACGCCGACGTTGTTCCATTCGTTTCTCCGTCATAGATATACCGGCACTGGTTGGATGTAATTTTGGACGAATTCGTTGTGGAAACTCTGCCCAAAGTTGCTTTGAACCGCATTTTCCAGCCTGGAATTTGCATCCCAATCAGTGTCGGAGAAGCAACAACGATGACCAAACAGTCTGTGGTTGACATCAACGGACGCAGGTTGAAGCTCTCGAATCTGGACAAGGTGCTTTATCCCGCGGTGGGATTCACTAAAGGCCAAGTGATCGATTACTACGTTCGCGTCGCCCCGGTATTGCTGCCGCACCTGCGAGATCGCCCATTGACAATGAAGCGTTATCCCGAAGGCGTGAATGGGATGTTCTTCTACGAGAAGTCGTGTCCGAAACATCGGCCGGAGTGGGTAGCTACGGCGCCGATCTGGAGTGAAGGGCGCAACGATTACATGGATTACTGCCTTATCCAGGACCTGCCTACGTTGGTGTGGGCGGCAAATCTTGCTGACCTCGAGTTACACACATCACTCTCATTGGCAAACGACATCATGCGTCCGACAATGATGGTGTTTGATCTCGATCCGGGACCTCCCGCCGACATCGTCCTGTGCTGTCAGGTCGCACTATGGCTGCGCGAGATGTTCCAAGAATTCGGTCTAGAGGCATTTCCGAAGACATCGGGATCAAAAGGATTGCAAGTCTACATTCCGCTGAATACGCCGGTTACTTACGACATTACCAAGCCATTCGCGCACGCAGTCGCCAGAGTTCTGGAAGAGCGGCATCCGCAGTTGATCGTGTCCGATATGAAGAAGGCGCTGCGAGTGGGGAAGGTCTTCGTGGACTGGAGCCAGAACGACGACCACAAGACAACCGTGAATGTCTATTCGCTGCGAGCGAAGGAAACTCCCACCGTTTCGACGCCCGTCACATGGGACGAAGTAGTAAAGTGTTTGAAAAAGAAAGATCCTGAACTTCTGGTATTTACGTCCGATCAGGTTCTTGACCGCGTGTCGAAGCATGACGATTTGTTTGAGCCGGTGCTGAAGCTGAAGCAACAGCTTCCGAAACCGAAGGAGATGCCGGAGGAATTGGCGGAGCAGTACCAGCGGTTTGTCCCTAAAGCAAAGCCTTCGCGAGAAGAGAAGCCAATACGGAGCCGCAAGGCAACTACAAAGACGCAATAAAAACGAATGGCGCAAGAGATTTACGCAGGTACATCTGGCTGGGCTTATGCGGGATGGAAGCCCGAGTTCTATCCAAAAGAGGTCCGCAGCAAAGACTTCCTGAATTACTATGTCACTCAGTTGAACAGCGTTGAAGTGAACTTCACCTTTCGCAGCCTGTTGAAAGCGAAAACGGCGGAATCGTGGCTGGCCAATACACCGCCGGGGTTCGTATTTACATTCAAAGCTCATCAGGCGATCACGCATTTCCGGCGATTACGAGACACAGATGAAATAGTAAAGAAGTTCTTTGCGACGTTGGAGCCGTTCTGGGAAGCGAAGAAGATTGGAGCCATCCTTATTCAGTTGCCGCATAACATGAAGTCGGATGCGCCTTTGCTGGAGGGCTTTCTCGCGGGACTACCGAAGGGGGCGAGGTATGCCGTCGAATTCCGTAATGCGAGTTGGCTCAATGATGGCGTCTATGATGTCCTCAAGAAACGGAATGCGGCAATCTGCGTGACCGAAGGGGAAGCGGAACTTACGACGCCTGATATCGTAACCGCCGATTTCAGCTATTACAGGTTTCGTCGCGAGACGTACACAACTAAACGCATCCAGCAACTGGCGGAACAGTTCACGGCAGCTCCGTTCTCTCCGGTATTTTCTTATTTCAAACATGAGGAGACACCCGAAGGCGCGCTGAATGCAGTGAAACTCATGAACACGCTAGCGACCGCGCGGGAACAGAGAACCGCCTAAGGTTTTTAGCGGCGGCACCATCCTGATTACTTTCCTCAGTGTCCGATAACGGGCATACTGCAAGTGTGTCCGCCGCAAACTCCAATGAGCGTGTGATTAACGGCTTTGTCGCTTATCTCAAAGTGGAGAAGGGACTCGCCGCGCTCACGATATCCGCCTACAAGCGCGACATCGGACAGTTCGCTGAATTCCTGCACAAGAACAACTCTCGCGGATTGACGCAAGCCACGCGCGAAGACGTGCGCGATTTTCTCGAAGATCTCTCGAAGAATCAGGTTGAGGGACGATCGATAGCACGCAAAGTCTCCACGCTGCGGCACCTTTACAAGCATTTATTGCTTGACCGCCAGATCAAGCACGACCCCACACTCAATATCGATTCGCCGAAACAGTGGAAAATCCTGCCTAAGGCGCTCTCGAGGCCGGAAGTGGAATCACTGATTGCAGCACCACGCGCTACGTCCGACAAAAAGCATTCCGAGGCTCTGGCGCTTCGCGACAAAGCAATGCTCGAAATGTTCTACGCCGGAGCCGTGCGCGTCTCGGAGATCACTTCGGTAAGAGTGATCGACCTTAAGCGCGACCAGGGTTGTGTGATCGTCCGCGGCAAGGGCGATAAGGAACGGATCGTCCCGCTTGGGCGTTCGGCGCTGGAAGCCATTGAAACGTATTTGCGAGCTGCGCGACCGGTCTTGGCTGGCGCAAAGAACTCGCCCTATCTTTTTCTCGCCAAGGGAACGCATGGCCTCACCCGCAATCGGGTGTGGCAGATGGTGAATGCAGCTTCGAAGGGGGGCAGACACGCCAGCCCGCACATGCTTCGACACAGTTGCGCGACGCACATGGTGGAAAACGGCGCCGACCTGCGCACGGTGCAGACTATCCTCGGACACGCCGATATTTCGACGACGCAGGTTTATACGCACATGGCTCTTGACCGGCTGAAGAGCGTTTACAGGAACCATCATCCGCGGGCAAAGGGCAAGAAGTGAAAGCAACCGCAACAAGCAAATTGCAGAAGCCGACCGCAGACTTTCTCCGCTATCTGCGTACCGAGCGGAAGTGTTCGCCGCACACGGTGGCCGCGTATGAGAAGGACCTGGCGAAGTTCGCGAAGTTCATTGGGCCGGATGTTGCGTGGAAGGAGATCGACCACCTGCTTATCCGCGCTTTTTTGGCCGAACTCTTTGAGCAAGGATTGAGCAAGCCGTCGGTGGCGCGAGCGCTGGCATCGCTGCGGTCGATCTTCAAATGGCTGGCGCGCGAAGGCGCGGTGAAGCAGAATCCGGCCAAGCTGGTTTCCACCCCGAAGTTGCCGAAGACATTGCCGCGCGTGCCCACCATCGAAGAGATCAACACGGTTCTCGACGGCGACATCTCAGAAACAGCGGCATTTCCAGAACGCGACCGCTTGATCTTCGAATTGCTTTACGGTTGCGGCATCCGCAATTCAGAGTTGGTGGGAATCGATTTGAATGACCTCCGCCGCTCGGACGAGTCGATACTCGTGCGCGGAAAAGGGAAGAAGGAGCGGTTGGTGCCGCTGATGGGGTCGGCAGAAGAAGCGCTGCGCGCGTATATGCCTGCGCGAGATGCTGTCCTGACCCACCATAAGAAATCGACCGGCGCGTTACTGGTGAATGGGCGGGGATCAAGATTGACCGACCGCAGTGTCCGCCGCATCGTGAAGCAGATCGCCATCAGCATGGGATTGCCTTCTGATGTGCATCCGCACACGCTGCGTCATGCATTCGGGACGCACATGCTGGAGGAGGGCGCTGATCTGCGTTCGATTCAGGATTTGCTTGGACACGAGCGCCTCTCCACTACTCAGCGATACACGCAACTTACCATCAGCCACGTGATGCAGGTCTATGACAAAACCCATCCCAAAGCGAAGTAGCTGGCTAAGACCTGAACTGAAATGTGAATCCGGCTCCTTGCGGTGCGCCATCGGGATCTAGTCCTTGAGCAGCAGCGACCAGGAGCAAAGCCTGCAATATGGGCATGCGGACTCCATCGATATGCGCCAGGGTGATTGAGCTGTCCAAGCGCACTCCTGTAATTGTTACTCGCGTCATGGAATCAAATCCGGGCCTTGCCAAGAGCGGGAGGTCAGGAGATTTGTCCAACGACTTGCGAAAGAGCTCTTCGCCCAGGGCGTACGCTTGATCAAGCGTGATTGCGAACCCTTCGCTGTCTTTCATCGCAGCCTGCGCTTGTGCAAGTCCCACTAAGATCTTTAGCTTGTCAGCAGGTTCCTTGGCAGTGGCCATCGCTTCACGCGCACTCTTGAGCATTTGAGCGGC
>JAOAPH010000052.1 GCA_025462835.1 Candidatus Angelobacter sp. | reverse complement strand
GCATCCGGCCCATCCTGTGCATGGAGGCCGCGCGCGCGGTTTCCCGCAGTGCCGCTCTGCCTGAAGGAATAGAGGAGCTCGGCTCGGCGCTGGAGATGCTGCACACATATTCCCTGGTGCATGACGATCTGCCCGCGCTCGACAATGACGACCTCCGCCGCGGACAGCCTACTTGCCATAAAGTTTTTGGAGAAGCCACAGCCATCCTCGCTGGTGATGCCCTTCAGACCTATGCGTATGAGGTGCTATCGAGGCTACGCTGCCCGGCTGAGGCCCGCGTCCGCATCATCGAAGAGATTTCCCGGGGTACAGGCACCATCGCCGGCATGATCGGCGGTCAGGTCGTCGACCTGGAATCTGAGCACCAGAAACCCGACGCCACCGTCCTCGAATACATTCATCGTGCCAAAACCGGCGCCCTCATCACCGCCAGCCTCGTCAGTGGCGGCCTCTACGCCGGCGGCACGGAAGATGAGATCGATCGCCTGCGCGATTTCGGCCGTGCGATCGGCTTGGCATTTCAGATCGTCGATGATGTTCTCGACGTGACACAATCATCCGAACAACTGGGCAAGACCGCCGGCAAGGACACCGCTTCCAATAAGACCACCTATCCCGCGCTCTTCGGCATCGATGAATCCATCCGCCGCGCCGATGAACTGGTCGCATCGGCGAACAACGCCCTTAAGCCTTTTGACGAGCGCGCAGAGACTCTGAAACAACTCGCCAATTTTCTGGTGCAGAGAAAAAAGTAGCGCCTGGTTTCTCTTTCCAAAGCTCTTCAGTGAAATAGGCGCTGGTCTCGCTCAGTTTTTTTGCGGCGACCACTACCTTCACGGGACCAACCTAGCCTAATTCTGCAAGAATGGAGTTTGTATGGCCGAATATGGATACCGAGAGAAAGGAAGGTATTTATGCTCCTGCTCAACATTCAGAGTTCTCCTCGCGGTACGAAATCTGCGTCCATCGCTGTGACCGATGCATTCTTGGATGCTTACCATGTTCTGCACTCCGATGCGACGATTGACACCTTGAACGTCTGGGAGGAAAACCTGCCGGACTTCGACCAGGAGGCCATCGGGGCGAAGTACAAAGGCGTGAACAAAGAACCGATGGACCAGGTCGAAACCGCCGTCTGGGACAAAATTCAGGAGCTGGCGCTACGCTTTCAGCAAGCGGACCGAATCGTGCTCGGCGTGCCCATGTGGAACTTCGCCTACCCTTACAAGCTCAAACAATTGATTGATCTGGCCTGTCAGCGGCACATGCTCTTTACCTATGACGGCACGGAGTACGGCCCTTTGCTGAAAACCCCCCGCGCCTTCGTGGTCTATGCGCGGGGCGGCACCTACGCAGAAGACTCGCCGACGCCCGCTTCCGGGTTCGACCATCAGAAAGGATACATTGATTTCTGGCTGAAGTTTATCGGGGTCAAGGAGGTCCAGACGCTGGTGGTGGAAGGCACGACGTGGGGCGGGAAAGAGAAGGGGGAAGAGGCCATCGCGCGTGGTCAGAAGGAGGCAACAAGGTTGGCGGCAGGGTTTTAACAGTTGCAGCGCTGATCTACTCTCGTTCGCTGGGTCCGAACCAGAAACAGAAACTAGAAACCAGATTCCGCACTCTGTAGAATCCCCCCATGCCCAGTTCTCTCACGCTCAAGCAACTTGCCGAGACCCTCGGCGCGCGTCTCGATTGCCACTCGCCCGCTCAAGAAAGCACTCTCATCACTGGCGTAGTCGGCATCGAGCACGCCACTCGCGGACACGTCACCTTCGTCGCCAATCCGAAATACGCCGCAATGGCCAAGACAACCGGTGCTTCCGTAGTCCTAGTCAGCGAAGATTTCGCAGGCCTTCCCACCGAGAGCACCGCCGCGCTGCGCATTAAGAATCCATATCTCGCTTTTGCCAAGGCCATCGAACTCTTTTACCAGCCGCCCCGCTACAGCGCGGGAGTGCATTCGACGGCCGTGATAGATAGCTCCGCCAAGATCGGCAAGCATGCTCACATTGGTGCATACGTTGTCGTCGGACCAAACGTCTCCATCGGCGACAATTGTGTATTGCTTCCGCACGTCGTCATCTACGAGGGTGCGCAGATCGGCAATAACTTCTTCGCTCACGCTCATGCGGTAGTCCGCGAGCACTGCCGCCTGGGGGACAACGTGATCCTGCAAAACGGGGCCATCATCGGCGCCGACGGCTTTGGATTTGCAAAGGACGACGCCGGTCATTGGTACAAGATCGTCCAGTCTGGCACCGCCACCTTGGACAGCAACGTCGAAGTCCAGGCCAACGCATGCGTTGACCGCGCCAGCGTCGGCGAGACTCACATCTCCAGTGGCGCGAAAATCGACAACCTCGTCCAGGTAGGACACGGCTCCAGCGTCGGCGAGAATTCTTTGCTCTGCGCGCAAGTGGGATTGGCCGGCTCCACTGAGATCGGCAAGAACGTAATCCTCGCCGGACAGGTCGGCGTTGCCGGACACTGTCACATCGGCGATGGCGTCATCGCCACCGCGCAGAGCGGTATTCCCAATGACGTAGAAGCAGGAAAATTGGTCAGCGGATATCCTGCAATCGACAACAAGCAATGGCTGCGAAGCGTATCTGTATTCAACAAGTTACCCGAACTTGCTAAAGCAGTGCGTGCAAGCTCTTCCGCAAAGACTGCGGAGGTGAAAGAATAGTCTTAGACGTTAGCGCTAGCACCTGCATCCAAGTACCTGCAGCGGGAAAATTGAATACTGCACCGCCCTTGCAGCTCTTGAAGTCCATTCATCCACCTCATGGCGATATCTGACTCCGAAGCAAAGAAAATCGAAACCAAACCTATCCGGGTTTTGCTCCTCGACGACCGCCCCGATCTGCTGATCCTGCGCGCCGCCATCCTGCGCCAGAACGGATATGAAACGATTTCCTCGTCCTCGATCGAAGATGCGGAGAGCAAGATCGACAACATCGATATCGCCATCCTGGACTACCACCTCGGCGAAGGTAAGTTTGGGACTTCGGTCGCCGAGACTCTGCGCGAGAAGCGCCCGCAGGTGCCCATCATCATTCTCTCAGCGACTCTCGAACGGAAATTCGGCGGCGTCGAAGACATGCATCTCTTAAAAGGACACAGCTCAGTCGACGACCTGCTCGCCGCTCTGCGTTCTTTCGAAGCGAAGCGCCGCGGCAAACCTGTCGTCGTCGACGCCCGCGATTTCTTCTACTCCCGCATCAGCATGGCCATGGGAGACGATGTCGTCCTTGAGATTATGGACGACGAAGGCAATTGGCAATATGTGAATGACACCTTTGCCAAGCTGTATGACAAGAAACGCTTCTGGTTCGTAGGAAAAAATTTGTTCGACGAATTCCCCGAACTCCGCGGCGAATGGGAAGAGATCATCCAGACTGTCGCCAATACCCGCGAAACTTACGTGGACAGGAGTTTCCGCGGCCTCCCCAATCTCCCGAAGAAGAATCCGCGCTGGGTGTGGAACGTGCTCGCATTCCCATTGCGACTGCACGACCACCGTAGCGGCGTGGTCCTCAGCGCCCGCGTCATCGAGAAGAAGAGTTAAACTAAGTTCTTCTCATGTCCACCCGAAAGAATTTCTTTCTCATCTTTGCCGCGTTCCTCTGCCTCGCGCTCTCCGGATGCGCGTCGCGCGTGATCACAGTCGTGATCAACAACAAGAGCGATGCCGCTATCCACAACGTGGAAGTCACTTACAACGGCGGATCGTACGGAGTTTCCTCCATCGCCGCGGGCGCCGTGCATCAGAACCACATCAAGCCCTTCGGCCCATCGACATTGCAGATTGATTACGTCGACGCCAGCGGAAAGAAGAAAACGCAGGCCGGTCCGCGCGTCGCCAAGAATGATTCGGGTACAGTGCAGGTCACGATCACCAACAACGATTTCAAGTGGACCGGAAATCTCTCAGCAAAGTAATTACAGCCCTTCCAAGAGTACGATCTCTCCGCGCGAACACGATTGTCGAATCGCTTTCGGCCCAGCGTATTCTGTTGAGTCCCACCACGCCTTCGCCTGTTCCGCCGAAGGAAACTCCACGATCGCCATCCGCTTCGGATTCCACCTGCCCTCGAGCACCTCGACGCGTCCACCGCGTGCCAGATATTTCCCGCCATACTGTTCGATCGTATGCGGAACGGCCCGAATATACTCTTGATAACGAGTTGGATCCGTCACATCAATATTCACCACTAAATATGCAGGCATATTAGTCTCCTTCGCGTTCACCGCATCTCTTCCGGTAATCCACTTGCGATCTTGTCCCGCACCGCTTTCATCAGTTCGTCCTTGTCGGAAAAATCCTTCGGCGATATCGGCGGATGAAAAATCAGCGTCGCCTTCCCCTTTCCGATTTTCCACGTGTTCTTTGGCATCATCTTCTCCGTGCCAAAAATCGTCATCGGCAGCACCGGCACGCCGCTTTCCATCGCAAGATGGAATGGGCCTTTTTTGAAAGGAAGCAGTTTGCCATCGGGCGATCGAGTTCCCTCAGGGAATGCGGTCATGTTCACGCCTGCCTTCATCACGTCCGTCGCATGCTCCATGCTTGCGATGGCCGCCTCCCGATTTCTGCGATCCACCGGCACGAATGACGCCAACCTCATCGCCTTAGACAACAGCGGTACCGCAAACAATTCCTTTTTCACCATCACTGACGTGCGCCTCGGGATCATTGGCACCACGATCGCCGGATCCAGGTTCGACACGTGATTGCACATATAGATGTACGTCCCGTTCTTGTCGAAATCTTCCAACCCACGGACATCGACCTCCACCCCGATGATCCGCACTCCCGTGTACGCCGCCCACATCGCCGACCAGTACAACCGTTCAACGCTTCCGGTGATGAATGTCCAGGGAATGAAAACGATGCCGATGCTCGGGATCATCAGCAGATAAAACGCCGCCCAGATGAGGCTTCGGATCACTTCGACCTCAATCGCTGCGGCAGCTTCTCATAGATTCCATCGAAGCCGCCGTTCGATAGTATGGCGACAACATCTCCGCTGCGCAGCTCCGGAGCGATCGTCTCGACGATTGCATCTGCATCGCGTAGCTCTCGGGCACGACTTCCGGCAGCGCCAACTTTGTTTACGACTGATGCCACGGACAACCTCTCATCTTCCGCAATCGCTTCCGGCTTGAAGATGCTGGTGATGATCACTTCATCGGCGATCGCCAGGCTCTGCGCCAATTCCGTTTCGAAGACTTTTCTGCGCAACGTATTTGACCTCGGTTCGCAAACCGCCCACAGACGGGCACCGGAGTATCGCGTTCGCAACGCCTTCAATGTTTCCGCGATCGCAGTGGGATGATGCGCAAAATCGTCAATGATCGTCACCCCGTTCACCTCTGCCTTCACTTCCAGGCGCCGCTTCACGCTCTTAAAACTTCGCAGCGCCTCTGCAATCGCATCCGCGCTGATTCCATATCCCGCTGCCAGTGCCGCTGCCGCCGTTGCGTTCAAGACGTTGTACTCGCCCGCTAACGCAAATTCAAGGTTTCCCCACTGTTCTCCATCTTTCAGTACGCGCCAGGTTGTACGCTCGCAAGAGAAATTCAAATCGACGATCCGCCATTTCGCGCTCTCGCTGAATCCATATCGCTCCACCGGACAAAATGACTTGGCCAGGCATTCACTCACATTAGCGCCGGCATCGTACGCAATGATCCGCCCGCGCCGCGGCACCAGGTTCACCAGGCGCTTGAACGCAGTCTTCACCGCGTCGAGGTCTTTATAAATATCAGCGTGATCGAATTCGACTGAAGTCAGGATTACGGCATCCGGAAAATAATGCAGGAACTTCGGCCCCTTGTCGAAGAATGCCGAGTCGTATTCATCGCCTTCGATGATGAAGTGTTTCGTCGGACGCACCGCAAAGCTGCTGCGAAAATTTTCCGCGATCCCGCCTACGAGGAACGATGGTGCCATTCCTGCACTCTCGAATATCCACGCCAGCATTGAGGTCGTTGTCGTCTTGCCATGCGTGCCCGCAACGACCAGGGACTCGCGGCCAATCAGAAAACGTTCATGCAGCACTTGCGGCAGGGACTTCAACGGAATGCGCTCATTCAGCACATATTCCAGCTCGGGATTCCCGCGCGAGATCGCATTCCCCACCACCACCGAATCCGGCCGCGGTGAGAGGTTCGCTTCTGCATAGGGCTCCATGATGCGGATGCCGCGCCCGGCGAGAAAATCGGACATCGGCGGATACGCCGCCGCATCCGATCCCGTCACTTTGAACCCACGCTCTTGCAGTAGCCCTGCGAGTGAGGCCATAGCAGTGCCGCAGATTCCAATGAGATGAACGTGCTTGCCTGAATTAGGATTTGAATTTTTCGACATTTCCATTACTTGAAGAGTTCAGTTATAGCTTAGGGAACAAACAACACGATCCCTACACCGGGAGCGCTAGATCAACTGTCTTTTTGATCTAAGCATTTAAGTTACCTCGTGCCCGCAGAAATGCTAAGACTAAGCCGTAGTACGCAAGAGAAGTCCCCAGTCCTGCTAGCACGTAACCTTTTTTTAATCCTTTTCCGTGCGCGAGCCAGAGTACTACCGCCCAAAGAGATGTAGCTTCCAGAATGGCAAGACACCGTATTAACCTGAGATCTTGGAGAGGGTTGGTGTGAAATCCGAATGCAATACCAAACAGAATGGGCACAGTGAGAGTAAGAGCTGAAGCTAGTAAGGTCCCGATGCAAGCAAACTCCCACTTCGCCGGACAGACCAGCACGAACAAGAAAGGCAACAACACCGGAGTCAGTTCAAACACCTTGCCCGGACTCTGGGCATAGTCGACAGCAGCGATAATGCCCACAAACACTAATGCTTTCAATATCCAAAAAAGACGCATGACAACTCCGAAATTATTCATCGTCAATCGGGCTGACTAAGCACTTTGACCTTGACTTCGTTTTCGCTCACATCAAGTTCCGCAGTTACCCCAATCGGCAAACAAAGATTCGGCGGTTGTGAAACATGGCCCGAACGCAGACCGAATCCCACTGGGATATCCAACTCCAACAGCTCGCGCTTGATCACTTCCTGGAGCGTGTAATTCTGCTCACCCGGTTGGACGCAGTCCATCATCTCGCCAAAGACAATCCCCCGGACGCTCTTAAACTTGCCCGCCAGCTTCAACTGCCTCAGCAGGCGATGGATCTGATAGGGCTTCGTTGCGATGTCCTCGATGAACAGGATTGTGCCTTCGGTCTGGATCTCGTACGGCGTTCCCAGTGATGCGGCCAACATCGACAGACATCCACCATAAAGAATTCCCTGCCCGATACCCGGAACCGGCTGTGAACCCTGCGCAGATAAGAAGTCATGAGCCATAGCGCCAGCGTTCAGCACATCCGCGCTAAACAAGTCCGGAGTCAGTCGCTCGTAATCCTTCTTCACCATCGGCCCGTGGAAAGTCACCAGATCGGTATGATCGCAGAAGTAAGTGAGGAGCGTGGTGATGTCACTGTAGCCCATGAAGAACTTGGGATTCGCGCGCACTACATCCAGGTTGATGTGCGACAAGAGATGATTGCTGCCATACCCGCCACGCGCACAGATGATGCCATTGATCTCCGGGCGCTTGAACATCTCTTCCAACTCTTCTGTCCGGCGCGCCTCGCCCCCTGCGAAATACAGGTCCCTGTCGAAGATCGAATCGAAATAAAAAGTCCTGTAGCCCATCGCATGAAGGGTTGCGCAACCGGCCCCCAACTCTTCGCGCGAGATGTGGCTGGCAGGCGCAATGATCCCCAGCGTCTGGTTCGCATTGGGCTGAGGGATTACGGGGATGTTGCGGGCGGGCTGTCCTGGCTGGCGCATTGTGTGGATTGGTAATTTTGAAATTTGCAATTTCTAATTTGCGGCTGCGGCACTGATGGTTTTTCAATTACAAATTAGAAATTACAAATTAGAAATGAAAAACTCTCCCTCGCAGATGATCTGGGCCGGGCCACTGAGGAACACGTCTTTCTCCCATCGGACCTCCTGCGGGCCCCCTTGCGCTTCGACGCGCACCGGTGACTTCACCGCTCGCGACACTATCGCCGCCACCGCTGAAGCGCATGATCCCGTTCCCGACGACTTCGTTTCGCCCACTCCGCGCTCGAAGAATCGGCACGCGATCTCTGAGTCGCCCAGGACCTGAACAAACTCCACGTTCGTCCCATGGGGAAAACATTTTTCCCGCTGGATCTCTTCGCCCATCTTCTGCCACATGAAATTGAAATCATTCACGAAGACGACGAAATGCGGATTGCCCGTCGTGACGATGGTCCCCTTTACCGTGCGCGACTTGAGGAACAGTTCAAATTCCGGATACGTCATGGGCTCGCCCATGTTCATCTCGAAATGGAATTCGAGATTGGAATCCGCGCGTGAAGTCAGCAAACAATGCTTTACGCCTGCTCCCGTGCGCACGCGGACACTGCTGCCGCCATTCCCAGCGCCGCCAGCAGCGGCGCTGGCATTCCTTGACAGCCAGTACGCCGCCACACAGCGCGTGCCGTTGCCGGAGATCTCCGCCTCGCTGCCGTCGGCATTGATGAGCCGCGCATCCACGTCGGCATCGTCAGACGCGCTCGCTGAGATCCACTCCACCCCATCGGCGCCGATTCCGGTATGCGGGTCGCACATCATTTTGGTCAGGTCTGTCGCTCGCCCGGAGTCATTGCCGGATTCCACGATCAGAAACGTGTTCCCGCAACCGCTCGCTTTCACAAACGGGATCCGCGATCCGGAATGTCCAATGGTTTGCATCATTCGCTCTCCGTGTCGCGCAACATGTCCACCCGCTCCACCTCGGTGCATTGTCGCAACTTCTCCGTCAATTTAACGTGGTCGCGATGTTTGGCCTCAACCGTGAACTGGATGCGGTGTCCCGCGTTCCCCATTCCCATCTTTACCGTCTGCATCAGTAGTCGCTGTTCTTCGAGGATCCGGTTGACCTCAGTAAGCACCCTCTCCGGGTCTTTTGAAGCAACTTCATAGCTCATCAGTACGGATTTGAAATTGAAACGCGCTTCCATCCATCCCAGCACATTCAGCGCCAGCAGGATCACGACGGTGGCGAATGTGGCGGAAAGATATTCGCCTCCGCCCACAGCCATTCCTATGGACGCGACCACAAACATGGTAGCCGCAGTGGTGATGCCGGATACGGAACCGCCCGAGTGCAGAATTGCTCCTGCGCCAATGAAGCCGATACCAGGAATTATCTGCGCTGCAATACGAGTCGGGTCGAATGTTCCAAACGCCCCATGTGAAAATCTCGAGGACAGAAGCGTGTACATCGCCGCACCGAAGCAGATGAACATGTTGGTGCGCAGGCCGGCCGGCTTGCGCTTGAGTTCGCGTTCCAACCCGATCACGCCGCCTAGAATGGCGGCAATCACTAGCTTCAATACCGTGTCGGACACAAACGTCGCCATGTCCATGTGCGGCGAAAGCGCGTCCCAGATTTGCTTCATCGGCCTGCCTGACTAGATTGAAATCAGAGAAACCAGATTCTATCACCGCGCCGTTGCCGCGCTACTGAGTAGATTTTCTGACTTCTGAGCGGAGAATTTCCGCCGGGGGCTTACCCAGGCTATGCACGATCACGACTGGGTGAAGATGGTCAGGATGCTCCTTCACCGCCGCGCTTACGGGATCGCCCTCGATCGCCACGATGTAGTCGGCCGCCGTCGCTGGAGACTTCAGCCCTGCTCTCCAATTATCGTAATTGTTTTCCGTCACCACGCGGTTAAGATGAATTCCCGCCTGCTGCAATGCGCCCACATAGTTGCCGCTATACATCATGAATGTCGAGTTCGGCGGAGCCTTCGCCAACTGTTTCGCCAAAGCATTCTCAAATGCCACCCGGGTAGCGGCATTCACGCGCGCCTCGCGCAATGTGATCGGAGTCGCCCGGAGCACGCTCACATAACTCAATCCGACGACAACAAAGAACAACGCCGTCACAATCTGGTTGAATCTCTGCGAGTAGTTGATGCGGCGCACAAACTCCAACGCCAGCGCATAGAAAACGGCGATCGCCGGTAGCAGTTGCAGTCCGTAGCGCACGTTGTAATACGAATGTGGCGTCCACACGGGAATGAAGATGGGCACGCCGCCATACGCGACGGAGAAGATGTAGAACGGAAGCGCGATCCACAAGAGTAGCGCCGGGCGAAATTGCTTTCGCAAAATGCTAAGCAGGGCGGCAATGACGGAAATGTGCAGCAGGATGTTCTGCCATTTGTTATCGCCGACGTTGAGCTTTGCGCACTTGATGAAGTAGATCCACGCTGTAAGCGGGCTGTGAGAGCCGGGATGCGGCGATTCGCCGCGATTCGTCGATTGCTCCGCGATTGCGCGCGCCGAGTACGGTCCATTGGCGAATTCCAGCGGGTTCTTGTACACGCGCCAGTTGTATCCAAACCAGAAGAGCGGCGGGAGCGCGATCAGCAGCAGGAACCACGCGACCGGCGCGAGCATCGCCCGTCTCAGGGTTCCTTCGCTGCGTAACCAAACGAACAGCACTGCAATCCCGACGCATGCCGCGAGGACCCACCCGTCGTAGCGCGTGAGCATCGCCGCCATCAGCGTGAGCGCGCACTTCACCAATGCGCGTCTGGAGTTTTCAACGCGCTTCTCACCGAATTCCTGAATGAAATCGATGAAGAAGGCCACCGCCCAGATCACGCAGGCGAGATAGATCGACTCCGTCATGGCAGTCGCCTGCATGTAGATCAGGTTGGGATTGAATACGTAAATCGCGGCAGCCAGCCATGCCCCCGGTTTCGATGCGATCTTCGACACCAGGCGGAATATTCCAATCGCACCCAGAACGTAGGCGGCCATTGAACCGATCGAACCGGCGACGCCAGTCATCCACGCCCAATCGGAATACACAAACGGGATTGTGATCAGATGCGGCAGCGGCAGCCACACCGTCCCCAGTTGCAGGAGCCCGGGAGTGAGTGAATCTACCACGCGACGCGCAATATTGATGTGCGCAACCGCGTCGCCATAAAGAAGGATTTCGCCGCGCTTGAAAAAATACAGGAACGAAAGGAGCGAAACCGCGAGGCTGACTAACGTCAGTATTCCGTCGTCAGTAGAAAGCCAAATCTTCCTTTGTGTTGCTTTGCGAATCTTAGTGGCCTTCATGGTTCAAGGTTTTGGGTTTGACCTTGTTCTTGATTTTGAAACTCGAAACGCGAAACTCGAAACTGGCTTTTAGTCGAGATGACTCAACTCGCGGAACAACTCGAATCTCGCATCGATCTCTCCGCGGCTCAGGTCACTGAAGCGTTGCGTGCCAAACCGCTCCACCGCGAACGATCCCATTACGCCGCCGTAAAACATAGCGCGCTTGAAGACTTCGCGATTGAGTTCCGTCTGTCCAGCGATGTAGCCCATGAATCCGCCGGCGAAGCAATCGCCTGCACCGGTTGGGTCAACCACTTCTTCGATCGGCAACGCCGGCGCGCGGAACGGATGCAAGCCAGCTTCCTTGAAAAACGCAGTCGCGCCGTATTCTCCGTGCTTGATGACGAGCACGCGCGGCCCGTGCGCAAGAATTTTTTGCGCCGCGCGCGGCAGACTGTTGGTCTTGCCCAGCATTCGCGCTTCGCCATCATTGATCAGCAGGACGTCGATGCCCTTCAGCGTTTCAGCGAGTTCGGCGGCCTTCCCGGTGATCCAGTAATTCATGGTGTCGCCACCGACCAGTTGCGCTTTGCTCATCTGCTTGCGCACACTCGATTGCAGCACCGGGTCGATGTTGGCGAGAAAAAGATAATCGCTGTCCAGATACTGGGGCGGGATCTGCGGATTGAAGGTTTCGAAGACGTTCAAGTCGGTCGAGAGCGTCTTGGCTTCGTTCATGTTTTCGCCGTACTCGCCGCGCCAGAAGAAGGTCTTCCCTTTCGCGCGCTGAAGTCCGCTGATATCGACGCCGCGCTTCACCATCACTGCTTCGTCTTCCGCAGTAAAGTCATCGCCGACCACCGCAACCACGCGCACATCCGTGAAGAAACTAGCAGCAAGCGAGAAGTAAGTGGCCGAGCCTCCCAGGCAACGGTCAACTTTTCCCGAAGGAGTTTTGATGCCATCGAACGCAACGGAACCGACTACGAGGATCGACATGCTTACGCGCCCGCCTTTTTCTGTCCGAGATATTTGTCCAGCAACAATCCAAGTTTCTCCCGCGTTCTCGCCGGGATCTTCGTGGAATCAGTCATGATGGCGTGCGCCAATGCCGATCCGCATTTGCAGCTTCGAGTCTTGGGCAACAGAGAAACCGCCTGCTTCAGCACCTTGGCCGCGTTGTCCGCATTCTGCATGATCACGGCGACGATCTGATCTACCGTGACGTCTTCGTGTCCGGTGTGCCAGCAATCGTAGTCCGTGACCATCGCCAGTGTGGAGTAACAGATCTCCGCCTCCCGCGCCAATCGCGCTTCTTGCAGATTGGTCATGCCGATCACGTCCATGCCCCAGCTGCGGTAAACATTAGACTCCGCGCGTGTCGAGAACTGCGGCCCCTCCATGCAGAGATAGCTCCCGCCGAGTTTCCCCACAACGCCGACCTGCTTGCAAGCAGCAGCAAACGCCTTCGCCAACTCGCCACAGACTGGATCAGCCAGCGACACGTGCGCAACAACACCATCTCCGAAAAACGTGTCCACGCGATGCCGCGTACGATCGACAAACTGATCGGGGATAACGAAGTCCGTGGGCTTGTGCTCTTCCTTCAGCGAACCGACCGCGGATACCGAAAGAATGCGCTCCACGCCGAGCTGCTTGAATCCATAAATGTTCGCGCGGAAATTCAACTCCGTTGGCGAGATGCGATGTCCCCGTCCGTGACGCGATAAGAACGCGACCTTGCGTCCTTCAAGTGTGCCTAGAACGTACGCGTCAGACGGATCGCCGAAGGGCGTGGTCTGATTTATTTCTTTGATCTCGGTCAGCCCGGGCATGGAGTACAAGCCACTACCGCCGATGATTCCAATCTCTGCCTGCTGCAAAAGACGTGCTCCTGATGTGAATGATGAGAGATGACGAACTTGTGATTATACAGAATCACAGCGGACAATCCGGTCAGTGAAAAAGCGAAAGGTGGACGGCAAAGATGGGCGCAGCCACACGCATGCTCAGATTCCCCGCCTTCACTTTTGTGCCGCCGGCGCGTTCGGATTCAGCGAGCACGATCTTGCGCAATTTCGTTGCGGTATTCGCGTCAAAGCTTTCCATCACAAGGACTTCGTCGCCGACTGCCTCGACGGTGACCAGACCTTCCACAGTGTTCCACGTGGAACAATTTTCATTCTTATCGCAATCTCTTCTGGCGCCGGAGGGGTATCTCTGGCGGACGGAAAGGCCATAAGCGTCCGCGAATTTCTGTGCTACCGCGGGCGAAGACCATCGCGAGACATATAAAACCGCGAGATCTGCGGTCGAAGAAGGTGCGGGCTTCTTTGCTGTCTTGTTGAAACCGGAGTAATACATACCGCCGCGCCATTCCGGAGATAACTCGCGTGCAGTCTTTTCGTTGGCAAATTGTTTGAGCAAGATGGCAACGTCGAACTCACCAACGGAGCCGACATCATAGTGTTCGTAATTTTTGCCAAGCGCGGGCTTCAGATCGGGAAGACGCAATTCCGGTAAAGGCTTTTTCGCGAGGTAGTCCTTGGGCGCGAGGATCTCATGGGTGTTGCGCGGAGGATCGGCGAGTGCAGCTGAGTAGGCGCGGTCTTTGCCGCCGCTTTGAAGCAAAGCATTCACGAAACCGAGACCGTCCTTGTATGGAAACGTCAGCGACTCGCGCAGTAACAGAGGAGCGCTGTCGAGAACGCTGGCGGTCTGTCCGGTGGTCATACTTTCTTTCATCATTTCGACAAATCCCGGCGCGTCGAGGAGAGTACGTCCGGTGGGCGCGAGCATGTAGTCCACCAGGACGGCCATGCCCTGGCCTTCGACGAGCGCACTACGGGCGCTGATGATCTCATCGATCTCAATCTCGGCGTTATCAGGGTCGGGAGAATTCTTAGCAGAGTCGCGGATGACCTTCATCCAGTTCTCCAGATCGATCTTCTGGTCCTGCAACGCGTGAGTGAGTTCATGCGCCATCACCGGGCGCTGCGCTTCAGCGGGGATCCAATCGAGCAGGTGGATGGTCTTGAGTTTCGCGTCGTAGAATCCCGCAATCTGCTCGCGTAACAGAGTGAGCATGAATGGGCGCAGTTCGAACTTGTGCGGCAACAGTCCAAATTTCTTCAGGACGAGTTCGGTACGCTCGAGGCGCTTCTGGTCTTCGTCCTCTGCAAGACGCTCCTCAACATACTTGGTGACCTGTTCCCGTGTGGCCATCTCGCGCTTCACCGACGACTTGATGGGCAGGCCGGTGTCCTTGCTGGCGAACTGCAAGATCTCATCAATCGACTTGAAGAGTTCTTCCGCCTCTGTGGGCGAGATGCGGGTCTCAGCCGGCTTAGGCGATTTGGGAGCGTCCTGGACGGTGATGCCGATGTCGCCGGTATCTTTGTTTTTTTCAGATGGTTGCGCGCTGAGTGGAGTTGGGGCTTGAGTTTGCGAGGGTTCGGTCTGTGCGTTGACGAAGAACGCGGTGCAGAACAGAAATAGCAGAACGCGGCATGAGGCATTCATGCAGTGATGGTACCGCGTTCTCTGGCGACGCGCTTGCCAACTGGAACACACACCCACCCTAGCAGAGCTAGGACGGAACACCCGCGTGCCGCGCCTCTGGCGCTCACCCATTTCGAGTATACCTACCCACCGCTTACGCGGTGGGTTAATCACTGACGCGCCGATGGCGCTCCTAGGGTGACAAGTCTATGGCAGGGTTCCTCCACTTCGCTGCGCTCCGGTCGCGATGACAGTCGTAGGCGCAAGCAATTTGCAGAGTGATAGGAATCCTTCGCTACGCTCAGGATGACAAGAACACAGCCGAGGGCCCATTCGACTTCGCTCAGGGCAGGCTCTGTGCCCACACGGGGCAATCGGCTAGCGGAGCAGCCCGAGCTTTTCCATCGGCCAGTAGATGAAGACTGCCTTGCCGGTGATGTAGCTCTCGTCCACCGGGCCGAAGTCGCGGCTGTCATTGGACATGGAGCGATGGTCGCCGAGGACGAAAAACTCGCCTTCCGGGACAATGATCTCCGGAATGGAGCGGAAGTCAATGTAGGCGGCGGGGACGTAGGTTTCCTGCAAGAGTTTGCCGTTAACGTAGACACGTCCCTTGTCGATAATGACGCGGTCACCGGAGACGGCGATCACGCGCTTGATGTAGCTCTTGGACGTGTCGCGCGGATAACGGAAGACGACGATGTCGCCGCGGGTGATGGCTTCCCATCGATAGACAAACTTGTTGATGAAGATGCGTTCCTGGTCTTCGAGTCCGGGCAACATACTGGTGCCCTCGACCTTCACTGGCTGGTAGAGAAAGATGATGAAGAAAACTGAGATCCCGAGAGAGATGATGAGGTCACGCATCCAAGCGCGCAGTGCGAAGAGTTTGGACGGATTAGGTTTGTTGTCGGGTGGTTGAGACGTGGGTTCCATCGTTGTTCTGCTCTGATTATAGACGCACGGAAGCGAGAAATGGTTAGTTGGGGAGAGGCAGTAGTCAGTAGTCTGTAGTCAGTCCCAGTGGCTAGTGGTTAGTGGTCACTGATTAGTGGCTAGTGATTACGGGCAGCTGAAAATAGTGATGCTGCGGTAAAATGTGTGCAGGATAATCTAATGAAACGCACACTCAGTATCGGACTTATCAGTTTGATCTCCATTGCCGGTTCGGCGCAGTGGGCCCAACCGAACGGGGTCCCCGCATTCAATGCCAAGCCTCCGGCGAAGGGAACAAACCTCCCGCCAATCTTATCGGGTGCGCAGCTGGAGAACTTTCAACATCCAGTACAGGTGAAAGCCTACCAAGCTGCCGCGAAAATGGCCGCAGTCTTTCACCAGCTTCCCTGCTATTGCTACTGCGACCGTCATGCGGGACACAAGAGCCTGCGGACGTGCTTTGAATCTGAGCATGGCGCCAATTGTTCTACTTGCATGAAAGAAGCTTTGTTTGCCGAGCAACAAACTAAGTTGGGCAAGACTCCGGCACAGATTCGCGCGGCCATCATTCGCGGGGACTTCGAAAAGATCGATCTGGTGAAGTTGGACCGGTAAGGCGGTTTCTCGTCTCTGGTTTCTCGTTTCTCGAAGAGTCAACCCCGTCAATGGTTCGTTTGTTCCGCGCTGAAGGCCTGCGCCAGGCGAGAGTCGCCTGCGCTGCTCAGAGCTGTTTAGAAATTCCATCGGTATTTGTCCTAGTTGACGCTCCGGCGGTAAATGCCGTATAACTTGCGACTTACCTTTATTGTGAGTTGTCGGAAGGCGCTTTTCCACAAGCGCTTTTCAGCAGGTCAAATGCGCTAGCTTGGAAAGAGCCGCGGAATGAAAAAGAAAGTAACTCAAAAACTTAAAGTTTCATCTTCTAAGGCACACAAATCAAAGAAGATAATGAAGTCAAAATTGAAAACAAGCTCCTCTCATTCCAAAACTCCGCCGAAGCCGGTGGTCAAAGTAGATCCACGTTTTACACAGGCTGTGCAAAACTATGAGGCCGGGTTGAAGGCCATGCAGACGCACAAGTTTGACCGTGCCAAGACAGCTTTTAATAAGGTTTTGGAAGGCCCCAGCTCAGAACTGGCTGATCGCGCACGATTGCACTTGAATATCTGTGACCAGCAACTTGCCCGCACTTCCACTTCGTTCAAGACTCCCGAAGAACATTACGATTATGCAGTGTCGCTGATGAATGGCGGAGACTACGATTCCGCCCGCGGCCACCTTGAGAAGATACTGAAGCAGTATCCCAAGACGGATTACGTTTGGTATGGGCTCGCAGTGCTGGACTGCTTGACGGTGCGCATAGAAGATTGCCTGCGCAACCTGCAACAATCGATCAAGCTGAACGCGGCCAACCGGTTCCAGGCACGGAATGATTCTGACTTCGCCAAGATGGCTGACGATCCCCGCTTCACTGAATTGCTTTATCCGGAACCCGTTGGACTCGAGGAAGTACCTCCAGCGCAGGCGGCCTCGAAATCGAATGGAAATTCCAAGAAGCGCTAGACGAAACACCCGCCCTAGCAAAGCTAGGACGGGGCACCCGGGACGGATTAGACTTGGCCTGTGGATCCTCTCGTAAACAATTCAACCCTCGATAAGATTGCGCGGCGGCCGCTGCGGGTGGTCGCCCTCGGCGGCGGCACCGGGCTTTCCACACTGCTCAGAGGGTTGAAGAAATACGTAGTCGATGCAGGCGTGTCGCGCATTGCGCAGAACACGCATGCCATCGGCGACCTTGCGGCAATCGTGACTGTCACCGATGACGGCGGATCCAGCGGGCGTTTGCGCAAAGAATTCAATATGCTTCCACCGGGCGACATCCGCAATTGCCTGGTAGCACTCTCCGAAGATGAAGCCCTGCTCTCACGTTTGTTCCAGTATCGCTTTTCCGGAGGCACGGGGCTAAGCGGGCACAGCTTTGGAAATTTGTTTGTCGCTGCGCTTTCAGAGGTGGTGGGAGACTTTGCGAAGGCGGTACAGGAGGCGTCGCACATCCTGGCGTCGCGTGGAACGATATTCCCTTCCACCACTTCCAACGTTGAACTCGATGGATGGATGGAAGACGGCTCGCGCGTCCGCGGCGAGACAAACATCACGGCCAGCGAAAAGCGGATCGTGGAGCTTCGAATGGTTCCGTCGAATGCGCAACCACTGCCGCAGACGCTGGAGGCGATCGCCAAGGCTGACCTGATCACCATAGGCCCGGGATCGTTGTTTACGAGCCTTGTGCCGAACCTGCTGGTGCGCGGAATTCCTGAGGCGATCGCAAATTCGCAGGCGACGAAAGTTTTTGTCTGCAATTTGATGATGCAGGCCAATGAGAGCCTGGGGTTGACTGCTTCCGAGCACATCCTTGCCCTGCGAAAACACGCGCGGCGTAAGCTCTTCAATTTTGCGCTAGTCAATAACGCGCCGGTCTCACCTGAGCTTCTGCAAAAGTACCAGGAACAAGGCGTTGACCAGGTGGCATGCGATTGCGAGGCGATAGAAGCGATAGGCGTAACCTGCATCGCTGACAACTTCCTGGACGAAGGCGCGGTGGTCCGACACAACACCAATAGCGTGGCCGAGCGGTTGCTCGAAATCGCATATTCGCCTTCAGACTTTCTAAGTCCGGTATCGGCGTGTAAGAATTAGGCGCAAATGCCCGACAAGAAGAAAATAACTCCCACCAATTCCAATCAGAGAGTCGCAATCGCGATCATGGCTGCGGGCAAAGGCACGCGGCTGAAGTCGAAGCGTCCGAAAGTGCTGCACGAGATCGGCGGGAGACCGCTGTTGGAACACGTCATCCGCGCTGCGGAGCAAGTAGTCCCGGCTAAAGACATCTTTTCAATCATCGGGCATGAGGCGGAATCCGTGCGTGCGGCGGTGCAACACACGGGCGTGGGTTTCGTGGTGCAAGCGGAACAGCGCGGCACGGGGCATGCGGTCATGTGCGCGCGTCCTGCATTGCAGAATTACGATCACGTGCTGGTGCTGTCGGGCGATGTGCCGCTGATCCGTGCGGAGACGATTCGCCAATTGCGCGACTTTCATCTTCAGCAGCGCGCTTCCATGACGATCCTTACTGCTCTGCCCGACGATCCCACAGGATACGGGCGGATCATTCGCAAGAGCCGCAAGGGCGCCGATGTGAAAGCGATCGTTGAACAAAAGGCGTTGAACAAGGCGCAGGCAAAGACGAAAGAAATCAATTCCGGGATCTACGCATTTGCAACTGCCGACCTGTGGCAACACATTGAGCGGATCACCACCAACAATGCCCATGGCGAGTTCTACCTGACGGACATGGCGGCGCTGCTGGTGAAGGCGAAGAAGAGAGTTGTCGCGTTGCCGGCGGCGAACGTGATGGAAGTCTTGGGCGCGAACACGCTGGCAGAAATGGTGATGCTGGACGCGAACATGCGCCAGCAGAAGTGCGCGGCGCTGCTGGCCAGCGGCGTGACGATCTTCCGTCCGGAGACTTGCGTGATCGATTCGGAGGTGGAGATTGGGCCGGACACGGTCGTCGAACCCTTCGTGCAGATATTAGGCAAGACGCGCATCGGACAGGATTGCCGCATCCGGTCGTTCAGCGTCATTAAGGATTCCGAGATCGCTGACGGCGTGAGCGTCAAACCGGGATGCATCTTCGACGAAGCGAAGGTCGCGCGGGGCGCGGTGATTGGGCCGTACTCGCATCTGAGACCGGGGAGCGATATCGGCGAGAATGCGCATGTCGGAAATTTTGTGGAGACGAAGAAGACGCGGCTGGGTAAGGGATCGAAAGCCAACCATCTCACTTACCTTGGCGATGCCGAGATCGGCGAGGGCGTGAACGTGGGCGCGGGCACCATCACCTGTAACTACGATGGCGTGCACAAACACCTGACGCGGATTGAGGACGGCGTTTTTGTGGGCAGCGATTCGACGCTGGTTGCGCCAGTGACGATCGGTAAAGGCGCGTATATTGGCGCGGCGTCGTGCATCACCGAGGATGTTCCAGCGGACTCGCTGGCGCTGGGCCGGTCGAAGCAAGTAGTGAAAGACGGCTGGGCGAAGGCGAAGCGCGAAGCCAGAGCGGCGGGAAACAAATAACGAGCAAGCTCAAGGCCTTTCAGGGCGGCCGGCCTTAGCGGGAACGGCTCTGCGTTCGGTGAACCATCGAGATGCGAACTTCATCAAGAACGCATTCAATAAAATCGAAACCAGAGATGCGGTCAATGTGGCGTTGTAAACCGCGTCAGAGACGAGCCGCGAGTTTCGTGCGACCTGCAGCAGGACAAACGAGAACTCGCCGATCTGTGTGAGTCCTACTGCCACCATCAGCGCTGTACTCAATGGATACCTGAACAGCCAGACTATTGCCGTCCAAATCAAGAATTTCCCTGCGACAATCATAAGAACAATTACTCCGAGTAGCCAAGGCTCAGAGAGGAGCACTCGTGGATTGATCAGCGCACCTACTGTTACGAAGAACACAGCGACGAAAACATCGCGCAATGGAAGCAATTGTGAAAGCGTTTGATGAGCAACCTCAGAGCCGCTGACGACCATTCCCGCGAGAAATGCGCCCAGAGCCAGGGATAGGCCCACCGCCTGTGTTAAAGCGGCAGTGGCGAAGCCGAGCGCGACAGCGACAAGTACGAACAACTCCTGGCTTCCTGTGCGGGCTACGCGAGCCATGAGTGGAGGCACCAGCTTCGCCGCGAGAAACAACACTGGGACCAGAATCAACGCAGCCTTGCCGAGCAACATTCCCAAGCTTAGAAAGCGCTCCCCGGTAAGCACACTGAACGCAGGCAGAAGGATAGTCAGAACAACGACGGCGACATCTTCGACCAACGTTATGCCGATCATTATTTTGCCGTGCTGAGTTTTCAATTCGCCGCGGTCGATAAGCAATCGAGATAACACCATGGTGCTGGCAACGCTGACGATCGCGCCGAGTGCTGCGCCCTGCGCCAAACTCGAGCCGAGAAGTGGCGCAGCGAGAATCCCCATTGCTATGCAAAGCAAGATTCCTACTGGTCCACCCAGAACTGCAACCCATCTCACAGTGAAAAGATCGCGCAAAGAGAATTCAATGCCTATCGAATACATCAGCAATATGACGCCGAATTCCGCGGTTACCTCCAAGGCATGAACGTCGGAAACAGTAGGGCCGGGAGTGAATGGGCCAATAAGAATCCCCGCGACCACATAACCGAGGATGGTCGGCTGACGTAGCATCCGGGCCATGACCCCGCCCAGCACCGCAGCGGTAAATACGTATGCCAAGTCGCGGTAGAAGATTTGGACTTCAGACATAAGACTTTCCTAAGCAAATCATAAGCCAAGAACGTCTCCGAACGACGGGGCCGCATTGGGCGGCAAGGACTACCAGCACTGCCATCCAACTCCTGAACAGAGGAGTTGAATGATGGCCAACGATCCCAGTCCCAAGCACGGTAGTTCCCCGAAGACATTTCCCGATCGCGATAAGAAAAAACCGCCTGAAGATCACGGCAGCGAAAGCCAGGCGGATGGCACTGCAGGCGACGCGCCGCGGGGCGAGACTCAATCAGATGCTCATCACAACCAGCCCAGCGGAGTTGGTCCGACGGGAGAACATCCTGCCACGGCTGGCCCTGGTTCATCCCCAAGAGTGAGGAGCGAGACTCCAGAAAACCGCACTGGGCAGATCAATCCTTCAGCGCCGACCGATTCCACCGAAAGCGCGACCGGCGAATGGGAGGACGTCGAAAAAGAGCTGCCGCCAAATCCTACGATGGACAGCGCCGGCGAAGTAGGTGAGCCGAGCGGACGCGGAACACTGGATGTGGATCCGGAGGTGTTTGAGGAGGAAAAAAAGAAGAAGCCGGACGAGGCTGCGTAAGCGGTTTTTCGTTTCTGGTTTCCCGTTTCTCGAACAGTCAAAGACAAGAGCAAAAGCGTTGCCACGGATTGACACGGATCAGAAAGGGCAAATCGAAATGCATAGATCCTTCGAAGTCAGTAGTCAGTTGGTGAATGCACACACGTCGCAGAGTGGCAGCGATCCTTCGCTCGGGATATTAAAAAAAGGCCCCTCGATGGAGGGGCCAGTGATTCAGGAGAGGAGAGAGATGAGTTGCGTTGCTATTTTGAAATCAGAGCATCTGCGAAACGAGTTCGCGGATTAAAATGCGCGCCTGGCAAACCGCGTTCTGGGATTCTTCTTCCGTGATCCCCAGCATGCGGGCGATACGCGAGTGGTGATAGCTTTCGACATCATGGAGCAGGAAAGCCATCCGCTCGGTGGCCGGCAATTCCATGACGGCACGTTCCAAATGAACGCGCTTGGTATTGCCGAATACGCGGGTCGAAGCAGTAATGGGGGTATTGAGGCTAAGCATCCCGATAGGCATCAGTTCGCGTAACGAGGCGATCAGATTACTGTCGAGATTTGCGATAAACGCTTCCGGAGAAGCGGCATCGCGGCTGAAGGTACGGGTAAATACCGTGGAGGAAATATCTTCCGCAGTAAGTTCGTTGTCGGTCATCCAAAAAGCGATCGAATAGATTTTATGGCGGTTCTCTTCAAACAAAACCTTGCATGTATCCAAGGGTAGAGTGCTGCTGGAAGCTGTGGCATGCGTTGCGAAACCGTTTAGAATTGCCTGCTGTACGCTCGATGACATAGTCTTCGTCCTTTGGGAATCGGATCTGCGTTCGGGGGCTAAAGCTGATGCCCCGCACGCCAAATAAGAGCAAGACGGTTGCCTAAGCGCGGCCCTAAAGTCTAAAGAAACTGTGGATTTCCCGTAACAGACTGAGTTCTAGTGGGTTAGAGACAAAGTTGTTTATTTAGGGTGTCCGTCTCAAGCGCCAAAGGAACAAACCTTAGCCTACGAACTAAGGGCAGAGTGGGCATCCCGATGCCAATGTGTGGGCGTTGTTCTACTCACAATTGGAGTACGAAGGTAAAATTTACAGGTAAAGATTGCAGGAGCATCTCAGCTTTCGGTTTTAGCTGTCACCCGGACAGCAATAAAAATCCCCACGTAAGCTGCGCCCTGCGGGCTCCGCGTACGTGGGGCACCCCGTGAAGGAGTTGCACTCACCAGATGAGTACGCGGTCGGGTGGGGCGAGGTACAGCTTCTCTCCTGGTTTGACGTCAAAGGCTGGATACCAAGCGTCCACGTTGCGAACTGTGGCGACACGGTATCGAGAGGGCGAGTGAGAATCGGTCGCCACCTGCTGGCGGAGCGCGGCGTCGCGCGATTTAGAAGCCTCGACCTGAGCGAAGGCAATGAAGAACTGCTGGTCGGCAGTGAAGCCATCCTGAGCGGGCGCAGCCTTGCCATTCAGTGAAGCCTTGAAGCCGTCATATGCAGCCGCAAGCCCGGCGACATCGGCGATGTTCTCCGCCAGTGTCTGGTTTCCATTCAAGGAGAGATCGGCGAACGGCTTGTAGGTGTCATACTGGGTGGCCAGCTTCGCGGTCGCTTGCTTGAAATGCTCGAAATCGGCAGGCTTCCACCAATCGCGAACGCGTCCTTTCGAATCGAATGCACTGCCTTCCGAGTCGAAAGTGTGACTGATCTCGTGACCGATGACAGAGCCGATGCCGCCATAGTTTGCAGCAGCGGGCGCTTCGGGGTCGAAGAATGGCGGCTGGAGAATTGCCGCTGGGAAGTTGAGCGCGTTCTGCAGGGGAAGATTGACCGCGTTAACGGTTTGCGGCGTCATGGACCACTCTTTGCGGTCAATCTGCTTGCCTAAACGTGCGACCTGGCGATGGTATTCCCATAGATTGCCGCGCCAGACATTTCCGAAGATGTCGTCGGGTTTGACGTCGTAGGCGGAATAATCCTTCCACGTTTCCGGATAGCCGATGCCGACATAGAGCGTTGTCAGCTTGGCTTGCGCTTCGGCTTTGGTTGAGGGATCCATCCATGCGAGCCCGTCGATGCGCTTGCGGAATGACGCGATGATGTTCGTGACCATCGCTTGTGCCTGGGCCTTGGCTTCCGGCGGGAAGTATCGCTGCGCATAGATTTTTCCTACTTCATCGCCGAGATAGTTGTTGACGATGCCTACGCCACGCTGCCATCGGGGACGCTGTTGCGGAGTGCCGGATAGAGTCTTGCTAAAGAAATCAAAGCGCTCGTCGACGAATGCCTTGGGCAGAACATTGGCGTGAGCTTCAATCAAGTGGTAGGCGAGCCAATCTTTCCAGGTGTCCAGCGGAGTTGAGGCAACAAGAGCAGA
>JAOAPH010000217.1 GCA_025462835.1 Candidatus Angelobacter sp. | reverse complement strand
GGAGTTACACATCAAAATATAGAAAGCAAGGGACTTAGCGGCGTGACTTGGGATGTCAAAGAACGTATTAACTTTTAGTTAATATAGTTGCATTGACTATATCTTTATTCGCGTTTGTTGTCAAGGGAAATCAAGAGATGGGGAGCAGAAATATCGAGCTCGGCACGTGGGACTTAGTCATAGATGGGGTGTCTAAGGGTAACATTGCGACCAACGAGAGATCACCTGTTCCTTTTGAACCCTACTAAGAATGAGTGTAGGGTAGCCAAAACCAAGAACAGAATTCCAATAATGACCAGCGACTGCATTATCGCACTCCTGCTGAACGAGGAGTCGACCACAGACATGCTGCGGAGCCTTGTCTCGAACCGTCTGAGAGTTCGGCTGTGACAACGGTTTCGGTCGCACTATATGGCTCAACTCGAATCGTTCTTTTTAGAGTGCGGGCGTTCGGCGGGTATTTTTCCCATTCATCCCCACGCTGCAAGTAGATGATGGTTCCCTCATCTGGTTCGGGCAATTCGACTGTACGCTTCGGTGGCTGAGAAATAATTAACACTGATTGGCTTCTCCTGCCTGCTCCCCAGTGTTGCAAGCTGCAATTTTCGAGCTTTCCTGTAATCCCCAAATTTCTGATTTTCTCAATTTCTTCATCGGATAAATGCGTTGCAGAAGAATTCTCTCCGGAATCCACGATTGTCAGCGGCGCTGCCGTCGGGCTCCATTTGAGTACGCGAACTGTTATCCTCCGGGCATTCAACGTTATTTGGACTTGCTTGACAATGGCCGGCAAATAAAAGGACCAAACAGCAAGAGATCCGAAAAATGCTACTCTTGCTGCCAATATAGGTTTTTTAATCGTCAGAACCGCGGCAATTATCAGTGCCAGAGACCCTGATATCGACAAGAATTCAACAAAACTTGTCGGAGCGCCCCACACCGACCACAAATACAAGTAAACGACAGGAACGCCCGTGCTGATTCCGCTTAAGGCGTATAGCAAAACGGGAAGCCCGCGTTTGATAAACGATTTCACTGGGATCAAGGAAGTGTAGGTCGGGGCGGCAAGTCAATCTCTTTTCGCTGTCGAGCAAGAGTAGCTAAAGCCTGTTTGACAGCCTTAGCAACCTCCGCGGGTTGAGAAGCGTCCCCCATCATTTTTCTGAGCGAGGGCTCTGCTTGAGTGAGCGCATCCGGACCAATGCGACTGAGCGCTTGGGTGGATCACGGCGAAACAATTGGCAAACCAGCAACTAAGACAAGTTGCTCATTCGTAGAACTATTTGGCTTCAAGAAAACGTCGACTGGAATCGCCGGTCCGCGCTGCAAGGCGGTCTCGTCGAATAAGGTGCCATCCTGCCTATCAAATATCTTGTGGATTCGGAATAGAAGAACAACTTGGCTATCTACTTTTATCCCGTTCTTCATTTTCGGATTGAATAGCCATGAAGCCAATTGTGCTTGGAGAAGATCAGCTAAATTTTTATTTGTAACATGAGGGTTCAGCGCCGTTATACGCCCCTTCGAATCCAGGTTTACCTCCACTTCTGCTTCTAAAGGGAATTGGTTTGAGACGCTTTGGAGCTTGAGTGGATCAGCTTTCCGAATCGTGGGGTCGAGTTCCCATTCTGGAGCAGAGTAATGGAAACTGGTGTGGTCGGAAAAACTAATCTCGACCGCACCGACCCGAACCTTGGTCGGGCACTGCGCTGACGTCAAGCCGGTGATGCCGGATACGGCAACTTCCTCTTCTGGCGATAAAGGCTTATTCATTTGAGTGCTTGTCATGTGAGGGGTGGTTAAACTGAAGCGAGTGTCATATGGCGGGATCGCCGCAAAAAACGGCACAGAAACTATACGCCGGTCGCCGTCACCCAAAAATTCCATCAGAAGAAAAATATTATTCAAGGGCTTCTGGGAACGGTTGGATAAGACAAGCCTAGCGCCAGAGTCTTCGGAACTTGCGTAAAATTCTAAATTGGTTGCGGCTATTCCCGATTCCGCCGGCATTTGCGACGCCAAGCCGGATACCGAGCAGAGTGATTTTGGTTTTTCCGCAAACCCGAGATTAGTCCAAAGAGCTACGTAAATTGAGATTGCAATTAACTTTCTCATATGCTGCCCTCCTTTGCGTACAGTGTGCCTTACTGAATGCCTTACTGAATTGGTGGACAAGCAACGACTTGATGAGCAGTGTAGGTACGAGGAGTTCCCCCGCAAGTAACTGTCCAAGTCCAATCGATACTGCCGCCTTCAAAGGTAGAGTAATGGACCTTTGCCGATCGCGTGCCGGAAATGTACGTTCCAAAGTCAAAGGTTGGTCCGTCGATCAGCGTGATTGCAGGGCTGTGGGTAACGCTTACATTGGTAACAGTAAAAGCGCTAAAATCGTGGTCGGCGTGAACACTCGAGTTCGCAACCTCAGTAGTTCCTGAACATTGCGATTGAAGTGGACTAGTGGCAGTAGCAAGTACAGACACGATACAGGGATCCGAAACTGAGACCTGCGCGCTGGGCATCATCGTAGCCGTAGGGCATGGGTCGGCGTACATAGTGTCCGAAACCACGTCGATAAATGCATCAATTTCGGCAGTACCCGGTCCCATGGCTGTGGAGGCGCCGTTATACCCAACATCCACTACCGAAGTATTGGACGAGTACCAGCCATAGGAATACTTTGTGACATCCTGTGATCCACCTGTGCAATCATCAGTGGCGGCTACCCATTGCGCGCTCCCGTCTCCGACGAAAAAACCCAATGGGTCATCATATTGCGCGACGCTTTTTGCGCAGCACCGGGCACAGCCATATCCGACGTGGCCGTAGGTCTTATCCAAGACCAATTTGCCTTCAAATATGTAGCCGATTAGCGGGTGGTCTAAATCCTGGATCTGATAACTTCCGGCAGCGGTCCCAAGAGGCAGCGTCTTTCCGTTCTTGTCAGGAAGTTGGCTTTGAATCACCTTGCCCACGTCCACCCAAATCTGTTCGCCCGGCTGCAAAGTACGGTCTGGGAAATCGTACCTGGATGTTCCGTCGGCTGCGAAAAGCGAGAATGCTACAGTGGCCGGAGTGCTGCCGCCGTTGCCTGCGGTGATCAGGCTGTTGTGGGTGGTGTCCACCTTCCACATGCCGCCTTTCCACATGGGTCCCATTGTCGTCCTGAATGGAGACTGCGCGCCGTACCTCAGGTTCTCAGAGTAGGCCATTCCTGTGGCGACCAAGTCTCCCAGCCTTCCCGAATAAGTAAGATGCACGCCTGCCCAATTGGCGTCTCACACTCGCCCACCTGTGACTTCATCCTTTGACTTCGCTCAGGGCAGGCTCTGTGCCACACGGTGTCGTCCGCTTGGGATGAGGGAATGGGGCGGTTAAGGTGGGTAGTAGATGCGTGCTCCTTGCGTGAATGTCGCCCCTACGGGGCGCGACATTTTTATTTGTGCTCCGGGCTATAAAAATGGCGCGCCTCTGGCGCTGAAAACCTCAGGGGCTAAAGCCCATTCATAAAATTGCTAATGCGGCACGGCTGAAGCCGTGCCCTGTCAAAGCATGTTTGACCTCCGGGGCTAAAGCCCCCAGGTGAATAGCGTCTGCAATACAGGCCTGAAGGCCTGCGCCACCCGAGCGTGGAAACACCTGACAATCAGGTACTTTGGCCCATTTTGAACCTATTAACCGTGCTACAATTTTCGATAACTCTCGGGTGCAACTAACACAAGAAGGCCCTCTTTTTGTCCAATAACCACGTGATTCAAATCGCGCCTTCCATCTTGTCGGCTGACTTTGCCTGTCTGGCCGCCAGCGCCAAGGAGGCCATTGAGGGCGGAGCCACCCTGTTGCACGTGGATGTGATGGACGGCCACTTTGTTCCTAACATCACGATTGGGCCTCCGGTAGTCGCATCTTTGCGCAAGGCCATCATCAGCGACATCCCTCTAGATTGCCATCTAATGATCGAGGATCCAGACCAGTTCATCCCGGCATTTGCTGATGCTGGCGCGGATTGGATATCTGTCCATCAGGAGGCCTGTGTTCACCTGCATCGGGTGTTGCAGCACATCAAGGGACACGGACTGAAAGCGGGCGTGGTGATCAATCCTGCTACTCCCATTGGGGCGCTGACCGAAGTGCTGGATATGGTGGATTACGTTCTGGTGATGTCAGTGAACCCGGGATTTGGCGGACAGAAATTCATTCCCTCATGCTTGGAGAAGATCCGCAAGCTGGCAGCTATCAAGTCAACGCTGCGCACCGGCTTTAAGATCGAAGTGGATGGCGGGATTACGCTGGAGAACATCGCCGAAGTGGTGCGCGCGGGTGCAGAAGTGATCGTTGCTGGAAGCGCGGTATTCGGGAGTGGCGATCCCAGGAAGAACACGGAACGGCTGCTGAAAACCGGCAGGGAAGCAAATCTGCTACAAGTTTAGGGATTCGGGGTTATTGATTCTCATGTTTCGTCGCACACTCATTCTTTTTTTGCTGATCGTGGTTGCATTGGCTGGCGCCGGTTGCCGCAAGAACAAGGCGGTTAATCCGATCGCGCAGGTGGATTCCAAGCAGCCCGACAAAGTGCTTTTTGACCGCTCCATGGATGCCCTGCAACACAACAAATTCGACACCGCGCGGATCACGCTGCAGACCCTCATCAACACTTATCCGGATTCTGAATACATCGCGCGCGCCAAGCTTGCAGTGGGCGATTCCTGGTATGAAGAAGGAAGTTCCGCCGCTCTGCAACAGGCTGAGGCGGAATACAAGGATTTCATCACCTTCTTTCCCAACATGCCTGAAGCGGCTGAAGCCCAGTTGAAAGTTGCGGGCATTCACTACAAGCAGATGGAAAAGCCGGATCGCGACTTCACTCATGCGAAGCGCGCCGAAGATGAGTATCGGCAACTGATCCAGCAGTTCCCGGACAGCAAGCTCGTTCCTGAGGCGAAGCAGCGTTTGCTTCAGGTACAGGAAGTTTTGGCGGAACGCGAATACCGCATTGGCCGTTTCTATTTTGTGCGCGAGTCCTATGCAGCCTCTATCGCGCGGCTGCGTTCCTTAGTGGATGCCTATCCACTTTACAGCCAGATCGACGAAGCCTTGTTCACGCTAGGTCAGGCGTACGAGGGCGAAATAAATACGATCCGCGCAGGCAAACTGCAGGAGACTCCCAAAGCAAACGTCCTCAACGATCTCACCAACCGGGCGGCGGAGAGCTATGCCAAGATCGTTTCGCGATATCCGGCGATGGACCGAGTAGCAGATGCAAAGAACCGGCTTCAGGCCTTGCACCGTCCGATCCCGACGCCTACTCCGGAGATGATCGCGCAAAACAAGAAAGAAGAGGAAAGCCGCAGCCAGAGCGGACGCCTAGCCGTAATCATGGGCAATTTCAAGAAACGACCAGATATGGCCCAGGCTGTGAAGATTGGTGAACCTTCGCTCGAAGAACCCAAGCAGACCAGCGCGCCCCAAGTCATGAAAGACCTGATGACGGCGGCGACTAAGGACATCGATGGCAAGGCCTCAGTAGAGACGATCAAGCCGGGAGCATCAAAGGAAAGCGATCCGGTGCCGCGCTCGCAGTTGGCAGCACCTCCGCCGAACCAAGTCAATGATGTGGCCGTGGAAAGCTCCCCCAAGACTGATAGCGGAGCTGCTGAATCGAGCTCTAAAGATCAGGGCAAGACCCAAACAAAAGACAACAAAGACCAGGCCCAAAACAAAGACGCAAAAGATCAGGATCAAAGCAAAGACAATAAGGAGTCCAGCAGCAAGCAGAAAAAGAAAAAGGGGCTCAGAAAACTGATCCCCTTCTAGACTCATTCGCGAGCGAACTTACTTTTTCGGACGCTTGCGATCGGTCTTGATTCCAGCCATCTCTGGTTCGCCCGGTGTCTCTGCGCCGGGCGAAGTAACGTGGAAGATCATCTTCTGGGCGCCTAAGTCGCCATCGACCACCAAGTGGTCTCCGTTCTTCACTTCACCCTCGAGCAATTTCAGCGCAAGCGGATCCTGCACCAGGCGCTGAATCGCACGTTTCAGCGGACGCGCACCGTAAGCGCGGTCATAGCCCACGACAAACAGCAGCTCTTGCGCAGACGGAGTCAACTCGATGGTGATCTTGCGGTCTTGCAGTATGCGCCGCAGGTCCTCCAGTCGCAGCTCGATGATGTGCTTCAACTGCTCCTCCTGCAGCGGGTTGAAGATCACAATGTCGTCCACGCGATTGAGGAACTCGGGCTTGAAATGCGCGCGAAGCGCAGCCATCACCTGTTCCTGTGCCACCTCAAATTCCTCAGTCGAGCGCAGTCCTTCGCTGTTCAGGAACGCGGATCCCAGGTTCGACGTCATAATGATCACCGTGTTCTTGAAGTCCACGGTTCGGCCTTTGGAGTCAGTCAAGCGGCCGTCGTCCAGAATCTGCAGCAGGATGTTGAAGACATCGGAGTGCGCTTTCTCGATCTCATCGAACAGCAATACCGAATAGGGACGTCTTCGGACAGCCTCAGTCAGCTGACCTCCCTCTTCAAACCCGATGTATCCCGGAGGAGCGCCGATGAGCCGCGCAACCGCGTGTCTTTCCATGTACTCTGACATGTCGATGCGAATCATGGCATGTTCGTCGTCGAAGAGAAATTCGGCGAGCGCCCGCGCAAGCTCGGTCTTGCCGACGCCGGTTGGACCGAGGAAGATGAACGAACCGATTGGACGACGCGGATCGCTCAGTCCTGCCCGCGAGCGGCGAATAGCGTTGGAGACGCGCTCCAAGGCCTGATCCTGGCCGACGACGCGTTGTCGCAGGCGGTCTTCCATCTGCACCAGCTTGTGGATCTCGCCTTCGAGCATCTTCGAAACCGGAATGCCTGTCCACTTGGAGACGATGCCGGCAATATCTTCTTCGTCCACTTCTTCTTTCAGCAGACGCGTTCCCTCTGGAAGCTTTTGAGCCTCGGCGCTCAGCTTCTTGAGCTCCTCCTCGGCTTGGCGCAAGAGGCCGTAACGGATCTCCGCAACACGTTGCAGGTTTCCTTGTCGCTCCGCAATCTGCTCTTCCGCTTTCAGCTCCTCGATACGCTCTTTCACCTCGCGGACGCGCGAGATCAACTCCTTCTCCTGCTTCCAGCGCAGCTTGAGCGCGTTGGATTGCTCGCGGAGTTCGGCAAGCTCGCGTTCGACGATCGCCAGCCGCTCGCGGGAATTCGGGTCAGACTCCTTCTTCAGCGCCTGCCGCTCAATCTCTAACTGCGTTGCGCGGCGCTCGAGCTCGTCGATCTCAGTAGGCATGGAATCGATCTGGATGCGGAGCGAAGCCGCGGCTTCATCGACAAGATCGATTGCTTTGTCGGGAAGAAAACGGTCCGAGATGTATCGCGAAGATAGTGTGGCTGCGGCAACGATGGCCGCGTCCTTTATTCGGACGCCATGATGCACTTCGTATTTTTCTTTCAACCCGCGAAGGATCGCGATAGTGTCTTCCACGCTGGGTTCGTTCACCATGACGATTTGGAACCTGCGCTCCAAGGCAGCGTCTTTTTCGATGTATTTGCGATACTCGGCGAGGGTCGTCGCGCCCACAGCGCGCAGCTCTCCACGAGCGAGCGGCGGCTTTAGCATGTTAGAGGCATCGATCGCGCCTTCGGCCGCGCCCGCTCCTACCAGCGTATGCAACTCGTCGATGAATAAGATGATTTCGCCGGCAGAGTCTTCAATCTCTTTTAGTACTGCCTTGAGGCGGTCTTCAAATTCGCCGCGGTATTTCGCTCCTGCGAGCATCGATCCGAGATCAAGCGCCACGACGCGCTTGTTCTTCAAGGCCTCAGGCACATCGCCGGAGACGATGCGCTGCGCCAGCCCTTCAACGATTGCCGTCTTTCCCACTCCGGGTTCGCCGATGAGCACGGGATTGTTTTTTGTGCGACGCGAAAGGACTTGTATGACACGGCGAATCTCTTCATTACGCCCGATCACCGGATCCAATTTTCCGCGCCGCGCAAGCTCGGTCAGGTCCTTGGCATAGCGTTCCAGCGCCTGGTATTTCGCTTCAGGGTTCTGGTCAGTGACGCGTTGCGAACCGCGCACTCCGGTGAGCGCTTTTAGGATGGCGCCATGTGTGGCGCCGTGCTGCGCGAGAAGTTTTTGAGCTGCGTCATTCTTGGCTTGCGCAATAGCCAGCAGCAAGTGCTCGGTGGAGACGTACTCGTCCTTGAATAAATCCGCCTCCTTGAAGGCTTGATCCAAGACCTTGGAGAGTTGTTGGGACAACGACGGCTGTGCCGCCTGACCGCTCAACTTGGGCAGGCGTTCGATCTCCGTCAGTGCCTCTGTGCGCAACGTCTCGGGGCTGGTGCCTAACTTGGATAGCACTGGAGCGATCACGCCCTCCTGGTCTGCGGCCAGAGCCATGAGGAGGTGAATAGGCATGATCTCAGGATTGCCGTGTTCAGCCGCGACCTCTCCGGCGCGCTGAATGGCTTCCTGAGCTTTGATCGTAAGTTTGTCCCAACGTATTGCCATGATTAATTCTCGAATTTATAGAGATGCTTATACAGATGCTTGCCAGCAAAAAACGGGAGACGTCCCCGCCTCCCGTTCGACTTAAAGCTTTTTTCTTTCGGCAGGATCAAGCTGCCTGAGTGCTTCCCTTGATTTCTTTGCTGGTCCCGCTTGCAGGGCTGGTGCCCACTTTGATCTGCTTGGGCTTGGCCTCTGCGCGCTTTGCCAATTTGATGGTTAGAATGCCGTTTTCAAAATTGGCGTTTATGTTGTCGGAATCCACGGTGTTGGGCAGGCTGAACGAGCGCGTGAATGATCCGTAACGACGCTCGATCCTGTGAAAGTTCTCTTCCTTCACATCCTTTTCGATCTTGCGCTCACCCCGGACCGTGAGTGTGTTGTTCTCCATGGTGATGTTGATGTCCTTCGGGTCGACTCCCGGGATTTCCATCTTCAAAACAATGTTCTGGTCGTCCTCATAGATATCGACAGGCGGAACAAAGGTGCCGCTGGTGAGCAACTCGTCGCTGCCCCTGCCGTAGTCCTGGAAGATCCGGTTCAAGTTTGATTGCAAAACGTTCATTTCGCGGAAAGGATCCATACGAGAAAGCGTAGCCATACTCTAACCTCCAAAGCGAATAATTTTGGTCTGTGAAACCTTTGATGCTGAATTAACAACACAAGAATCATAAAACCTTAGTCTGTTATTGTCAAGTCAGGCAAACAGCTTTGTTATCATCTGATTACAATGAAATTTTACTCTATGAAATCCAGCAGATAAAGCACTTCAGGTAGGCGGTTTCTGGGATCGTGGCCACAATCGGATGGTCTTTGGATTGGCTGCGTTTTTCAAGGATTTTGACTGTGCGATGGGCATCGGCAGCCGCCGAGGCCAGCATTTCCGAGAAATCGGCCTCGCTGACGTGATGGGAACATGAATTCGTAACGAGGATGCCGCCGGGTCGCAGCATTTTCAAGGCCCGCAGATTCAGTTCCTTGTATCCGCGCAATGCGGTGGGCAAGGCGCGCTTGCTTTTTGCGAATGCGGGCGGATCAAGCACGATGGTGTCGTAGTGTTTGCCTTCGGATGAAAAGTCTTTCAGCAGGTCAAAGGCGTTGGCGTCGATCCACTCGATATCGCCGCTTTTCAACTTGCCTGCATTGGCCTGCGCATTTTGCTCGGCGATCTCCAAGGCCGCTCGTGAGGAGTCCACGCCGGTAACAAGCTGGCACACCCGTGCAAGATGTAATGCAAAGCCACCTTGATAACAGAAGACATCGAGCGCCTCTCCGTGCGCATAGGCAGCGGCTGCCGCATAGTTTTCGCGCTGGTCAAGAAATGCCCCGGTCTTCTGCCCAGAGGCGGCGTCGAAATGGAACTCCAGCCGGTTCATCTGGAAGCGGGTGGCACTGGTGCTTCCATGGAGGAGTTTGATGTCGAAGGCAGGAAGCTTTTCCAGTTCGCGAATGCGGGGCTCGCTTCGCTCTACTATGCTGACGTCGCTCCCAAATTCTGCGATGAGCGATTGAAGAGCGGCATCGCGCAAGTCGGGGCGGTCCATGGCTTGCGTCAGGACTTGCAGCGTGATCACGTCGTCGTAACGATCTACGATGAGGCCGGGGAGCCCGTCAGCCTCGCTGAAAACGACGCGATATGCATCGCTGCCGTGAACTACACGATTTCGATAATCGATTGCTGCCGCGACACGCGTGCGGATCAGCGCCTGCAATTGCTTGCCGTCATCCTCGAGCGGGGCATCGGAGATCATGCGCAACGCAATCTGCGAAGAAGAGCTGGAGAGCGCCGATCCGAGGAACTTTCCACGCTCGTCCACTATGTGGACCAGCGATGCAGAGGGAATCGGAGCGGAGGCTTTTTGTGAAAGGTCAGAAAGGTAAACCCAGGGATGTCCGCTGCGGAGGCGCTTTGCAGCCCGTGTATTCACAGCGATGCGCGCAGTTTTTTGTTGAGTGGGCACGGACGTGGACTTACCTTGGCCGATTCTCAATAGTTTGGATAGCAGCGCGTACGCTTTCGGCCTTGGGGCTTTCCGGAGATTCTTTCAAGAATGTCCTGTATTCGGCGGCGGCTTCCTCCAGTTTATCCTGCAACACCAAGACCCGGGCCGCGATGAGGTGAGAAAGCGTGAACCGCTGGTGTTCCATCGTGTGCACCTTACGCGCATTGGCCAGTGCGACATCCAGCTGGTGGGAAGATAATTGGGATTGGGCAAGCAATGTCAACGCTTCAGCGTCCAAGGGATTCAAGGCACTGGCCTTTTCCAACAGCGGCAAGGCTTCCGAGAAATTTTCCTTCATGATCAGGCATCGCGCCAGGTTGACATAGGCATTGGGGTTGTTAGCATCGGCGCGGACCGCCTGCTCGAAGAGCTTCTTTCCGTCATCAGGACTGCCAGACTTCATGGCAATCACGCCGAGATTGTTATATGCACCCGCATACTGCGGATATATTTCCGTGGCCTTGGAAAAATGCTTCTGAGCCTCAGGCATGTCATTCTTCGACATGCTGGAGACTCCCTTTTCGAATTCCTTGCGTGCCTTATCGGGGATGTTCAAGACTGCGGCGGAGATATTTCCCTGATTGCTGGATTGCTGGGCCTCAGTCTTCTTTAGTTTTACGCGCACGGTCTCAAAGTGAATTGATTCGCGGGATTCCACCGAAAAAGACGTTTCCGAATTGTCTTCTATATCGATACCGCCGACGCGCAGTCTGTAATTCCCGGGGAAGACACTGTGGAAAGTTACCTGTCCCTGATCACGGGTGAATTGTTGAGCGACGATAGCGCCACCGCTGGTGAGCAAGTCCACACGGATCTGTCCGTCAGCGGGACGCTCATTCTCATAGGTGATACGTACTTCGACGTCGGCGGGGCGCAACGGTATTTGCCCTGGGGTATTGGCGACTTGAGCAATGCCGAATGGCGAGACCAGCGCAAGCGTGGTCAAGAAAAGAAAGGCGCGGAAAATGGAACGACTTTGCATCCGATCACCGGAGCGTCCGCCTAGTGGGCTGTGGGCACTGCCGCCGAAGTACCGGGCGCGATACGGGCTTGCAGTTGGAACTCTTCCAGCATGTCTGCCGGAAGCTGTTCCTCAAATTCCTGCTGGATGTTTAGATGCTCCGGATGGAGGACTAAGGCGTCCGACAAAAATTCAGGGAAGGCTTCACGGAATGTAGTCTTTTTCTTGACAACCTTGTCGAGCAATTGCCCCGTCAACGCGTCAAAGGTACGCATGGTGCAGCCGCCCTTGGAATTGGCGAAGTAAGCGAATCTACCGCTCTCCCCACCTGTGCGCAAATAGAACCAGGCACGCTCATTGGCGCGCAAGCCACCTTTGGCACCTCGGCCGGCCTGGGGCGGTTCGGGTTGGCGGCTCGCGTCGTGATACAGAATACGTCCGCAAGAATCACAGGTGACCAACTCAGAATTTGAAAGAAGCTCGTTGTATTTCTGCGGACGCATCATCACGTTACAGGCGCTGCACTTGTGATCGAAGGCAGCCGCGATGGCGCCTTTGCGTTTTCCGGCCACACGCTCGTAATGGGCAAACATTGCAGGATCCACGCCTGCGCGCAAGCTTTGCCGTTGCTGGTTCAGGTCTGAAAGCTTCTTTTCATCTTCTGCCGTGACCGCCCGAGCGTGGGTTTTTTCTTTTTCTACTTCGTCAGTCTCAAATTTGAGCTCTGTTTCCGCAGCTTTGAGTGAATTCGCAAACCCTTCCGCAGAATCCATGCCGGCCAGGATCTGTTCTTCGCAATCGTTAATGTGCTTCTGCGCGAATTCGATCTCGTGCATCAAGGCCTTGTATTGTTCGTTGGTCTTCACCGCCAGCGATTGCTCGCGAAACTTTGAGATCTTCTGCTGCCAATCCTGAATGTCAGATTCTGATTTTCGTTTGTTGGCTTCGTAGTTCTTGATGGCAGTCTTGGCAGCTTCTACCTGGGACTTGGCAGTTGATAACTTCGTTTCAATCTCAGCCACCCGCTTAGGTAATGAGGCGATTTCATCTTGGAGGCGGACAATTTCCTGGCTGACCTTGTCCAGTTCTATTAGTTTCTGCAAATCAGGATTCATAAGGAAGGGTATGCAAATTGTAGCACTTTCGGCGGAGGGAAAGGGCGTTCAGCCTAGGTAAAACGTCATCCAGAGACGCGCCATGCATGCAACCGAGGCGATTGCGCCGATACTGAAATAGAGATTATGGACGAGTTCGCGGCGAGGCACGTCCGGAAGTCGCAAGCCTCGCTGGTTCAGCATGATGACCAGCCGGCGCTCGTGTTCCAGGATGAAATCGGCGATCTGCCTGTGGAAGCAGAGGATGAGCAGCGCCAACACCAATCGTGCGATTTCTAATATCATGCGGAATCTGGACTTTAGCCCAAAGGAATGAGCGGTTCCAATCAGGTGAAAGACTTAGGCTTCCAACAGAAACTATGCCCCAGCAAAAACAGACTTTAGGCGATTTCGAACTTACCATTCTCTCCGACGGCACCTACTTTCTCGACGGCGGATCCATGTTCGGCGTAGTGCCGAAATCGCTATGGAGCAAGAAGGCGCAAGTCAACGAACGCAACCAGATGGATTGCGGACTAAATTCAGTCCTAGTACGAAGTGGCGACAAGAATGTGCTGATCGAGACCGGCATCGGGAACAAGCTTTCGGACAAGCTCAAAGCCATCTACGAGCCCCAGGAACTGCTCATGAAAAGTTTTGAGGCTGCCGGAGTTTCACCAGATGAGATTGACATTGTCATTAATTCCCATCTGCATTTTGACCATTGCGGCTGGAACACGATTTACAAGGGTGGCAAGGCGGTTCCGACATTTCCGAACGCGAAGTATTACGCGCAGCGCGGCGAATGGGAGCATGGCCGCAAGCAATTGGAGCGCGACAAGATCAGCTACATGAGCGACAACTACGATCCGCTGATTGAAAGTGGACAGATGCAATTGCTCACGGGGGATGCGCAGATCATTCCGGGGGTTTCAGTGGCGCTCTATCCGGGGCACACGCGCAATATGCAAGCCGTGATGATCGAGAGTGGAGGAAAGACGGCGTGCTACATCTCAGATCTGATTCCCACCGCCGCACACATCGACCTCACTTGGGTGATGTCTTACGATCTTTTTCCTCTGGAAACGATTGAAAGCCGCAAACGCTATTACAGCCGCGCTATCCCGGAGCAGTGGCTCACGATCTTTACGCACGACCACACCACGCCATGGGCCTATCTGGAATCCCCGAAGCCGGGGAAGATCACGGTGCGCGAGCTTCCGATGTCGTAAGTCATTTCACCGGTTGATAGCTGAGATACTTCTCCATGGGGATCTCGAAATAAAACAACTCATGACCATTGGAGTCGGTCAGCCCGGTTACCACCAGCTTGGCTCCCGCGAGCGGGCTATCAATATCGCCCACGTCGAAGAACAGGAAGCCTGACTGGTTGCCGTGCGGCTCCACTGCCCGCGCCATGAACTGCGAATCTTTCACTTCGTCACGCGCTTCCTTGCTGATGGTGGTGGACTTCTTTTTCGGCAACGGGAAGGGGCGCTGCGGCTCGTCACCACGCATGGTCTGCTTTGAGATCCGCCGGAAAATATCGTCGGGGTCGGCGGGACCGACCTTGCTGCGCTTTCTGGTGACTAGCGTGACTTTCATGTCTGCGAGCGAAACGGCGCCGTCCCCATCATTCGTAAGGACCAAGAAAATAGGCAGAAAACCCTCTTTCTTGTAATCCACGGTGAACGTGCCAACGGTTTTTTCTGGCATGTCATAGGGATCGGCGGCGATGGAGACCTTTTCATCGTCATGGGTTTCGTGTGCCGGGTAGGTTTTCGCGTTGAAGGCGCGTGGCCGAGAGAAAACCTTGTCCTTGCCGAAGGCGGTAATCGCACTGAACATGAGCGCTGCGGCAAGAATGGAGGCAACAAGCAATAAACGGCGCGTATTTCGCATGAGTCAATTATCCTGAGTGGGCGCGGATACTGCAATCTTAAGATGTTGAATGCAGCTCGACAGCACAGGTTGATTGTAGCCGCTCTTTGCAGCGCATTTAGAATACCCGCTCAAACCGAATGTACCTCATTTACAGCGCCGGGTTGGCCTTGGCTTTATTGGTGACGTTGCCCTATTGGATGGTCCAGGCAGCGCGCAAGGGCAAGTATCGCGCCGGTCTGGGTGAGCGTTTTGGTTCGGTCCCGGAGCGATTGCGGCGCACCCGGGCGGATGAGAACTGCATTTGGATACATGCGGTGTCGGTCGGCGAAGTGATCGCAGTGAGTGGCATCATCACGAGTCTGCAAGCGCGCCTTGGTGAAAAGGGATGGCGGATAGCGATCTCAACCACCACCGCAACAGGCCAAAAGCTGGCACGAGAGAAATTTGGCGAAGCAAACGTGTTTTATTTCCCGATGGATTTCTCCTTTGCGCTGCGTCCGTATTTTCGATTGCTGCGTCCGCGGCTGGTGATTTTGGCCGAGACTGAATTCTGGCCGAACTTCCTGCGGTTGGCGAAGTCGATGGGCGCAAAGGTGGCCGTGGTCAATGCACGAATTTCGGACCGCTCATTTCCAAGATATAAAACATTTCGCAGACTGCTTCGCGGGATCTTGCGTGACGTAGATATTTTCCTGGCGCAGAGCGAAGCTGATCGAGATCGGCTGGTCGCCATCGGAGCAGATCCTGGACGAGTGCAGGTCAGTGGCAATCTGAAGTTCGACATTACCGCGCCGCAGGAAGGCAAATTGACCGGCCAACTGCGCGCGGTGATATCGCCCGCAACGCCGGTAATCGTATGCGGCAGCACCGTTGAAGGTGAAGAAGCAATTTTGCTGGATGCGTTCACGCGGATGCTGGACACGAATCCGCAAGCAGTGATAATCCTCGCTCCGCGGCATCCGGAGCGTTTTGCTGGCGTTGTGGAAATGGTCTCTAGTCGTGGCCTGCCGTTCGTTCAACGCAGCACCTGGAATGGCGGGCAAATTGAAAGCGGAGTCATCTTGCTCGATTCAATAGGAGAGCTTGCCTCAGTATATGCTCTCGCGACAGTCGTATTCGTCGGTGGAAGCCTGGTGCCGAGAGGCGGACATAATATTCTCGAAGCGGCACAGTTCGGCAAGCCCATCTTTGTGGGGCCGCACACGGAAAATTTTCGCGACATCATCAACATTTTCAAACGCGAAAATGCGGTGCATGTGATCGACCGAAATACATTGGACTTTGCATCCCTTCTCGATCCGAGATGGCAAGCCATGGGCGAACGCGCATTGCAGGTATTCCGATCGCAAGCGGGCGCGACGCAGAGGACACTGGACGCGCTGGAAGTGCTGATGTGGATGCCGTCCAGCATCAAGAGACAATACGATCAGGTGCAGCGATGAGTGCGCTGACTCCGCTTTCGGCGGTCTTCGGGGCAGGTGTTGCTGCGCGCAATGCGCTCTATGATTCCGGAGTGTTGAAAACGCAACGGCTCAAGTGGCCCGTGGTGAGTGTTGGGAATTTGAGCGTCGGCGGAACGGGGAAGACGCCGTTCACCATCATGCTGGGCGAGATGTTGCAGGCCCGCAAGATCGCCTTCGACATACTCTCCCGCGGGTATGGCCGCAAGAGTGGTGGCATAAGGTTGGTCGATGAAAAAGGTTCTGCCGCGGAGTTCGGGGACGAGCCATTGCTGATGGCGCGGAAGTTGGGAGTGCCAGTGATTGTGGGCGCTGAGCGCTTTGCCGCCGGCCTATTTTCGGAAACCCAGTTTTCCGGTTTGCGTCCCGCGCACGGCGGAACATGGTTGCATCTGCTCGACGATGGTTTTCAGCACCGCCGGTTGCATCGAGATTTCGACATCGTCATTGTCCCGCCGGAAGATGTGCGCGACCGCCTTCTGCCTGCTGGACGCTTGCGCGAACCCATCTCGTCATTACGTCGTGCACAGGCGATTGTGCTCACGGAAGGCGCATCGATCGAAGGGCTTCCCATCGAGAATCAAAATGTCTGGAGAGTCACTCGCAGAATCGATGTTACTGGCGTTCCATCGCGCCCCATCGCGATTTGCGGCATCGCGCGGCCCGAAAGATTTCTCAATGACTTGCGTGCTGCCGGAATTGAAATTGCGGACGAGGCCATCTTTCCTGACCATCACGCCTACACGGAATCCGATCTTCGCGAGCTGTTGCGTTTGCGCGAGCAGAAAAATGCAGGCGGCTTTGTAACCAGTGAGAAGGACGCGATTAATCTGGCACAGAATCCGCCTGAGCTGCTGAAATCGGTGCAGCCGCTTACAGCAGTTCCACTCAAGATGGAGCTGATCGATGGGGATCGCGCGCTGGATTCAATGCTGGGAGTTATCGCCGAAAGCTTGCAATGCCACGTCACAGGCTGAGACAATTCCGATTCTGATGAATAATAAGAATGTGAAGAACGCCGTTAATCAACGTCTGATAAAAATCGTGGAATCTTTTCCCCGCGTAAGCGTAGCGGTGCTGGGCGATCTGGTCGCGGACGAATTCATCTATGGCGAGATCGCTCGCGTTTCGCGCGAGGCACCTGTGCTGATCCTGAAGCATCGCGAACGCACCGTGCTGCCCGGCGCCGGGGCGAATGCCATCTACAATCTCGCCGACCTCGGCGTGAACGTGCTTCCCATTGGCGTTGTTGGCGACGATGAGCCCGGTCGACTGCTCCTGAGAGCCTTTCGCCAGAAACACATTCCCATCAGCGGCATAATGAAGATCAAGGGTCGCTCGACGGTCACGAAGACGCGCATACTCGCGGGCCAGACACATTCATCGCGGCAACAGGTTGTGCGCGTGGACCGCGAGCCCGAGGACGGACTCGACGCACTCACCAAGCGCGAACTTGTTCTTGCCGCAAATGGATACGCGAAAGCGGCGGACGCGCTGCTGGTATCGGATTACGGATACGGAGCCGCATCTCCGGAGATGCTGAATGCGGTTCGCGCCAAGAACAACCTGAACGGGATCGCGGTCACGCTGGATTCGCGATATCGAATGCTGGAATACACAGGCATCACCGCCGCCACGCCCAATGAGCCGGAAGTGGAAGAGGCGTTGAATGTGAAGATCGGCACGGACACCGAGCGGCTCTATGCTGCGGGCAAATCCATCCTCCAGAAGATGAAGATGGATTCGCTGATCATCACACGCGGCCGTCATGGGATGGTCAGCTTCGAGCGCGGGAACAAACCAGTGGAGATTCCGATCCACGGCACGGACGATGTCGCCGACGTCACTGGCGCGGGCGATACCGTTATTGCCACATTTACGGCAGCGCTGGCTGCGGGCGCGGATCCTGAAGATGCTGCGCGGCTGGCGAATTGCGCCGGAGGGATCGTCGTCATGAAACGCGGTACCGCAACCGTCTCCGCAGACGAGCTTCGCCATTGTTTAGAAAGCTGACTACCAATTCATTGTCTGATGCAGCAAAAATCGTGAACCGCGATCTCCTACGCCAGCGAGTAGCCGAGTGGCGTAAGGCAGGCGAGTCCATCGTTCTTGCGAATGGCTGCTTTGACGTGCTGCACGTGGGACACATTCGCTATTTCCATGCGGCAAAAGAATTAGGCGGGAAATTAATTGTCGGCATCAATGCGGATGCAACTGTGCGCGCGTTGAAGGGCAATGGGCGTCCGCGCATTCCCGAGTCCGAGCGTGCGGAGATCATTGCGGCGCTGGCCGATGTCGATGCGGTTGTCATTTTTCCCGAGCCCGACGCCACGCAGTTGATCCGCGAGATTCGTCCTGACGTGCATGCCAAGGGCACCGACTACACCGCAGAATCCGTTCCTGAGCGCGCTGTCGTGATGGAATACGGCGGGCGCGTGGCGATTGTCGGGGACCCGAAGGACCACTCCTCCACCGAATTGCTCCGTAAATGGAAAGAATCTTAATCGTTCGCCTCAGCGCGATGGGCGACATCGTCAACAGCCTTCCTGTTGCCGCCGCGCTGCAACAGGCGTATCCCGATTCGATCATTGACTGGGTCCTTGAAGAGCGCTGGCAGGAATTGCTTTGTGCGCGTGGGACATCGCTGGACGCGCCGCGCAATCCGCAGAAGCCATTAGTAAATACGATTCATACAGTGAATACAAGGTCATGGCGCGATCATCTGCTTGCGACGCGCACTCGGAGTGAAATCTCCGCGCTACGTCGTAGCATTCGTGAACGTGAGTACACGGCGGTCATAGACGTACAAGGCGCAATCCGCTCGGTAGTGATTGCGCGATTTTCGGCGGCGCCCCGCATCGTTGGATTTGATTCACCTCGTGAGCGTCCCGCCCGTTATCTCTACAAACAGAAGATCAAGGCGCAGGGCGCCCACATCATCGAGCAGAATGTCAGCCTTACGTCGCTGCCATTCCCGCAGCGACAGCAGGAGATGTTGCCGCATGATCCGCTAGCGGAGGCTTGGTGCGATGCCGAGGTCCAGAAGCTCTCGTCTGCAAGATTTGCGATCCTAAGCCCCGGCGCCGGTTGGGGCGCGAAGGAATGGCCGCCGGAGCGATTCGGCGAAGTTGCGCGCGAGCTTGCGAGAGACGGGGTCGCCAGCATATTGAACATTGGGCCAAACGAAAATGATCTGGCAGCAAAAGTGGAATCGACCTGCAATGGTTCGACGCGACGCGTCTCCGGATCGATCGGACAATTGATCGCACTCACCCGGCGTGCGGCCCTCTTTATCGGTGGCGACACTGGACCGATGCATCTCGCCAATATCCTTGGAGTGCCGGTGGTGGCGATCTTCGGGCCTACTAACCCGGAGCGCAATGGCCCTTACTTTTCGCCCAATATTGTCCTCCGGCATGAATCGAGTGAGACCAGCTACTCGCATCACGACCGCCAGCATGAAGGCCTGATGAGCATCACTACTGCCGAAGTGGTCGCCGCTGCGCGTACACTGCTAAACAAATGACCTATGAATGATGCCGCGCAAAAAACCGCATGGACGTGGAGCCGCATCGCCCGGCGCATCCGTGTCCCGCTGGGATTTGTTTTTGCTGCGCTATATCTCTGGCTGGCGAAACCGACGTGGACATCGATCGCCGCGGGCTGCCTGATCGCCGCGCCCGGAGTTTGGCTGCGCGCAATCGCCGCGGGACATGTCCGGAAAAACGCTGAGTTGACTACGACCGGGCCGTACGCGTACACGCGGAACCCGCTGTATTTGGGGTCGATCATCATCGCATTGGGATTCGGTGTCGCTTCTGAAAGTCTTTGGGTGGCAGTGGCGATCATCGTCCTGTTCCTGGCGATTTATCTTCCGGTGATCAAGTCAGAAGAAGTTTTTCTACGCGGTGCATTCGGCAATTTCGATGAATATGCCCACAATGTTCCGCGACTGTTCCCCCGATTGCGTGCCGCCAGTGGCTCTACTGCGACCAGTTTCTCGCGGCAGCTTTATCTGAAGCATCGCGAGTACAACGCTGTGGTAGGCTCATTATTGATGATGCTGGCTCTCGTCCTGAAACTGGTTTGGACTTCCGCAAAGACCAGGGGCGCCGTTTAATTTGCTGACCTCAAACAAAAAATATTTTCTCGCCGCATTGCTGTGTGCGGCCTGCTGCGGTTTCGCCCAGAGCCCGCAGACCACTACATCGACGATCGGCGCCGGTTCGCAAGTGACCGCTCCCAATGCCGCCTACAAATTTCCCGACGGGCAAACGCTGGTCTATGGCGTGGACTGGCGGTTGTTCAATGCCGGCACGGCGACACTGCGGATGGAGCGCGCAGGTCGCGAGCAGCGCATTGTGGCCACCGCGGACGCATTAGGTTTTGTGGCTTTGCTCTATCACGTGCAGGACCGGTTCGAATCGTTTGTCGATCCCAAGACTTACTGCTCGCTCACCCTGAGCAAGCACACCGAAGAGGGCTTCCGCCGGCTGGAGACGAACATCACCTTTGATCAGGCTCGCCGAAAGAGCGTGCTCTCCGAAAAGAATCTGAAAACCAGTCAAAGCAAAAAAGTGGAAAATGACACGCCCGGATGCGTGGTGGATGTGGTCTCCTCCGCCTATTACATTTCCTCATTGCCACTGGTTGCCAACGGTGTTCACCGGTTTCCGATGAATGACGGCGGGAAAACGGTCGACGTGAAAGTCACCGTCGAAGCGCGGGAAGATGTAAAGACTCCCGCCGGGACATTCAAGACGGTCCGCATAGTTGCCGCTGCCGAAAACGGCCCCCTCAAGAACCGCGGCCAGATCTGGATCTGGTACACCGACGATGCCGCGCACACGCCCGTGCAGATGAAGGCCCGCCTCTTCTGGGGAACGCTTGTCTTTCATCTGCAGAAGATCGAAAACTCGCCTCAGCGCTGAATTGCAACCCGAAAAACGCATCCAACTCCACGGGTGTAATCTGTAAAAAGCGGAGGCCTCTATGGCAACACAAGCAATCACTGATTCTGATGATCATCGGGAGTTGGCAACGGTTTTCGAAACTGTGAAGGAGCCGGAAGCACTCGTTGTGAAAGGCTTGCTCGACGCAGCCGGAATCGAGTCACTGATCACCGCCGAGGCAGGCCCACTGGACGTGCTACCGGGGGTGGGCGTGATACTGGTTCGGACTGCGGAAGAATTTGCCGATCAAGCTCGCCTGCTGATCGAGGACTATTGCTCCGGTAATGAAGCCGAGATGGTTGAGCAAGACAAATGCGACCAATCGGACAAAGACCCTGCCGCTTAGTCTTCTGGCTCATTCCATCTTGGGGCTTACTTTTTTTCCGTCCATGTAGAACGTGACTGCCCCTTGAAGGTCGGTGCGGAAAGTCCGTGCGCGCGCTGCCATCAGCCGGGCGAGGACTATCGGCTTCGGGTGTCCGTAAATACTGCGATATCCCACCGAGATCACCGCGAACTGAGGATGCACCGCATCCAGCAGCTCCGGAGTCGTCGAAGTAGCGCTGCCATGATGGCCCACTTTCAGCAGGTCAGAATGGTGGGCATGCGCTGCGATCTTTCGCTCAACTTTTTTCTCAGCATCGCCCTCAAGCAGGGCAGAAGTGTCTCCGTAGCTGATTTCCATGGCCAGCGAATCGTCATTCTTGGCTTCACGCAAAGGAACATAATCTGCCTCCGGCGCGAGGACATTGACGTGCAACTGACCGAAATCAAATTGATCCGGAGCGGTGCGATGGACTACTGCGACGCCTTGTTCTCCGGCCTGTCGAAGGAGCTCGCGATAGGAAGCCGTCGGCGGGTTCACTCCTACCCACAGTTCTTTTGGCTTGAAGTTGGCCATCACGCTGAACAGTCCGCTGAGATGGTCAGAGTGTCCGTGCGTCAGTGCGATCGCATCCAGCCGGCTTATGCCGCGCGACCAAAGATATGGGGAGACCACGTCTTCCCCGATGTCGAACGAATCCGAATGCGCACCGCCAACGGGGCCGCCACCGTCGATCAGGAGCGTTCTTCCGTCGGGAGTGACGACAAGGATCGAATCTCCTTGACCGACGTCGATCGCAGTGAGCTCGGCAACACCGGGCCGCAAGCTCGGGGCGGATGGAATCACCAGCAGCCACGCGGCAAGGAAGAGGCCGACGATTCCTGCTGTAGTGAATGCCCCCCGTTTGCTTCGCGAGGTAAGCATTGCGAACACGAAGGCCGCCGCTGCAATCAGCGAGACGGTTGCTGAGGGCATGGCGATGCGAACGTCGGCGAACCGGACGCCTCCCAGATGTCGCACAGTTCCCGTGATTCCGTGAAGTGTGAGAGCTGTGAGCGCGATGGGAAGTGCCGCAATGTGTTGGGAAACGTAGCTCAAGAGTGTTGCAACAATTCCAATCGGCATCAGTATCGCCGTCAGTGGGACAACAACCATGTTGCTCGGCAATCCCAGCATGGCCAAGCGGTGGAAATAAATCACCATGGGCAGCGCCAGTGCGACTTGGATGATGGTGGATACGGTGATGAGATTGAAGATGGCGATCGCAATCCGCACACAGCCCACCACCAACCATGTTGAGAAGCGCAATCGCAACAACTCCGGATCGAATCGGCGAGGCAAGAAGAATCTCATCCACGCGAATGAATAGAGCCGCGCGACGCGAGCGCTGATCATCCGCAGGTCGAGTCGAAATTGCGCCAGCTGCGGTGGGAGCGTCGCATCATATCCGGTGAGGCCGATGACCGACGTCGCTTGCTGATAGGGCGCGGAAGTTCGTTCCAGTAGCGGCTGCACGATCCCGCCGAGGATGACGACGCTTAAGAACGTAAGCTGGAAGCTCGCTTCAAACAGGGTATGTGGAGAAGCGAGCAGCATCAGCAGAGCTGCTGTGCCGATCGAGTTCAACGAAAACTTTTCGCGATAGAGCAGCCGCGCGGTCAGATAAAGTGACAGCATCAGAGCCGCGCGCACGATCGGCGACCCGAGATCGGTCATGTATGCGTAGAACAATGAAAGGATGATCGTCACAGCGGTTGTCACCGCCTCGCTGGCGCGAAAGCGTTTTGCCAGCCAGAAGATCACGAAGGCGAGTATTCCCACGTTCATCCCTGATACCACCAGGATGTGATATGTGCCCGTGCGCTGAAAGTCGGTGCGCGTGTCACGCTGAAGCAATGATTGTTCGCCGATGATCATCGCCGCCAACACGCCGGCCTCTTCCTCGTTCATCGAAAACAGCTTGCCTGCTCTGGTGCTGCCTGGAAATGCCATTCGAGATAATCCAAGCATGTGGTCGACCAGGCTGCGTCGCATGCGACTGCGCCAGAGCCCGAGCTTGGAGCCGGAAAACCCTGGAAGCTTTTCCACGCGGTCGGCGCGGACGGATGCGAGCGCGGCGATGCCGTTGTCATGCAGGTATCCGCGGTAATCCATCGCGCCGGGATTTCCGTAATTGCGGGGTTCGCGCAATTTTGCCGCGAATTGAATGCGTTCCCCATAGAGGAAGACAGGGATGGCGGAGTGAGGATCGTTGCTTGCCAATTCCGGCGATGCATCTTCGTCAGAATCACCGGCGATCTTCGAGTGAACATTTACGCGGATGCCGATCGCAATCGGTACGCGCTCTTCACCTGTTTCTGTTGAGTAGGCGATCTGCTCGGTTTCAAGGTCAATGGTCTGCCGCCGCTCCTGCTGCGAGCCGCCGGCTCGGAAGGCAAAGCTTCCTGAAGTGCGCAGCAATCCGCTGCGGACGACGTGTCCGGTGATTGTGACTTGTTCGCCATTCGCGAGATGCGAGAGGTCTGGAGTACTGCCGTCGGTCTGCTGCTCAAGTTGTACTTGCATGGCCCCGAGCAGCAGCAGCGATGCCAGTCCAGCGAGAAATGAGATTCGGACCCGATCTCGCATCGAATACACTGCATACGCGAATAGAAGCGCCAATGCCACCAGCCACCACGACATTGGGGAAATGGCGTAGGTCCCCCAAACAATGCCGAGCGAGTAGGCGACCACTGCATAAAAAACAGGCTGGTCGCTGGAGCGAGGCAGGTCAGTCGCTTCGGGATTACGCTGGGGCTCCACGGGTGCGGAGCAATCGGTTACCGCTTACAAGTTATCGAGCGCTTCGCGTCCAATGCCGGGTTCCCAAACCAACATTTCGTATTGGGCCATTCCAGCTTTCACGTAGGGGTCGTGGTCACGTATCCGATCGAGTTGCGCTTCCAGATCTCCCTCGGACAATCTCAAAAGCAGTGCGCCACCATTGCGCGGAGAGAACGGACCGGAAACCAGCAGGATGCCTTGCTCTTTGAGCCCGCGCAGATACGCGCGATGAGCCTCGACATGCGACAAGACTTCTTCCAAGGGACGACGATAACGGATCACACCGATTGCGTACGGCATTGCTCTCCTTTGAGATTGAACAGAGCGATTCGTGCGTCCCAGATCCGCAACAAACGCAGAGGGATGTTATCGCACAAGTTGCACGATTGTCTCTAAATGAAATGTTTGCGGGAAGAGGTCAACCAAATCTATAGATTCGATTCGATATCCCGATTCGATCAGCACACGCAAATCGCGGGCGAGAGTAGATGGGTCACAGGAGACGTAGCAGATGGCTTTGGATTCGACCTTTGCCAGACTGCGGGTGACTTGGTCGCCGAGTCCAGCGCGCGGTGGATCCACTACGACCAGATCGGGATGCTTGGACTGCAATGAGGGCTTGCGCAAGAAGTCCTCCGTAGTGCTGCGAACGCTTTCGACATTGTCTGGCGCGTTCGTGCGCAGGTCCGCAAACGAAGCTGGAGACGACTCCACGGCAATCACGCGCTTGAACGCTCGCGCAAGCGGCAATGAGAACAATCCGGTGCCGGCGTACAGATCGAGAGCGAGTCCGCCCGATCTGTTTTTCGTCACCGCCGAAACAAGCTCATCCGCCATGAATCTATTCGTCTGGAAGAACGATCCGGCGCGAACGTGGTAGGCATCCGTTTTCGTGCGATAGATGATCTCGGTTTGGCCCATCGACCAGAGAATCTTGTCCGGATCTGCGCTCGCAAATGCCGCCGCGCCAATAAATTCCGGCAATGCTGCCTTGAGCTCCTCAGCAAAGCTTTCAAGCTTGGTACCTTCTTGCCCGGAGACATACAGTTCCAGCAGCAGTTCGTTGTCTTCCGCGTTCACGAAATATTCGATCTCGCTTATTTCTGCCGGAACGCTGCCGCGCTTGCCTAACTCCCAAACGGACGTGATGGCGCGATTGATCAGCAGAGAACTGATCGGACAGTGTTCCACCGGCAGAAGTTGATGCGAGCCGAATCGGTAATAGCCCATCTCAAATCTGTTCGCGTCAGCCGCGCGCACTTTCATGCGCGTCCGGTTGCGATAATTCCACGGCTGCGATGCATGCAACTGAATGGGTTGTCGCCAATCCAGCTTCGCCGTGCGTTTCAGCGTCTCATACAGGATGTTCTTTTTGATCTCAAGCTGATGTTCGTAGCTGGTGTGCTGATAGTGGCAGCCACCGCAGTTCTGGAAGTAAGGACATTCAGGGACTGTCCGCTGCGGTGAAGGAACAAGTATCTCTTCAGCTCGCGCGCGTGCGAATCCGGATTTCTCATCGATGATTCGGGCGGAAATCTCTTCGCCCTCGAGCACAAAAGGAACGAATACTGTCTTGCCCTTGCCAGAGGCATCCGTCGCTGGCAAGCGCGCCAGTCCATCACCGCCGTAAACGAGTTTTTCAATCTTCAGCTTCAATTTGCTCACATGTAAAACAGGCTCAAGCGGGGTAGCTTGGCCCGTTCCAATAAACGTTTATTTACGTATTGTCGATGAAGCTGTTCGATCTGTGCGGAGATCATCTTGCTCCGATAGGGGGCGATGTCGCGTTCTGCTTGTGCTCGTACTTCGAGAAGCTCGGCATCAGAGGTGGAGGTGAGCAGCGCGGCAAATAATTTTTCTTCCATGACTGTCAGTTGCCGTTCCAGGTCTTCCAACTTCAGCGATTCTCCGCCAGATGTCTGCGCCGCAAGCGATTTCAGCGACTCAGCGAATTGCTTTGTCAGTGCCTTCGCAGCGGGCGAAAGCGCCGCGTTCTCCAGTGTCGCCGCATTCCTGTTCAAGAACGTCGCAACTGCGCTCGCTTCCATTCCGGGTGCTTCAGCACTTGTTTTTGCAGGACTTCCCGTCGCGGCCTCCTTCATCTCTTCAGCGGCTGCGAGCACCTCCTGCGAACAGTAAGCAAGGCTATTGACCTTACGCGTCTTCGCCCGCGCTGGCTTGCTGTCATACGAATCAAACGCGGAGTCGATGCCACGCAACACCGCCTCCAGCGGAATTCCCGTATCCTTCCATGTCTCGATCAGCGCCCAATCAAGGGTGGACATCAACAGCGCGGCACCGCGTCGGCGCTGATACTGCTCCTCGATCTCAGTGAAGTAGTTGAAGTAGTTTTCCACGGAAGGCCGGCCAATCGTTTATGCGTTTTGGTGATCTTCCTGATCGGGACAGACCCAGTTGACCACAAGCGCCACTACGAAAAAATCGACAATCGAAAATGCGAACATGGATAAGTATGTAAGCTGGCTTACCATTCGGTGGGCAAGAATTGTTAATGGGACTTGGAAGGCTGACATCGCAACCAGAGTCATCCAAAATGCCAACCTATGCCAGAAGCGTCGCATGACAAGAATCGCGCAACCTATAACCCCCACTCCAAGTACTACTGAAATGCTCCAACCATTTTGACCGAACCAAATGTCAGCAGCGGCGCCCGATGCTCCCAGCGCAATAGCCCCTGCGTGCACTGGCCAACCAAATTTGCGTCTTGGACGAATGGGCCATTGCAGGTCCCGGTAAGATCCTTTTTGTTTTTTCATCTATTTTCGTCTGTGTGCGGCTGCGGTGTCGGCCTCTTCGCGAGCGGGCCGGGGACGAATATGCGCATTGCGCTCCCAGATGATGCGCAGGCCATCGAGCGTGAGCAGGTCGTCGACAGCGGTGATGTATTTCGATCCCGCTGCGATCAGCGGGGCCAAGCCGCCAGTGGCTACCACCTTCAGCTCCGGCCCCATCTCGGCGACCAGTCGCTCGAGAATGCCGTCCACCAATCCTAAATAGCCGTAGTACAAGCCCGATTGCACACTGCCGACAGTATTCGTGCCGATAACGCTGTTGCGTTGCGGTTTGCGGATGTCAACACGAGGAAGCCGAGCAGTGCGTTCAAAGAGCGCCTCCGCGGAAATTCCAATCCCCGGCGCAATCACTCCGCCCATGTACTCGCCCTTTTTTGAAACTGCGTCGAACGTGGTCGCTGTGCCAAAGTCGACCACCACGCACGGACCGCCGTACTTCTCGAAAGCGGCAACGCCGTTTACGATGCGATCGGCACCCACTTCCGCGGGATTGTCATACTGCACCGGCATTCCCGTTTTCACGCCGGGTTCGATGAACAGCGGCTTGATATGGAAGTAGCGCTCGCAGAGTTCGCGAAGAGTTGTGTCCATCGGAGGCACAACCGATGAGATCACGATGCCGCGGACTTGTTTCACTTCGATGTTGTCCATCGCAAAAAGATTGCGGAAGAGAACACCGTACTCGTCCACCGTCTGCGTTTTTATAGTGGCCACCCGCCAGTGGGCCACCAGCTTCGTGTATTTTGCGGCGGAGTCGGCTTCGGAGGGGCTTTGGCCTTCAGAGGCGTACAGTCCCAGCACCGTATTCGTGTTGCCCACGTCGAGTAAGAGGAGCATCGTTATGTATCTCTAAACCTTCCGAACGCCGCCGCTAATCAAAGTCCTTACGCCGGAATCGGTTTGTATCTTCAGGAATCCGCGTGAATCAAGTCCCAGCGTTCTTCCAGTGTATCCAACATCCGGACCGCCCTGCTCGTGCACCAGCACATTCGCTCCACGCGCGTATGAGGAGCATTGCTCGAAGCGGCGAATGACCGATTCCGCTGCCCCCAACGCCACGCCTTCTTGCAAAGTGCGATATTCGCGGTCAAGCGATTCTAGCAAAGCCGCGGCAATCTCGACGCGCGGCCATTCGCGACCGGTCTCGATCTGCAACGAGGTCGCGAGGTCGCTGATCTCAGCGGGGAAGAGGGATTGATTGACATTCAATCCGATGCCAATCACGGCATACTTCACGCTGCGCATGTCCGCGTTGACTTCGGTGAGTATTCCGCCGAGTTTCTTGTCGCCTAGCATGATGTCGTTGGGCCAGCGCAGGTCGAGCGCGACGCCGACCACAGATTCGACTGCATGATGCGCGGCCAGTCCGGCGATGAGCGAGAGCCAAAGCACATCGTTCGGAGTCAGAGTTGGGCGCAGGATTAGGGACAGGTAAATGCCGCTCGAAGGCTCAGAGTGCCAACTGTGTCCGCCGCGACCGCGTCCTGCCAGTTGCTCTTCCGCAACGAAGACGCTGCCTTCCTCTGCGCCGCTGCCTGCGGCTTGCATCGCCGCAGAATTGGTGGAATCGATCACGGCAAAGTGATGGATCCGCCGCTCGGATGCGAAGATGGTTCCGCTCAATCTTGAAGTAGCAGAAAGGTTCGCGGCTGTGAGCAGGTCGCACATGGGCAGAATGAAAAGGCGTACTCCGAAATGCAGAGTACGCCGGATCAGGAAAAGATTGCGTCCTACTTCTTTGCAGGCGAGCTTCCAGCCGGTGCCGCTGCGGGCGTGGTTGCGGCCGCTCCAGGTGCGGGTGCGGGCGGTGCGGGACGTGCTTCTAGGCTCAGCTGGATATTCACATCATTGGCAACGACTAGTCCCCCGTTGTCGAGCGCCTTGCTCCAATTGATTCCGTAGTCCTGACGGTTGAGCTTGGTCTCGGCGACCACGCCCACCGTCGTGCCGCGAGGAGTAGTGAGCTTATTGATCTCGAATGGCAGCTCGATGTCCTTGCTGACGCCCCGCATGGTGAGCGTCCCAATTGCGACTAACTGGTTACCGCGTTTTTCTATGCGCTTGCTCTTGAAAGTGATCTCGGGATATTTTTCTGCGTCGAAGAAATCCGCGCTCTTCAAGTGCTTGTCCCGACCTTCATTGTCGGTGTTGATGGTGGCCACCTTGATCACGGCTTCAACTGAGGACTTAGTGACATCAGCCGGGTCATAGTTGATGAAGCCGCTTACATCTGAGAAGCGTCCGGGAACATTGCTGATCAAATTGTGGCGAACGCTAAACGTTGCCGACGAATGGTTGGGATCGATTTTGTATTGATCTGCAGCAAGAGCGGAGGCGGAAAGCGCCAGCGCAAACAGCACCGCGAGAAACAGACCCTTTGATCTAATGGTACGCATGGATGTGACTCCTGATAGTTTTTGGAATTTTGAGAGTAGGTGCTTAGAATGCCTCAAGTGCGGCGATACATTGTTTTATTCGACCCGGATCAAGCCGCCACAATCCGCATGCTCATATCCACGGCCGCAGCGGAATGGGTCAACGCGCCCACGGAGATGTAGTCTACTCCGGTTTCCGCGTATGCACGAACATTTTCCAGCTTGATGCCGCCGGAGCATTCCAGCGGGACACGCCGGGAATGGCTCTGCACGCGCTCCACGGCGAGGCGCACCGTCTCCGGAGTCATGTTGTCGAGGAGAATCGCCTCGGCGCCGCTGTTAAGCGCCTGTTCCAGCTCCTGAATATTACGGACTTCGATCTCAATGGGCTGTTCGCCGCGCCGGTTGCGGTGCGCCTTCTCCAACACCGAGGCGATGCCGCCGCCGAGCGCGATGTGGTTGTTCTTGATGAGCACGCCGTCAGAGAGATCGAGGCGATGATTGAAGCCGTTGCCGCAGCGGACGGCGTACTTGTCCAGCACACGCAATCCGGGAACTGTCTTACGCGTGTCGAGAATGCGCGCATGCGTGCCGGCGACCGCGTCAGCGAACTTGCGGGTGAGCGTGGCCACCCCGCTCATCCGTTGCAGCACGTTCAATATCACGCGCTCACAGGAGAGGATGACGCGCGCGTTGTGGCGGACGACTGCGACCGGCTGTCCCGGACGCAACTTGATGCCATCGAAAATCTCCGGATGGCTGGTGACTTCAGAGTGGCCGATGACGGCGCCGTCGAGCTGTTCGAAGATCTCTATGATCCTTGCGACCGCGCCGATGCCGGAGAGGATGCAATCCTGTTTGGCAATGACGGTGGCTGTGGCCCGCTGTTGTGGCTCGATAGTAGCGTAAGTGGTGGCGTCGCGCGTGGCCTTGTCTTCGAGCAGCGCGTTCTCGAGTATTGCGGTTATACGTCGGCTATGCCAGTCCAAGGGACTCTAATCCTGTTTCTTTCAAGGATAATGGGCTTCGCTGACAGTATATATCGCGTTTTCTAAACCACAACTTCCGGGACTTCCAGTTCGTGCCGCCGGAACGCGACCTGGAAGGCTGTTACCACGCGCGGATCGAAATCAACACCAGCACCTTTTTCAATGATCTCCTTGGCATCGAAGGTGGACATGGCCTTGCGGTATGGACGGTCGCTGGTGAGTGAATCGTAAACATCGGCGACAGAAATGATGCGCGCCTCGAGCGGAATTTCTTCACCCTTCGTGGGGTGATAGCCACTGCCATCGAACTTGTCATGGTGCGAGAGGATGATGGGCAGCACCCGGCGCAGAGTTCCGCCGACCGGCTCCAGGATATCCATTCCCTTTTCCACGTGTTGTTTCATCTCGTCGAATTCTTCCTTGGTCAGGCGCGCGGCCTTGTAAAGGATTTCGCGGCTGATGTCCAGCTTGCCGATGTCATGCAATAGCGCCGCGGCACGGATGTCCTCGATGCGCGATTGTGAAAGCCCATAGCAGGCGCCGATCTTGCAGGCATAGACCGATACGCGATAGGAATGGTTCTGCGTGTATTTGTCCTTGGTAATGAATTGCTGAAGGATCATCAGCACGCCGTCATAAGTCTCCTTCAATTCCTGCATTTGTTCTTGCTGCTTCTGATACAGCGTTCCCATTGCGTAGGCGGTCACCACCAGGATGCCGCCCCAGACGGTGATGTCGAACCACTGCTCGTCGATGGAAAAGATGCTGGGGCCGGTCTTCGAAAGTTGCGGCGACCAATACACCACCATGCCCACCAGGAAAATGCTGGCGAACGCAGTCAGTACGGCATGACGGCGGCCATACGTGTAGGCAGAAAAAAGCGTGGGCAGGGAATACAAGCCCAAAACCATTTTGTGGGAAGAGACCAGAAAATTCAGGATCCCAGCCAGGACGAAGAGAGAAAGAATCAGCCAAAACTCGGAATTGGTCTTGGCCAACAAATGCGAGTTGATCTTCTCCAGCTTAATTTTCATCAGGCTTGCCCGCACTTTAGCGATTTCGGGAAATTGACCGTACTTGGGAGCAAACGCGAATCGTAGCCTTATAAGGACCGGGCGGCAATGGCAAAGTTGATGCCGGAAGTACATGGCCAGTCAGACAAAGCTTGTAGAATGCGATGCAACGAGGCTCACGAAATGGCAGATTCAGGACTCTCACAGATCGGGCAGATTGCCATCAATGTTCACGACAGCAACCGCGCGACGGAGTTTTATCGCGACAAGCTGGGGATGAAACACCTGTTCTCCGCTGGCACGCTCGCCTTCTTCGATGCGGGTGGCGTCCGACTGATGCTCTCGCCGCCGGAGAAGCCGGAGTTCGATCATCCTAGTTCCATCATTTATTTCAAAGTGGATGATATTCAGGAGCAGTACGAGGCGATGCAGGCCCGCGGCGTGAATTTCGAAGACAAGCCACACGTAGTCGCGCCCATGCCGACGTATGATTTGTGGATGACCTTCTTCAGGGATTCGGAAAACAATCTGCTGGGGTTGATGAGTGAGGTGGCACGGTAGACATCAAAAACTTGCCACGGATTTCACGGATGGCACGGATAAGTTCGGTTAGTGTTCCGTTCTGCACTTAGTTGGACGCGAGCCTCAAACCTGAAAACACGAAGGGCACGAAGGTTTCACAAAGGACACAAAGTTTTGAGGGGGACAAGGCAAAAGCTTGCCACGGATGGCACGGATTGGCACGGATAAGGCTAACCTTGGTCGTCTAGATCCGCCAGCGCCCTCTGTATCTTTTCAAGCAGCCCTGCCAGTTCGCCTGACCGCCGCTTGATGCCCTCGACAACCTTCTCCGGGGCCTTGGCCATGAACTGTTCGTTCGATAGCTGTCGCTGAGCGTTGGTCATCTCAGTTTCGAGTTTCTTCAATTCTTTGGTCAAGCGCTCACGCTCGGCGGCGACGTCAATCTTCTGCTCGTAGACAACGCGTACTTCATAATTTGGCGACACGCGGGTACCCGCAGCATTTGACAGAGAGGTTGAAGTAAACCCCACCTGTTCGACGTTCGCGAGTTTGTGAATCGAGTTCAGGTTTGCCTGAAAAACTCGTTCAATGCGGTTGCCATTAGAAGCATGAACCTCGATCGGTGTCTTCTGCTTGTTCTCAATCTTCATCTCTGCGCGGATGGTTCGCACGTCAACGATGAGCGCCTGAAGAAGCGACATCTCTTCTTCGGCGGCATGATCGCTAACAGCCTCAGGTGAAGGCTTCGGATACTCTGCTAGCGCAATCGACTTCTTCGGCGGCTTGCCGTCGTATATCGCATTCCATATCTCTTCTGTGATGAAGGGCATGAAAGGCGAAAGCAGTCTCAGCGAGCCTTCGAAGATGTGCAGAGTGAAATCGAGTGCCGCGCGGGTCGTCGCCTTGTCAGTGTCGGAATCGCCGGCGTTCAAGCGCAGTTTCACGATCTCGATGTACCAATCGCAGAACTCATTCCAGAAGAATCGATAGATCGCATTCGCGGCTTCGTCGAATCGATAGTTGTTGAGCGATTCATCCACCTGTTGCGTGACGGAGTGGAAGCGCGAGAGTATCCAACGGTCTTCGAGCGTAGAAGGTTTTGGCGTTGCTGAGGCGTCAAACTGCGATAGCGACCACGCACCTGATTCCTGCGCTCTGTCCACGTTCATAAAGATGAAGCGCGCGGCGTTCCAAATCTTGTTGGCGAAGGCGCGATAACCTTCCGTGCGGTCCTCGTTGAAGGCGATGTCCGTCCCCGGTGCGGCCATTGATGCCAGCGTAAAGCGCACGGCATCAGTGCCGAAGCGCTCGATGATCTCGATAGGATCGAGCACGTTGCCCTTGGTCTTAGACATCTTCTGCCGATCGGCGTCACGCACCAGTGCGTGGATGTAAACCTCGCGGAAGGGAACGCTCTCGGCGAGTTTCTTCTGTCCCGCTTGTGTGCTGGTGTCGAGCTTGTCTTCATCGCCCATGAACCATGTGCCCATCATGATCATGCGCGCCACCCAGAAGAAGAGGATGTCAAAGCCGGTGACGAGCAGCGACGTGGGATAGAAGACTTCCAGATCTTTTGTCTTGTCCGGCCATCCGAAAGTGGTGAACGGCAACAGCGCGGATGAGAACCAGGTGTCGAGCACGTCAGTGTCCTGCTCGATATTGGCGCTGCCGCAATGAGCGCACTTCGTCGGCGTGGTGCGGGCCACGGTGTGCTGCTTGCAATCGGCGCAATGCCACGCGGGAATGCGATGTCCCCACCACAACTGGCGCGAGATGCACCAATCGTAGATGTTGTTCATCCAGTTCAGGTAGATGGTCTTGTAATTATCCGGAGTGAACTTGATGTAGCCCTTATCCACGACTTCGATGGCGCGCTTCGCCAGCGGCGCAATCTTCACGAACCACTGCGTGGAGAGACGCGGCTCGACGATCGTCTTGCAGCGATCGCATTTCCCGATCGACAGCATGTGATCTTTCACGCGGACGAGCAGATGCTGCGCTTCAAGGTCTTCGACAATTTTTGTTCGCGCGGCGAAGCGGTCGAGCCCAGCATACGGGCCGGCGTTCTCGTTCATGCGCGCGTACTCGTCCATGATGTTGATCTGCGGCAAGTGATGGCGCTGGCCGATGGCGAAGTCATTGGGATCGTGCGCGGGCGTGACTTTCACCGCGCCGGTTCCGAATTCGGGATTGGCCCAGTCGTCGGCGATGATGGGGATCTCGCGGTCCATCAACGGCAACTTTGCCACCCGTCCGATGAGGTGCTTGTAACGCTCGTCGTTCGGATTCACGGCAACTGCGGTGTCGCCGAGCATCGTCTCCGGACGCGTGGTGGCGACCGTAATGGAGTCCTTGCTGCCGACGATCGGATATTTGATCTCGTAGAGCTTGCCCTGCGTCTCTTCGTGCACGACCTCGAGATCGGAGATGGCGGTCACACATCGCGGACACCAGTTGACGATGTAATTCCCGCGATAGATCAGCCCTTGCTCATATAGACGGACGAAGACCTCGCGCACTGCGCGAGAGAGATTTTCGTCCATGGTGAAGTATTCACGGTCCCAATCAACCGACGCGCCGAGCCGCTTCATCTGGTCGAGGATGGCGCCGCCGTAGTGTCCCTTCCACTCCCACACGCGCTCGATGAACTTCTCGCGTCCCAGCTCCTGGCGTTTTTTGCCTTCGGTGGCAAGCTGACGTTCCACCATCATCTGCGTGGCGATTCCCGCGTGGTCGGTGCCCGGCAGCCAGAGCGTGGTGAAGCCGCTCATACGCTTCCATCGGATGATGATGTCCATCTCCGTCTGGTTGAGCATGTGGCCCATGTGCAGGCGTCCGGTGACATTCGGCGGGGGAAGTAGCAGGTCAAAGACGTTTTCGGCCGACTCGGGCGTGTTTACGTGGAAGAGTTTTTCCGCCACCCAGTATTCAGCCCAGCGCGATTCGATAGCACCCGGGTTATATGCCTTGGGAAGTTCGTGCGACATCTATATGCAGGTTCCTGACGTGAAAGGGTAAACAAAAATGATAACAGGAGAGCGCCATCAGAGGCCTTTACCCCGGAGGCACGGAGGCACGGAGAAAGGCAAAAGCTTTAACCGCGGATCAAAGAAAGATCAAATCGGATTTGAGGGCTGAGGCGTGCCGGAGACTTCGGAGGCATAAGTCGCAAATGAAAGGCTAATGAACGAACGACCAAAAAAGAATCAGATCTTATCCGTCTTTTATCCGCGGTTGGTTTTCGCTCTTACTTCTTCGCCGATTCCAGCTCTTTCGCGATCTCATGCATTACTGCGGGCAGCATCCGTTCCATCACGCGTGTGACCACTTGCGCGATGGTGTGCGGATCCATGCCGCTTGCTGCTGGCGCAGCCGCTGCTGCGGCCATGACTTCGGGAGCGGGAGCTTCGCCACCCATTGCCGCTGCGAGCGCGGAGGCGAGTTCCAGGTCGTGGCCGCCAGCAGCCGGAGTTTCGGGCGCTGACATCGCAATAACTGGCTCCGGCGCTTCTGCAACGGGAATCGGTTCTTCCACTACGTGCGGCGCGGTTTCAACCGGCAGGTCAGCAAACGCAGCTTGCATCTGTTCGACGAGGGTGGCATCGTGCATACCATCCGGCGGGGCTTGCGATTCAGAAACCGATTCGGCAGCGGGTTCGGCTTCCATCACCGGCTCTGCCCCTACCGCTTCATCCATCACAGCGGCGACTTCTATCGGTTCCGGATCGGGTACAGCCTCAAGCTTTTGCGTATCTTCGTAAGTCGGCGATTCAGGCTCAGCGGCTACAACCGGCTCAGGTTCTGGCTCAGCTTCAATGGCTTGCACCGGTTCGGCTGATTCGAATCCAGACATTCGGGCGGCCACGCGGGCCTCGAAGTCATCTATTTCCGCGACTGGTGCGGGAGTTCCGGCAAGTTCTGCCGCTGCCGCTGCGAGTTCCGCGGCTTCGTCTGCTGCTGCATCTGGAACGGTCTCGGGTTCAGGCTCAGATGCGCCGATCCTGGTGATGAATTCCTCGCTGGCCATCTCAACTCGGGAGGCGAGTGCGGGATCCTGTGAAGGTATCGAATACTTTACTTCGGGCGGCGGCGCTGGAACTTCCAGATGCGGGTCGAGAGATACGGCAATGCTGACGCTGGCCATCACGGTTGGCTCAAGCGTTGGCAGCGGAACCGGTTCCTCAAAGCTGGGCATGGCTGGTACCGGAGCCATATCAAAACCACTTGCGGGCGCAGACATGTCGAAGCCGGGCGCGGCTTCCATTGCTGGCGACTCGAACGCCGGAGCCACGGCGGTTCCAAAATCCATCGCCGGGGCCGAGGGAGAAAATCCCACGGTCTCATCGAACGACGTTGCCGCTGGCGGCGCAGGCGGAATGTTGACTGTCTCATCAAAAGACGAAACCGAGGGAGCCATGTCCATGGCAAACGCGGGCGCAGAGGCTTCGGCGTGCGTCATCTCAAATGCAGGTGCAGCAGGCGCTTCAGCCACTTCTGCTTCGGCGGGAGCATCAGTCTTCCACTCAGCGTAACTCTGATCCTTGAACTCCTGGATCTGCGGAGCGGTGAAGATCATCGTCTTTTCGTAATCGGGCTTCTCCTGCTTGGGGGCTGAAGCAGCCGATGCTTTTTCCACCAGCTTTCTCACCACGGCCAGCAGGTCAGTGGCTTCAAACGGCTTAATGATCACGCCATCCGCTTTCACCCGTTGGGTGTCAGCCGGCTCGTAATGTTCCATCTTGCCCACGGTCAACAGCACTGGAGTCTTGGCGATCTCCATGTTGGCGCGGACCTTCTCGCAGACTTCCAGGCCGCTGTATCCGGGCATGTAAACGTCAAGGATGATGAGGTCGAATTTATCGACGAGCTTCTTGGAAGCGGCAGCGCCATTGCTCACGGCGGTTACTTCGTATCCTGCAGCGGTCAGGATATCTTTGCCCATTTTCTGGGCGGTCATGCTGTCATCGGCAAGCAGGATCTTAGTGGCCACGAATCATCCTTCGTTGAGGCAGGAATACATAGGGAAAATTACTGGTTTGCGGTAGGTAAGTCAATGGAAAGACACCCTAAATGAAGGCTAAGGGTATTGCTTAGGTGGGGTCGGGGAGTGTTCCCATTTGTCCTCCCCGGACTTCTGCCAACCTCACCGATTCCGCTCGCGTCTCATCAAGCAAGCAGGTGAGTAACGTGCAGCGCGGAAAAGTGCTGCCATTTCGATCAAGGAGGAAAACGAAAATGCCAGCAACCAAGAAGTCCAGATCATCGCGATCAGCTTCTTCGCGAAGCCGTTCTGCCAGTTCAAAAAAGCGGTCGAGCTCTTCCCGCTCGTCTTCTTCGTCGGCCAAGAAGAGCTCCGGCAGGCGCAAGTACAGCCCCAAGGCACAAGATGACGTCAAGAAAGA
>JAOAPH010000207.1 GCA_025462835.1 Candidatus Angelobacter sp. | reverse complement strand
TCGCCGCGGCCGGGGACGAAGAACTTGCCATCGCGACAACGCGCGACACTTTTTCTGCGTGAAGTCCTCAGCCTGACGCTCTGGCGATTACATCTCACCTAACGCTTCGCTGTCCGTTTCTCCGGGGCCAGAACGAAACTGAATGAGATGGAATTCGATCCGTTGTAGTCGATCTTCTTTTCCTGCTTCCCGAATCCCAGGCGCTCCGCCGTAACCTTACAGCCCTTGCATGCGACATCGCTGACGAGCTCATACGCGCCTTCGCGTTTTGAATTGGCGGTAGCCACTACTTTGCCGGTGGCGTCAGTGAGGGTGATGGTGGCGCGGGTTAGCGCCCATCCGTCGGGAGACGTAACAATGCCCACGATCTTTCCTTTTGGACGCAGCCCATCGGGCGCGGCTCCGCGACCCATATATCCGGGGCCGCGCAATGGGCGTCCGCCGAGCTGTCCGGTGACTTTGCCATTCTCCAGCGAGAGCACGCCGTTGACGAGGACGTACTCGATGCCGGTCGATGTGCGGTTCGGATTTTCAAAGGTCGCGACGTCAAGAACCGTGTCGGGATTGAAGATGGTGATGTCGGCGTAGTAGTCGGCGCGAATCATGCCGCGCTTCTCCAGCTTCACGCGCTGAGCAGGCAGGGAAGTCATCTTGCGAATCGCGTTCTCCAGCGTCAGCACCTTTTCTTCCCGGACGTACTTGCCGAGGATCCGCGGGAATGAACCATAGGCGCGGGGATGCGACTTGCTCTCACCCAGCGGCCCCACCGGATTCACCTCACCGTAATCGGTGCCCACGCTCACCCAGGGCTGCTGCATCGCCAGGCGGACGTCCTGCTCGTTCATGCTGAAGTAGACCGCGCCGGTGTTGTTGTGGTCAGCGAGGACAAAATCCATCAGCGCGTCGAACGGGTCTTTCTTTTGCAGGCGCGCGATCTCCGCAATCGTCTTGCCTTCATATTGCTTGAGTTCGGGATTGAGCACGGAGACGACCATCACGCCTTCCGGCCCGCCCACTCCGCGCCACATATTTTCAAACTTGTTCGGATCGCCGCCAGAGAGTTCCATGCGGATAGAGTCGCGCTGCGCCGGGTCTTTCAGACGGGCCATGAAGGCCTCGGTGCCGCCCGCGTGAAACCTTGGCGGGATGGACGCGCCGAGCGAAGTCGCCGATGCAACGTAGGGATACTGGTCCGCGGTGATGTCCAGCCCTTGCGCGCGGGCCTGCTCGATCCTGGCGACCACGTCGCGCATCTTGCCCCAGTTCTCGCGGCCAGAGGCTTTCAGGTGGAAGATCTCCACGGGAATGTTCGCCTCGCGGGCGATCCGAAACGCTTCGTCCAGCGCTTCCGCTTCGTGGTCGCCCTCATTGCGGATGTGCGACGCATAGATCCCGCCGTACTGCGACGCGATCTTTGCCAGCGCGATCAGCTCATCCGTCTTGGCGTAGAAAGCGGGCGCGTAGATGAGGGAAGTGGAGACGCCCATCGCGCCTTCCTGCATGGCGTCCTCCGCCATCTGCTGCATCGTCTTCAGTTCGTCAGCCGTGGGAGCGCGGTCGTCATCGCCCACAACGAAGCGCCGCAACTGCGTCGCGCCCACATACGTCCCAATATTGATGCCGCTACCTTGCTTCTCCAGGCGACGAAAATATTCGTCCAGCGAATGCCAGTCGATGGTGACGTTAAAATGCTGGGTCCAATCCTTCGCGTCTTCAACGAGGCGCGCGTTCTGCGGCGATATCGATTCGCCCTCTCCCGTAATCTCCGTGGTGATGCCCTGCGTCAGCTTGCTCACCGCCTGCTTGTCCACTAGCAGGTTCTGCTCGGATTGGCCGAGCATGTCAATGAATCCCGGCGCAACGATCAAACCTTTCGCGTCGATAGTCCGCTTGGCGGTGACCGCCGGAGCCGCGTGTCCGATGAAGGCGATGTGGTCACCGACGATGCCGATGTCGGCGGATGTCCACGGATTGCCGCTGCCGTCGATGACTTTGCCATTGCGAATGAGGACGTCATAGGTGGGCGGCGGCGCCTGTGCGAACGCAGTTGCCGATGCTACTAGGAAGAGCAGAATGAGGCAGAGTTTCATGGTGAGGTTTTATAGCACAGTTGGGCTACGCGGAGTCTAGCGGTTCATCTTTCGCCCACGTGTGAAAAGCACCCGTTCGACGTCGCTCAGGGCATGCTACGGTGGGGCACCCGGGCCGTTTATTTAGGCGTCCATCCTCGCCAAAATCAGCCCCAACAAAAAAGCGGTGAAGAACCCCACTGCATAGATTGCCGCCGACACCCACAACAGGACTCTGCTGAATCTGCTCGCCGTATCACATGCGGAGGGATCGTCGGCTGCGCACTCTTGTGCCAGTCGCGGCGCAACCACATACATGTTGATGAAACTGGCTGCGATCATCACTCCTGAGACGCCGAACACCAGGAATTTGTGATGCGACAGCGTTACCAGCCACGGCATTGCAGACAGAAAGGAAGCCACTGTCGCACCCAATCCTAATAGCACCAGCAGTGACGGGAGGGCGAAACAAAGCAAGGTGCTCACCGATGTGAACAAAGAGAAATAGCTAAACAATGCTGGCCTGATTCCTACGTTTTCATGATTATTCATCGTCATCCTTTTGCCGGCTCGATCGTGGTCAAGCGAATCGTCTCAGGTAGTTTGCCTTTGGGTACTTCTGGAATCACCCCGTTTACCACCACAGGTTTTCCAACCATGCTCCGAGCTCTTTCAATCAGAGCCGCATCTCCTGTCACGGCAAAGCTTTCATCAGTGCCCGCTACTTTGAGTCTGACTCCGGCTGCATCAGAGACAAACACTCCGACTATTTCCAGCTTCGACTGTTTTGTTGTGAACCCGTTTTTTGAAATCGCATCTAGCAATTGCTTGGTTCGCACCGTGTTTCCTGGCTTGAGGTTGACAGTCGCCAGCCCCTTACTCAGGCTCACATCGACCGAATCAACGCCATTCACACTTTTCATGGCCACGCGCACGGCGTGGGCGCAGACTTCTCAATCCATTCCAAAGACTGTCAGTTCCGAATGGCGGACTTCCGCCTGTGCCAAGGTCGCCGACAGCAGCAGCAAAAATAATGCGCAAAATAATTTCTTCTTCATAATTCTCCTTTAGTGACTGTGCTGATGTTCATGTTGAAATAGGAAATAGCTGACGTTCACTACAAAGCGCACGCGCTCTTTCGGCAATAGCGGCCCTACGTTGCGATAGACAGGCAGTTGCACACCGAATTCCACGGCGTAGTTCTTTTTTATTCCCAGCGCGGACGGCCCTATAAACACCTGATGCGCTGCGCTTCCGGCAATCGACAGACCGCTTGCCTGCGCTTGGCCTGATCTCTCACCCGTCAGTTCGCCGAACAAGCGCCAGTCCCAGAATTGCGGTTCCTTCCTCCAGGATGCTGGGCGATATCCATAGACCAGGCTGTAAGAAAAAACGTCCGGACGGCGATCACCTGCGCGTTCCAGGAACCGGGTGTATGCGCCTCCAAGCCAAACGTAGTTACTCCGCGATGCGATCCCCGTAACCGCTCCGCCGTTGAATCCTGGCGCGCGGGCAAGTCCGCCGATCAATCCCGATCCCGTCTGCGGCCCTGGCACCACTAATCCGCCAAACGCAGTGCTCTCGAAACGCGTGCCCACTTTCGACGCATTGTGATGAAACCGCCACGCCATGTTGCTTTCAAAATCGTCGCCCGATTGAAGACGCGTGGGCGGAAGCGAAGCGTTGCTCAGCAGCACGGGCGCGGAAACGGACAGCATGAAATGCGGCGTGAATCCGTAGCCGACAATTCCTCTGCCCGTTACCTGATTTCCGGCAGCACTGTTTCGCCCGGCAAGAGTGAAGTCAAAACTCCATTCGCCTTGCGAGTTCACAGGCGTAGCAAAGCCGAAGACCGGGCCATGACCGGAACCCAAGGCAGCAGTGGATAACACCAATAGCGATAGAAATAGAAATGCGATCTGTTTCATTTTTCCCTCTGGCGAACTGTTTAGACACAGCAATGCCCGCACGCCTGATCAGGCGCGAAAAGGGAAGGGAATCAGATTCTTAGTATTTGGTTGAAGCCGGGAGGTGATTCGGGAGGAGAGTACTCATGAACCATGGAAGCAAGCAGCGAACCCACTTGCTCGTGATCGCTCGCGCCAGTCGGCAAACTTACGAGAGAAAAAAGCTCTATCGAAAACGTGACGCTGGTTGGTTGAACAACCGCAACATCGGTTCGGACGACGGTCTTCTTGCAGCAGTCATGCCCGGAGGATTGGCCGCCCATGTCGCCGCAGTCATTCGCCATCTGCTTGCAGCAGGCCATCTCTTCAGAGGTCATCGCCGTATCCGGCTGCATGCATGCCATGACCGGCATTCCTGCCACGAACAGCAGCAGAAGAACGGTGATGAACTTGGCGATGATTCTCACTGCGAAAAGTCTACGCTACGAAAACGACTGGAGCAAATTGGTGGTGATTATGGCTGGGGAAGGTCCAGCAGCACCACATCCGAACGCCCATGCACTCGTTCGAGGACAACTTCACGGCCGTCTGGGGAGATGTCGAAGTCGTGAATGTCGAAGTCCGGAGTGAAGTTGGTCAGCTGCCGTTCGACGCCGGTCTCCAAATCGATGAGCCAGAGATTCTTATGTTGAATCTCTCCTCGCAGGAACACGAGTGCCCGTCTTCTGGGAAGGAAGGTCAGGTGTCTAGCCCCCCGAGTCAGGATCAGTGCCGGTAGGCGATGCGCTGAGGCATCGGCGGTGACGGCTTTCACTGAAAACGTGGTACCGATGTCCGGTCCCGAGTAGACAACGAAGCTGCCGTCGGGCGCCCACGCGGGATCTACTGAGTACTCCTGGACAAAAAGAGTGGGGGAGCGACCGTCGACCGGCACCCTGAAGAGGCGTGGGACGCCGTGATCATTCGCCGCCGAGGTGATCGATTTCCCGTCGGGCGCCCATGCCGGAGCGCCTTGCAGGTCCAGCGAATCGGCGACAATGCGCGCGTCCGTGCCGTCGGCCTGCATCAAGTACAAGAGCGCGTGCCCGTGTCGCCGAACCGAGAATGCGATAGAGCGCCCATCGGGGGAAATTGCCGGGCCGCCAAACACTCGCGCTCCCTGACCACTCCATAACTCCGTGGCAGTTCCGTTGGCGACCTTCCAGATACTCTCGCTCATGCCCGCCGCAGAAACATACAGCAGGTAATTTGGACCGAGTCGTGGGGAGAACCCGGTGCTGGTGGTCAGCGGGATTTGAGCAGCCGCAGATATGTTCGCGGGTGAATCATCGATCCGCAAGCGCCAGAGTGTTCTCTTCGGACTTGCAAGGGTGAGAACAAGGCGGCGACCGTCAGCGCTGGCCGCCAGCGACGTGTACCGGTCAGGGCCAAAGGTCAGCCGATGGGGAATTCGGCGCTCGACGTCCATGCTATAAAGCCACGGCCCCGAACCATCGGCATCAGTAGCGAGGTACATCAGCGTCCGGCGATCCAATAAGACCGGATGGCTCACGCGTCCCACGTGCGACGTGATCCGTTCAGGAGTTCCGCCCGCTGGACTGATGCGCCAGATGTCCAACTTGTCCGGAAGGGAACCCTGGACGAAGTAGATGAATGCCGCGTCAGGAGCCCACAATGGAAAGTGACTGTGAAGCCCGGCAGGCGCGGTGAAAATGGGCCGATCGTCCGATGGCCGGCTGCCGTTTGACACGAACAGAGGGTCTCCGGGTCCGGGTGTGTGGTAGGTGAGTCGGGCGCCGTCATGCGACCAGTCGAACTCGGCCACGCCTTCAAGGTATGGCTTCGGCTGTCCGCCCAGAGTTGGCACCGCCCAGATGCTGATGTCATCGCCGCTCGAGCCAGCTTGCTTGCGAACCCAAAAGGTGACGAACGAGCCATCGGGTGAGAACCCCAAGGTGCGGACCGATGGATTAACCAGTTCCGGCGCGCTCCCGCGGGTCAAGTTGTGGAGTTGTCCCGAACCGACCTGCGTAACCCAAACGTCCACTTGTCCGTCCCGATCCGACAGAAACGCCACGAAGTGGCCGTCGCGTGACACCGCAGCAGCCTGCTCCACTCCATCGGATTCCGTGACCGTCTGAAACCGCGAATCAGCGATCGGGTTTCGCCAGAAGTAGTCTGTCCTCTGAAGCCAGAGGCTTGCGCCAATCGCCAGCGCGGTTCCCACCGCTGCCAGAGGCAAGACGAATGTCCATCTGGTCAGAAAGATTGGAATTGCTGAGCGCGGCTGCGGTGCAGGGGGATTGGACGATGGGACATTGTTCTCACTCTCCTGCGCTGCCTGAAGATTCCGATTGCGCGCCCAGGCATCCAAGTCCGCCCGAGACGCGTAGACCGAGCCTCTAGTGTCATGCAGGTGTCGGCGAACGGGCATTCCCTCCCGCTTCTCCCAACGCTGGACCGTCGTCACGTCGCGCTTGAGATAGGCCGCGATTTCCTTCCACGAATCCAGCCGGTCTTCGGGCGGTCTCTCAGGTGACGGTGTCTCATGGAATGGTTCGCCCATCGCGCTCTCCTAATCTGTCCGCGGTTGTCGCGATTCCCGGAAGTCTGGATTGTAACGTCCGCTGCCCGATGACGGCAAAATGCGGTATTAGACGGCAAGTAGGGGAACCAGCTGCAATGCTGCGCATTACGGTTTGACCATGTCCACGAGAAGATGTTCTATCGAGTCCGCGCGTCTCCATCCGGCGACGCCAATCAAGAAGGAGTTCAATATGCGAAAAAAGCTTAGTTGGCTGATGTTGTTCAGTGCCACAATCGTACTCACGGGAATTTATGTCGCCAAGGCCAGGGCAACAACGGCTGGAGGGTTCGTGGGAACAACGGTCGCCATGGGCCGGTTCGGCGAGATCGATGCATTCAATCAACTCCCCCGCAACGGCAACGTCTGGCTGTCGTTGCAGAAAACCAAGGGATCGTCGGACGTGTACGTACAGAGCAACGTCTGGCAGCCGAAGAGCATAGCGCTGCCGAACGGCGGAACCACCGGCTGGCACACCCACCCTGGCCATAGCCTCATCATCGTCACGGCGGGAACAGTGACGGCCTATGAGGGTAACGATCCCACCTGCACGCCCACTGTGTACACACAGGGGATGGGGTTTGTCGATCCAGGTGGTGACCACGTGCACCTCCTCCGGAACGAAGGCAGCGTCGTGGCAACCACCATCGCCATCCAACTCATTCCGGCAGGGGTCACGGCGCGGCGGGTTGATGCTCCAGACCCGGGGAACTGTCACTTCTAACGAGGGCGGATTTATTCGCCGCCGCTGTGAGGGAGATCTGGACGCGTCGAGCCCGTGCGTCCAGGTCTGCCTGCACATCGCTGCAAACAAAAAACCCACCTAGCAGGTGGGCTTCCGATTCAGAGTAGAGGTATTTATCCGACTCTTGCTGAATTCGCGTTCATGTCGGCGATCTTGTCGAGGGCAGAGCGTTCAGCAGCTTCTACTGACCGTTCTTGTCCCCATCCAAGTATTTCCGCAGAGTCTTTGCGAGTAACAATGTAATGGTATAAGGGCGGAACGCTGCGAGCGTCAACGTACAGTTCCGCCAAGTAGTCGCCAACTGCCAACGTTCTTTTTGTCAAGGATTTCGCCTTTGCTTTTGGGAACTCGATAATGTTGGTCTGTCTGGACATACGCCAACTTACGACATTCTGATGCAAATACGAGGTGAATAGTTGGTTAACTTTGGTGACTTTCCGCAACTTTCTGCCATCTCCCGCGACATCCCGCAGGGTGCCCACCGTAGCTTGCCCTGAGCGAAGTCGAACGGGTGCTTTTCACAGGTGGGCGAGAGTTGAACTGATACACTCCCCCGTGAATGACCACAGGACTCAAACGACACTATGGCCTTGGCCATCTTCACTACATCACTAGTAGTTGTTACGGTCGCGAACCCTTACTGCAAGTATCAGGCCGATATTTACTGTTGTTGAAGGGTTAGAAGTCGTCCGTGAACGATACGCGTTTCGCGCGTCGCAGGTTATGTGCTGATGCCCGAACACTTCCACCTGCTGATGAACGAGCCGAAAAAGGGCGATCCGTCGCAGGTCATGTTTGCTCTGAAGCAAACCTTCGCCCGCCGGGTGATGAGACAAGATGTATCCCTGAAACATTTCTGGCAAAAGCGCTTTTGCGATTTCAATGTGTACACCCGGAAGAAGATGGTGGAGAAGATTCATTACATGCACAACAATCCCGTTGTGCGAGGTCTGGCCGCGTCACCGACCGATTGGCCATGGAGTAGCGCCCGTTACTACAAAAATGGGGAAGAAGGCACGGTGAAGATCGAGTTCGATGAGATGGTCAAGACTGTGGTGCCTAATTAACTCGCCCACCTGTGAAAAGCACACAGGTGGGGCGCCCGGCAAGGTCACGAACGTTACGGGTTTCTATGCTTCTTTCGAGATCGATGTTAATAAGCATCGGTCCGAGCCATTGGCATGGCTAGAACTGAGTTGGGATGATGAGAACAACAGGTTGCGAATATTTGTAAATCCGCAAATGTCGAGAATGATCTAAGTTGCCACCAAGGCACGATTCTTTGATTACCCCCACGTCCTGATTTGATCACGCTATCAGGACGACAAATTGAGATTCCCTATTTGTTATTTTTCTTGTCAGAACATCAACTCGGTCGTAATCGGGGACTTCCGCGGTAACGCACAGGGAGTGTAGCAGTTCACAACTCGCCCACCTGTGAAAAGCACACAGGTGGGGCACCCGGCTATAATCGTAAGTTCCTAAAAGATCGCCATTAGAGATCTTCGCCCTAGTTCGCTGTCCTGGGCGGTACAGCTGGATCTCGCATCAAGCACATTCGAAGTCGTGGAAGGGTAAGATGGATTTTTGGATGCCCGCAGTTCACAATCTAATTGGAACCTTCATTGGCGGGATATTTCTGGCCGTCTTTTTCTTCTTGTCTAGAGAATATGTGTTTTGCCTTCCCGATTTGAACGGGCCGTGGACTTTTCAAAGTGAGACCGAAGTGACTCTTTACAATCCTTACAAGGGGATAAAGGTTACTTATATCGTGCTGCTATGGCAGGAAGGGAACAGGATTCACGGAAGTGGCGAGAAAGTGCAAGATGAGATTAAGGACGGTTCGATCCGAAAGTATACCGGGTCGGACCGGAGCAGGATCGAAATTCGAGGGTATGTCACTAAGAGGTATTTGCGGAAATCGAAGGTTGTGCTGCACTTCGCTGAATTGTCCGAGAAGCGAGTTAGTACAACAATGCAGAGTTTGCTTATTCCCGATAAGAAGACGATGGAAGGCAAGTACGCTTCAACAATCGCAAATTCTTCGGGCAAAGTTCGTTGGACAAGAGGTACTGACGATTTAGCATTCGAGAACCCGCCTAATGCAGCTCGCTAAGTTAGCTAGAGGGCTGATCAAAGCTTTGCCACGTTGGTCAAGAGATTTCCAGGCGCTTGTTACTGAATTGCAGGGAACACGAATTCCCCAACTGTCGGAAAATCTGAGCCACTCACTGGTGATCGCGGAGGACCACCGGTTTTGGACGCATGGTGGCGTCGATCTGCGGGCCGTTGGCCGGGCATTAATTAGAACCTTAATATTTCGCAAGTGTGAAGGCGCCAGCACAATTCATCAGCAGCTTGTGCGAGTAACGACCGGTAGATATGAGAGAACGCTGCGCCGAAAGATTCGCGAGATGATATTTGCAGTTGCATTGGACGACTCCTTCAAAAAGGAGGAGATTCTTTCGTTCTATCTCGTGAAAGGATATTACGGTTGGAAAATGACAGGGCTCTTGGCGGCTTGCGACCTGTTGCGAATTAGTCCGATAGTGGCGACGCCCTTTGAAGCTGCTAGTCTCATATCGAGGATGAGATATCCCGAGCCGCGCAATGCATCAGCAATGCAAAAAGCACGCATCGAGCGCAGAACAATGCATATCTTGAATCGGTGGAAGCTCGGGGAAAAGCCAGATTCGCTAATTTCGCATCCTCTCGAGCAACATAGCCAGGTGCCAACGATACTTCCCTGATTTCTCTGTCAGAAGTTGTCATAACCAGCAGTCAAAGCCGTGCCACTTCGCAACAATTTCCTTGACACCTTCCTGCCAAATTGTTAATCTGTATACATATTGATTAGCTATAAGTGAATGTTCAATGTTTTGAATACTTTGCCCATAAGTTCTTGAAAGCAATATACCGGGATGAAAGTATCCCCCTTAAACCGTTGATTCCAGAGACTCAGGGGGAGGGGGGAGGGTACCTGACCATGCCAGTCGAGTACACAATTCGCCGCGATTGCGAGCGTAATTAGCGAGCTACCCAGAGCGCAGGTCCCCAGCATCTTAGCGAGGCATGACCTCTCTGTCCCGGATCTTCTCTGGTATTCGTCCGCTTGCTTTGCTGTTGATTGCGCTTTCCGTGCTGCAAGGGTGCGGCGGATCGTCGAACAACTCGCCGGTGCCAACGTCGTCCGCGACACCACCGCCAACGTTGTCCGCGACGCCACCGCCAACGTCGTCCGCGACGCCTCCACCCACTCAACCTGCTTCCGCGCAGACTCCGCAGGTGAAGCTCACCACCGTAGTCAGTGGGCTGGACACTCCGGTGGATCTGCAGCAAGCGAACGACGGCAGCGGCCGGCTGTTTGTGGTGGAGAAGGCAGGCCTCATCCGCATCATTCAGAACGGCGCGATTCAGGAGACGCCTTTTCTGGACATCAGCAGCAAGGTGGATTCCGAGCCGAGCGAGAGGGGGTTTCTGGGCCTGGCGTTCCATCCCAAGTACACGCAGAACCGCCGGTTCTTTGTGCACTACGACCGCGACGTGAATGGGCAGATTCAGTCGGTGATTGCGGAGTACACGGTGTCGGCGGCGAATGCGAACACGGCTGATCCGGGGAGCGAGCGGATACTGCTCACCGTCAATCAGCCTTTTGAAAACCACAAGGGCGGACAACTTGCCTTTGGGCCGGACGGATTTCTTTACATCAGCCTGGGCGACGGCGGCAGTGAGGGAGATCCGCTGGGCAACGGACAAAGCTTGCAAACTCTTCTGGGCAAGATACTGCGCATCAATGTGGACGCTACCGGCCTGGGAAAACAGTATGCGGTGCCGCCGGATAATCCGTTTGTTTCCAGCAACGCACTGCCGGAGATCTGGGCATACGGATTGCGCAATCCGTGGAGGATGTCGTTTGACCGGGGCAGCGGGCGGCTCTTTGCCGGGGATGTCGGCCAAGACCAGTTTGAAGAAGTGGACATCATCCAGCGAGGCTTGAATTACGGCTGGAACATCATGGAAGGCGCGCACTGCCTGAATCCGCCGTCGGGATGCAACATGAGCGGACTCACGTTGCCGATCGCGGAGTACGACCACAACGAAGGCGACGCGATCATCGGCGGGTATGTGTACGCGGGAAGCGCGATCCCGTCGCTGCGGCAGGCCTACATCTTTGGAGACCTGAGCAGCGAAAAGATCTGGATACTGCGCGAGAATCCCCCGGGAACCTGGACGCGAACCCAGCTGACTACTGTGAACGCGGAGATCAGTTCGTTCGGCCAGGACCAGGCGGGCGAAGTGTACGTGGTTTCATTGGGCGGCAGTGTGATGCGGATTGATCCGCAATGACACTATTTTCGTCAGACGCGCTCTATGGTCACCGATTTCAACTTCAATTCTTTCAGCGGACGGTTCTGGCGGTCTTGCGGGACTTCGCTGATTTTGTTGGCGATGTCTTGCCCTTCAACGACTTCGCCGAAGATGGTGTGATTGCCGGTGAGCCAAGTTGTGGGCGCGACGGTGATGAAGATCTGCGATCCGTTGGTGTTGGGTCCGGAGTTGGCCATGGCGAGTTTTCCTGCTTTGTCGAAACTGTGCGGCGAGCCTTTGGTCTCGTCGGCGAATTTGTATCCCGGACCGCCCATGCCGGTGCCTTGCGGGTCGCCGCCCTGGATCATGAAGTTGGGGATCACGCGATGGAAGACGGTTCCGTCGTAGAGACGGTCAGTGCTCTTTTTGCCGGTGCTGGGATGGGTCCACTCGCGCTTGCCCTCGGCGAGGTCGACGAAGTTGGCGACGGTCTTGGGCGCGTCCGCCTCAAAGAGTTTGCAGACGATGGTGCCTTCGGTGGTGTCGAAGATTGCGTATGTTCCGGGTTGTCGTGCCATTGTTTGTGACCTCAGGGGCTAAAGCCCAGATATTTTTAGTTGCTTAATGCAGTCCTAAAGGCCTGCTCCACCCGATAGGGTGGTTACTGCTGTTTTGGCGGTGTTGACGGTTTCGTTGTCGCCGGTTTTGTTCCGGCTGGCTTGGTTGCGGGCTTTCTGACAATCGGTTTGTGCGCCGGAGTCGCTTTCTTTGGGGCACCGAGAATCGTGATGTGAGTCAGCTTTACGGGTTGGTCCGGCAGATTGCCACGTGGATCGGTAGCAGTACGCGCGATCTGTTTGACCAGTTCGACGGAAGCGTCGTCGCACTGACCGAAGATTGTGTGCTTGTCATTCAAATGCGGAGTGGGAACTTCAGTGATGAAGAATTGTGAACCGTTGGTGGCGGGGCCGGAGTTCGCCATGGCGAGTCGTCCGGGACGATCGAAGCGGAGTTCGGGAACGAACTCATCTTCGAAGCGATAACCGGGATCGCCGGTGCCGTTGCCGAGCGGGTCGCCACCCTGGATCATGAAGTTGGGGATCACGCGGTGGAAGGTGGTGTTGTCGTAAAGGGGAACGCCCTTCATCTTCTTGCCAGTGGCGGGGTTTGTCCACTCCTTGGTGCCATTGGCGAGGCCGATGAAATTCTCAACCGTCTTGGGCGCCTGCTTGGGGAAGAGCGTGCATTTCAGTTTGCCCATAGAGGTATCAAAGATGGCTTCAGGGTCTGCGCCGGGCGGGAGCGCGGCTGCGGGTTTAGCAGCGGTGGTCTTGGCGGCCGTCGCAGGTTTTTTTGCTGCGGGTTTGGTGGCCGGCTTAGTTGTGTCGCCGGTTTGGGCCGACGCTGCGAAAGTTGAGAGCAATACGAATGCAGAAGCGAGTGTGAGTTTCTTGAACATTAATCGTACCTCAGGGGCTGAAGCCCACGAATTAAATAGCATTTCGGCACGGCTAAAGCCGTGCCCTGTCAAAGCGGAACCCATCAGTCGTCCCTTGCGGGACTTGCTTCGTCTTATTCGCATACCCGGCACTGCGTGCCGGGCTACTTTCGGTCGCCCCTGCGGGGCTCACTTCATCTTATTCACATACCCGGCACTGCGTGCCGGGCTACTTTCGGTCGTCCCTTGCGGGGCTCATTACAATTTTTACTTCGGTGTTGCCGCCGATTTCTTTCTGGGCAGCAATGGAGCTTGAATACCTTCAGCGGCGATCTGGTCGCGCATCTTTTCGACATCGTGGAAGACGCGCATCAGGTTGCCACCGAGAATCTTATGGATGTCTTGCGCCGAGTATCCGCGCTTGACCAACTCGGCGGTAATCTTCGGCAGGTCAGCGGCGGAATCGATCTCCTGGGGAAGCATGAAGGAGATTCCGTCGAAGTCCGAGCCGAGTCCGACGTGATCGATACCCGCGACTTTGGCGATGTGGTCGATATGGTCGATCAACGCTTTGAGCGGCGGACGTGGGAGCTTTGCGGCGACTTCTAAATCGAGTTTCTGCTGCGCGAGCGCGCGGGTCTTGGTGTCAGCGTCTTTGTATTTCTCGTCGAGTTCCTTTTGCTTTTGCTGGCGTTCGGCTTTTGTGGCGTTGTTTGCCTTGCTGAAATTCTCGTCAATGAAGCCGGAGAAGAAATTGACCATGACTACGCCGTTGGTTTCCTTCACGGCGCGGAGCATGTCGTCCGTCATGTTGCGCGGAACGTTGGTGAGCGCGCGCGACGAAGAATGCGATGCGATCACGGGAGCGCGGCTGATGGTGAGCGTCTGGAAGAAAGTTTTGTCGGAGACGTGGGAGATGTCGACCATCATGCCGAGGCGATTCATCTCGCGGATGACTTCGCGGCCGAACTGCGTGAGTCCGTCATGGTGCTCGACGGACTTGTCATTGATATCACCTGAGGAATCAGCCCACTCGTTGGTGTTCGACCAGGTGAGAGTCATGTAGCGAGCGCCGAGGCGATAGTAATCGCGCAGCAGGGGCATGCTGTTCTCAATGGAGTGTCCGCCTTCGACGCCGATCAGAGCCGCCAGTTTCTTTCTTGTGTGCGCGTCGCGGATGTCGGCGGTGCTGAAGGCCATCATCATTTTGTCGGGATGTTTCTCCGCCTGGCGATAGACGGAATCGATCAGCTCCAACGTTCGGTGAGCGTACTGGCCTTTGTACTTTTCGGGATCGACCCAGATGGAGAAAAATTCTGCGCCGAGGTTGCCGGCTTTGGCTTTCGCGAAATCGAGATGGCCGGGGTCGCCCTGAGGGACATTCGCCATGTCGAAATCTTCGTCGAGAAGGCGCTGAGTGGTATCGGCGTGAGTGTCAATGACAAGAGCGGAGTCGTGGATGGATTTCGCGGACATGGGCTTGTTCGGCTTACTGGTCTTATTTGCGGCAGATTGCGGAGTTTGCGCATAGCTCAATGCGGCGAGCAGGAAAAGTGCGGTGAGCGCAAATCTGGATTTCAGCATAGGGGAATGCGAGTTTCAGCGAATGGTAATTCTACAACGAGAGCGGAAACTTCGCGCCAGTGGGCAGAATTCCCGTGTTTTCAGTATCATTCCTACGATTGTAGCTTCGGGAGGAACGTATGAAAGTGCTACGAAAATTGTCAGTATTTGCGGCAGCGTTGTTGATTGGCACAGCTTGCTTTGCGCAAGAGCCGGCGGACCAGAAGAAAGTTCTTGTGGACCGCGTGGACACGACCGCCTTCATCCAGGTGGAGGCGAACAGTTTCCGGTCATTAAGCCCGAAGCAGCAGCAGCTTGGTTACTGGCTGTATGAAGCTTCGATCGCCATCGATCCGATTTTTTACGATCAACTCTCGCGCTATGGGCTGCGGCAAAAGCGCGTTCTGGAAGGGATCGCTGCGCATCCGCAGGGAACTGATCCGAAAGCGATGGACAAGATACTGGCGTTCACGAAGCTCTTCTGGGCCAATCGTGGAAATCACAACGACATCACCTCGCAGAAGATCCTGCCCACGTTCACCTTCGAGGAACTGCAACAGGCGGCGAAGACGGCCATGAAGAACGGCGCGTATCGGACGCCGCTGGGCAAGATGCCTCCTCTCGCGACCGAAGCAGCACTGAATAAAGAGTTGAACGACCTCAAACAATCATTATTCGATCCGGACTTCGAACCGATGATCACGGCCAAGAGTCCGCAGGGCGGGCGCGACATCCTGCAATCGAGCTCGAACAATTTTTATTCGAACGTGAGCCTGGCTGATCTGAAGGGATTCAAGGAGATTTATCCGCTCAATTCGCGATTGGTGAATGTTGGCGGCGGCAAACTGGTGGAGGAGGTCTATCGTGCGGGCACACCGGATGGCAAGATCAAGCCGGGCATGTATGCCGAGTTCCTTAAACGCACAAACGGGTATCTGGAGAAGGCGGCCGCGGTTGCCGATCCGCAGCAGGCCCAAGTGATCCGCGACCTTATCCGTTATTACCAGACCGGCGACTTCAAAGACTGGCTGAAATTCGGGGCTGACTGGGTGCAGAACAACGCGAATGTCGATTTCGTGAATGGGTTCGTTGAAGTCTATCGCGATGCCCGCGGAGCAAAAGGCAGTTCGCAAAGTTTTGTGAGCATCACCGACAAGAAAGTATCGGATGCGATGTCGAAGCTCGCGCAGAACGCCGAGTACTTCGAGGAGAAGGCACCTTGGGACGTGAAATACAAGAAGCAAGCGTTCAAGCTTCCCGTCGTCAAAGCAGTTGAGACTTTGATTGAATCCGGAGATTTCAATGTAACCACGGTGGGCGACAATCTGCCCAACGAGAACGAGATCCACGAAAAGTACGGCACCAAGAATTTCTTGTTCACGGGGAGCAGTCGGGCGTTGGCGGAGGCGTCAGGATATTCCGCATTGGAAGAGTTCTCATTGACTCCAGAAGAAGTGGAGATTGGAAAGAAGTACGGCATTGAGGCGTCCGATCTTTTCACAGCAATGCATGAGGTGATAGGACACGGGTCCGGGAAGCTGAGCCCGCGCATCACCAAGGGCGCGGAGCCGTACCTGAAAGAGTATTTTTCAACACTGGAAGAAGGCCGGGCCGACCTGATGGCGCTTTGGAATGCATGGGACCCGAAGCTGAAGGAACTGGGTTTGATCACAGACCAGGACAATGTCGCCAAGGCGATGTACAACAGCGCGGCGAGGGCACCATTGGTGCAATTGAGAAGTATTCCCAAGGGCGACACCGTTGAGGAAGACCATCAACGCGACCGGCAATTGATCGTCAACTACATCATAGACAAGACCGGAGCTATCGAAAAAGTTGAACGCGGCGGAAAGATGTATTTCCATGTGAAGGACTATCAGGAGATGCGGCGCGGAGTAGGGCTGTTACTCGCCGAACTGATGCGCATCAAGGCCGAAGGAGATTACGAAGCCATTAAAGCGTTGGTGGATAAATACGGAGTGCATTTTGATCCGACGTTGCGCGACCAGGTGATTGCGCGGTACAAGAAGCTGAATCTTCCGACCTACTGGGCGGGCATCAATTCAGAATTGAAGGCAAGCAAAGCAGGGACCGTGGAACTGTCTTATCCGAGAGATGTGGTGCGGCAGTATTTAAATTACGGTGCGATGTACGATCCGACTTTGTCGCCGGGCGCAAGACAGCCACAAGCGAAGGCGGCGACAGAAACAAAAGTAAAAAGGTGAGTTGAAGAGTCGAGACCGACGGCGGAGTTATTCCTTAGCCAAGGCCTGTTCGGTGCGCCATTCGGCGTATCGCTCAGAGACCATGATGTGGAATACGGCTTGACGACGCTCCTCGGCGGCTTCGATCAAGCTGTGCTGGCGAAGGTCGGCAAGGTAATTCTCAAACCACTTGTGCTGCTTCTTGGTCATGCCGCGCTTGGCGATATCGACGGTGAGTCCGGCTAGGTGCGATGAGGCGGTTTCGCCGGTTTCAGGAGCGGCATTGCGATTGTGACGTCGCAATTGTTTCTGATGCTCGACGGTGCGAACGGCGGAGTTGACCTGGATCTTGGTCTTGAACTGGTCGTAGTAGGCAGAGCTGATGTCGTCAACGAAGTCGCGGGTCCAGGGTTTGCAATATCGCAAAGCAGGATCGAGGCGCGGATCGACGCGCATGGTCTTCGTGTCCACGAGTTCGACGAGTTGCAGATTTGTTTTCAGTTCTTCGAGTTGAGTGTCGTCTTCAATGCGGGGAAGTCCGAGGCGGTCAATCTCTTCATTCTGCCGCAGCATTGATTCATGTGAACCACGGATGAGCGGATTCCAGTTGAGATGCCGTACCAGACGATGATGTTTAGTGCGAACAGCGCGCGTGCGTTTGGATAGGCCAAAGGCGCTGGAAGTGGAGACGATAAGGAAGACGATTAGAACGAGTTTTCCGGTTCTCAACGGTTCGGCCCTTACAGGTACTCTGGATTTGGAGAGGAGATTCTAATCCAGAGTTGTACAAAGGCAATAGGAAAAAGGGACAGTGAACCAGAGTAATCAGCGGAGTAAGTGGCTTATTGTCAGCGATTAGTGGCAAGTACTTAGTTTTGAGCTATGGTTACTAAAGGGAAGTCTCCACCTCGCTTCGCATGTGCAGGTAGGGGTAGAGCGATAGGGATCCTTCGCTGCGCTCAGGATGACAAAGAAGGCAGTAGCAAGTAGTCAGTAGTCAGTAGTCAGAAAAGGCGAGGGCGCGGTGCCGGAGGTTTGCAGAGCTATAGGGATCCTTCGCTCCGCTCAGGATGACAAAAAAAGGCTCAGGATGACAAAAAAAGACCACCTAACTCGAGAAGATGTCCTTGATGGACTGGATCATTACCTGTCCGGCGACGCGGGAGATGGAACGGGTAAGCGGAATCTCCTTGGGACATGATTCCACGCAATTTTGCGCGAAACCGCATTCGTGAATGCCGCCGTCGCCCATGAGCGCGTGCAGTCGTTCTTCTTTTAGGACTGCGCCGGTGGGATGGTCATTAAACAACGCGACCTGCGAGATGGTTGCGGCGCCGACGAATCCCGTCCCTTCATTGAACTGCGGACAGACCTCCATACAAATAGTGCAGGAGATGCAATTGGAGAGTGGATAGCTCTGTTCCTGCTGTTGCGGGGTGATGCGCGGGCCGGAGCCGAGATCATAAGTGCCGTCGACGGGAACCCAGGCTTTGACTTTCTTCAGGTTTTCGAAAAGAACGCTGCGATCGACAGCGAGGTCACGGACGATAGGGAATTTTGATAACGGCTCGACGGTGATGGGCTGTTCGAAGTGATCGACGAGCGCCGAGCATGCCATCTTCGCTTTGCCATTGATGAGCATGGCGCAGGAGCCGCAAATCTCTTCCAGGCAGTTGGAGTCATAGGCGATGGGCGTGGTCTGCTTGCCGTCTTTGGTGACGGGATTGGCAGCGATGTCCATCATTGCGGAGATCACATTCATGCCCGGCTTCCATGGAATCTCGAATTCGTCCCAGTGAGATTCGGTGTTGGGGCCGGTCTGGCGTTTGATTTTCAGCTTTACGGTTTTTTCTGCCATGGATCCTTGTGAACCTCAGGGGCTAAAGCCCCATCTCATTAACCTTGATTAATGCAGGCCTAAAGGCCTGCGCCACCCAAAAGTCTTGACGCCCGCAAATCGCCTCTATTTCGCCATGTCGTATCGGCGGGGGCGCGGTTTGATGATGCTTGTGTCCACGGCCTCCCACTCGAAGCGCGGCTCGTCGGCGTCGGGCGCGAAGTAGGCTTTGGTCGTCTTCAGGAACTTGGCGTCGTCGCGTTCAGGGAAGTCGGGCTTGTAATGCGCTCCGCGAGATTCGTCGCGACGCGCTGCGCCTTGCGTGATCACGCGCGCAAGCTGGAGCATGTTGTAAAGCTGTCGCGAGAAAATGAACGAAGTGTTGGCCCATGCGCCTTTGTCGCTCAAATTAATTTTCCGGAAGCGCTCGAGCAGTTCGACAATTTTCGTATCAGTCTCTTGCAAACTCTTGTTGTAGCGAAGCACGGTGACGTTGCGGGTCATGGTGTCGCCGAGTTCGCGCCAGAGGCGGAAGGGATTCTCGGTGCCGTCCGAACTGATGAGGCGCGAGTTGATCTCTTCTTGTCGCTTTTTCTCGGCGTCAAAATGTCCGTTGCTCCCGGCTGGGGATTTTTGCAGGCCTTTGGCGTACTTCACCGCCTCTGGGCCGGCCACGAAGCCGCCGAAGATGCAGGAGACAAGTGAGTTCGCGCCGAGGCGATTGGCGCCGTGATACTGGTACTCACATTCACCTGCGGCGAAGACGCCGGGGATGCTGGTGGCTTGGTTGAAGTCAATCCACAGACCGCCCATGGTGTAGTGCATGCCGGGAAAAATCTTCATTGGGTGCACGCGCGGATCGTCGCCGACAAACTTTTCGTAGATCTCGAGAATGCCTTCGAGTTTGCGGTCGAGGGTGTGTCGGTCGATGTGCGTGAGGTCGAGATAGACCATCGGCTGTCCGTCAATGCCGAGGTCGTTCTCATAAACAATCTTGTGGATGGCGCGGGTGGCGACGTCTCGCGGCACTAGATTGCCGTACTTGGGATACCACTCTTCGAGAAAATAAAAGCGATCGCTGTCCGGGATGGTGCGCGGGTCGCGCTTGTCGTGTTTCTGTTTGGGAACCCAGACGCGTCCGCCTTCGCCGCGCGCGGATTCTGACATCAAGCGGAGTTTGTCTTCGCCGGGAATCGATGTGGGGTGGACCTGGATGAATTCGCCGTTAGCGTAGTAAGCGCCTTGCTGGTAGAGCGCAGATTGTGCCGAGCCGGTGCAGACGACAGAGTTCGTGGACTTGCCGAAGATTGCGCCAATGCCGCCGGTGGCAACGATGAGAGCGTCGCATTCGAAAGTGCGGACTTCCATGGTGCGCAGGTTCATGGCGCAAATGCCGCGGCAAACGCGGTTGCTGTCGAGAACGGCGCTCAGGAATTCCCAGTGCTCGTATTTGGTGACGCGGCCTTCGGATTCGTATCGGCGGACTTGTTCGTCGAGCGCGTAGAGGAGTTGCTGTCCGGTAGTGGCTCCGGCGAACGCGGTGCGGTGATAGAGCGTGCCGCCGAATCGGCGGAAATCGAGAAGACCTTCCGGAGTGCGATTGAAGGGAACGCCCATGCGGTCGAGCAAGTCGATGATGGCGGGAGCTGCGTCGCACATCTCTTTAATGGGAGTTTGATTGCCGAGGAAGTCGCCGCCGTAAACGGTGTCGTCAAGATGTTGCGCGGTGGTGTCGCCTTCTCCCTTGAGGTTCTTGGCAGCATTAATGCCGCCTTGCGCGCAGACAGAGTGCGAGCGCTTCACCGGCACGATGGAAAAAAGATCAACGTCTCCGCCGGCTTCGGCGATCTTGATGACGGCGGAGAGTCCGGCCAGGCCGCCTCCTACAACAATGATTTTTGGGTTCGCCATAATTTATGAATTTCGTATTGCGCTTACTTCACTTGCGAGTGTTCGACGACTGCCGCTCCGGCGGGATCCGTCGGCTGTTGCTGATGCGACCGGAAGCTGGTGATGCTTGCGAGTCCGACGCCGCTAATCAGCAAAAATAATGCCATGCATACATAAAGGAAGCGCTGACGCGCGCGCTCGCCGATGGTGATGCCCCACTTCGCCGCGAAGAGCCAGATGCCATAAGCGAAGTGCCATGAAGCGCTCAGTAATCCGATCACGTAGAACGCGAAATATGCGGGATTGAAAAGTTCAAGCTGCACCTTGCCGAACGATGCGCCAGGATGATCGTGAAGATCGACTCCGGTGAAGCGCATCGTGTAGGTGTGCCAGATGATGTAGGCGAAGGCAATGCCGCCGGTCCATCGCTGAAGGGCGTACATCCAGTTGCCCATCCAGGGATAGTTGATCAAATTCGATTGTCCGCGATACCAGATGTAGAAGCCGTATCCGGCGTGAAACAGGATCGGAAGCCAGATGCCAAAGATCTCAAGTGCCAGCACAAAGGGAAGGCTTCCGAGAAAACGAACCTGATTGGCATAGGCCGTGGGCCCGTTGATCGCCTGCGCGTTGGAGACGACGATGTGTTCGAAAAGAAAAGCGCCGACGGGGATGATGCCGCTGAGTGAATGTAGGCGTCGGAGGAGGAATTCGTGTCCTTGACCTGCGCGCAGGGGAGCGACGCCGGAGGTATGTTCTGTTTTGGGATTAGGGCTGACCGCAGTCGCCATTTATTCGGGAACTCCTGTGGGCTTGTCTTCTAGTTTGATTATTTCTGTGTGAGTAACTCTTCATTATTTCGTTCGCGAGTTTTTTAGTCAAGGAGAGGGGCAGTTAGCACTTAGCATTTAGTGGTTGGGAGTCTCGCTTTTTTCCATGATGGGGGAGTGATTACCACGATGTCTGACCTCGGGGGCTAAAGCCCTCTGGACGGTGCAGCGTGCGGCGCGGCTGAAGCCGCGCCCCCTCAAAGCTGAAACAGTTCCCGCTCAAAGCTGAAGTGGTGCCCTGACTAGTCGTATCCTGATAAGCGGAGAGAGTGGTGAGCCCTCGCTTTCAATCCTGCGACAATTTCGCAATGATTTGCTCTGTTACACTTTTTGCTCACCAACAAATTGCTTAACAAGACTCAAACTATGGCAAAAATTGCATTTTTAGAATGTTCCAAGTGTGGACATCAGTTGTCGGGAGATGTGTCGCAGAGTCTGTGTCCGAAGGATGCGGGCGTTTTGTATGTGCGTTACGACCTGGCTGCGATCAAAAAAACATTTCCGCGCGAGTCGTTGCGAGACCGCGTGAATTCGATGTGGCGGTACGCCGACGTCCTGCCGGGAACCTCGGCGTATTCGTTGGGCGAGGGATTCACACCGATGATTCCGAGTCGTACGACAGAGAATGTTTGGATCAAGGATGAGGGCGTAAATCCTACCGGGTCGTTCAAAGCGCGCGGCTTGTGCATGGCAGTGACGATGGCAAAGCACTACGGATTCACGAAGCTGGCGATTCCTTCCGCGGGAAATGCTGCGAGCGCGTTGGCGGCATACGCCGCGGCGGCAAACGTGGAAGCGTTCATCTTTATGCCTAAAGATGTGCCGATGGCGAATCTAGTGGAGTGCAAAGCCTACGGTGCGAACGTGACGCTGGTGGATGGACTGATCAGCGATTGCGGTCGGATGGTAGGCGAGCGCAAGCAGGCGGAAGGATTGTTCGAGATATCCACGTTGAAGGAACCGTTCCGCGTGGAAGGCAAGAAGACGATGGGATACGAGATTGCCGAACAACTGAATTGGGAATTGCCCGATGCGGTTTTCTATCCCACCGGCGGCGGCGTGGGCATGATCGGTATGTGGAAGGCGTTTGACGAGATGGAGCAATTGGGATGGATCGGGTCGAAGCGTCCTAAGATGATCGCGGTGCAAGCGGCGGGATGTGCGCCGATCCCAAAGGCGTTCGATGAAGGAAAGGCTGCGTCCGAGATGTGGCAGAACGCGACCACGTTTGCATCCGGCTTGCGAGTACCGAAGGCCTATGGCGATTACATCGTCCTCGACATTGTGAAGAAGAGCCGTGGGACGGCAATCGCGGTGTCTGACGCGGAGATGATGGAAGGGATACTCGAGTGGTCGCGCGATGAGGCGCTATTCGCGTCGCCGGAAGGCGCGGCTTCACAGGCGGCATATAAGAAGCTGATTGCGAATGGGTTTTTGTCGGCAAAAGATAAGGTTGTGCTGTTTAACACCGGGCTGGGATTGAAGTATGTTGACGTAGTGGCTGAAGCGATGGGGATTGACGCTGCTCCTAAACCGGCGAAGCAGAAGCCGGCTACGAGAAATATCGGCGGGATCATTGGGCCGTACTAGAGGCAGTTTCTAGTTTCTCGTTTCTGGTTTCTAGTTTTACGGTTCTGAATATCGCTGCTAAAATGTAAGAGTTCTTCCGCAGTTCAAAGTGGGGCTGTAGCTCAGCTGGGAGAGCGCGCCGTTCGCAACGGCGAGGCCAGCGGTTCGATCCCGCTCAGCTCCACCAATCAACTTTCATTTCGCATTGCAGGTCCCTCGCTCCGCTCGGGATTTCGCCAGCGGGCTCCCGCTCCGCTCACGCCCGCTAAACGGCTCAAGTTCGATCCCGCTCAGCTCCACCAATAACCCCCGTTTCTGGTTTCTCGTTTCTAGTTTCTCGTTATGAAATCTATCGAGCTTAGGAGTTCCTAAGCGGCTCAAGTTCGATCCCGCTCAGCTCCACCAAAACCCCGTTTCTGTTTCTCGTTTCTCGTTAGCCTCCAAATCATTGTCTTAGGGCAGCATGACTGAAATTGCCCTGTTCCGTTGCATCTCGTGTCAACAGTCATTGACTCTAAATTCATGGTGGAAGAGGAGCACGGGCCAGCGGCTTGCATTGTATGTGGCACGTCGCGGGCTGAATAAACTACACCATCCGATCTTGCTTCGGCCGTTATGAGAGGGCAGGGCTCAACTGAACCCGATATTTCCGCAGGCGAAAATACTGAGCGCGCCTTTGTCCAGCAGCTGTATCTCTGGTTTCGAGACAGCGCTAGCGCATGGGTGGGCACGGCCGCGGAATTGCTTTCTGAATTGAAGGGCCGGGCTGATGGGCTGGAAGGCGAGCGCTGGCCAGAAAATGCGGTGGCGGTGTGTAGCCAACTCGAGCGCTACACAGAGCTGCTTCGTTCGTACGGCTTGGAAGTTCACATATTGCAGCAGGACAACGGCCCCCGCCTAATCTCAATCCGTCAACTGAAGGAAACAGCTGTTGTTGATACTCAAGAGGGTCAGCCGAATTCTTCGAGGATCGGAGATGCCGATGAGAAGGTGGTTGCCGACGAGGTGATGAATGCTGACCGGAACGAACCTGGTTGGCAGCAAGCTGAGGAACATTCTGGAATCGAAGAGCAGGCACTTGGCGACTCCGCAGATCTGCACCTTGAATCCACACCCGCAGAATCGACCCCCGCAAACGTTAACGCGACACCCTCAGATCTTCGGGCGAATAGCGATCATCATCAGCGACAGCAACCGATCTCGCCCTCGCCGGATTTCGCAGATCCTTCTGACTGGCATGACATACGCACGTCGCTGAGCGGTTTCGACACAGGCAATACAGTACCCTCTGGAATCGGGCACCGGATGATCATTGCCGGCATCGTGATTCTGAGCGTTGTTGGCGTCCTGCTCCTCTTTGCCTGGATTTGGCCCGAAACTTTTCCAATTGCGCTCTTTGCTAACAGTACCGCGCAATCCAACTCGGCACTGCAGCGATCGCGAACTCAAGAATCCGATGCTCCGAAGATCTCTCATGGGGAACTCGTGGCTTCAAATGGTGGAGCGGGGAATAAAGCCGCGATGGTGCCGGAGGGAGTTCCTCAGCTATTACAAAACTCGAGAGCGGGGGATGCCGACGCGCAATACCTGTTGGGGAGAGCCTACGAAATCGGAGCGGGCGTTGAACAGGACTTCGTGAATGCATACGCGT
>JAOAPH010000206.1 GCA_025462835.1 Candidatus Angelobacter sp. | reverse complement strand
TCCGCTGCAGCAGATATTTGACTTCGGAATAGACGCCTTTCTTATAAAGTTGTCGTTCCAGCCCAGCAGCATTAGCCACCACCTGGTCGTTCGCTTCGTAAAGTTTGTCGCCGGCTTTGATCCCGGCTTGCTCGCCCGGGCCTTGAGCGTGAACACGCTCAGCTTGAAGATGGTCCCCGGCCTCAACCCACCAAACACCGTCATTCGGAATGGCGAACTGGCGCTCTTGCTGGAAGTTCAGCCACGCAAATACCATCGCCGCAACAGTAACCGTTGCCAGCAGGATAGCCGCGCTTCGTTCCTGGAGTTCTTTTGTCATGTGTTCCAAATTGCCGCTGGGGCTTTCGCTCGCGTACTCGTCTTCGGGGCGAAAACCTCCGTGCTCATCTGGAATTGCAAGTTGAGTGCCATCCGCACAGCCAAGACATATACCCTAACCCCTAGTGGGGTTGTTTGTTTTCATCATTATAGACCGCGCATTTACTTGCGGAATATGTTTTTTGGAAGTGACAATGTGAAAAACTGTAACCTGTAAACCATGTAGGAAGCGGGTCTCAATGGGCAAAAAATTAGGGAGAGTTTTTACACCCTCCCTTTCAGAAGCGACAGAGGCGATTTCTAACAAATTAGAGTCCTTCTAATGTAGTTTCGGTTGTATTCACAATTCAGAATCGAGCAATCGATTCGCCGCATGATCAGTAAACCCCCATTCCGAAAAATTATTCCCGACGGGATCGAAGAACGATGGGCCACTGTCCACGGCCATCGCATGCGCTACCTCTTCGGCGGCTCCGGCCCGCCGCTGCTTCTTGTCCACGGACTCATGGGATTCTCGTTCTCGTGGAGTGAGAACCTCGCCGTTTTCGCCCAGCACTTCACGGTCTACGCTCCTGACCTGTTGAATGTCGGATATTCTGACCGCTGCAACGTCGATCCCAGCCTGCAAGCCACCGCCGCTGAAGTAGTCGACTTCATGGATGCGGTCGGGCTTTCCGCAGCTGACGTCATCGGAACATCCTACGGCGGCACTGTTGCGATGATGCTGGCCGCCATCGCGCCCAGCCGAGTACAAAGGTTGATCTTGGTGGCACCCGCGCATTGCGGATCAGAAGGTGTCCGATGGCAGTCGCGCTTGTTCTCCACCCGCACCGGCGCCATCATCGCGCAGTCTCTCTACCTTGCTCCCGCTGTAATCCATGGATACTTCATCAAGCGCATGTACGCTGTGCCGTCCCGCGCTCTCCCCGGAACAGTGAAAGAGTACGCCGCCGCAATTCGAATCCCTGGGACGATCACCCCGCTAGTGAAGCTGATGTGCTGCTGGAACCAAAACTTCAAGGCTCTCGCTGAAGCCATGCCGAAAATAGCAGACACCCCGGTACTCATCATCTGGGGTGACAAAGACGTCGTTGTCCCCGTCACTACCATGAACGAACTCGTAGCACACTTCCAAAACCCATCCACCGCCATCATCAAAACCGCCGGCCATCTCCCCTACGAAGAACTTCCAGAAGAATTCAATCTCGCTGTTCTCGACTTCCTGCTGATCAAGGTGCCCCACGTTCGCGAAGCTAACGTGGGTAACGAAATGAGTTGACGATGCGGCAACAAGACGCAATCGTACACTCCAGCGCCGTAGGCGCGGCAAAGCGAAGCGCTTAGCCCACCCCGTTAGGCGTGGGTATGCATAAACAGAAGTCGAGCGCCGGAGGCGCGACACGATCTGAGGTAAACTCCACGGATGTCTGCCATCCGCGCTGCCTTCACCAAGATCGATCGCTCCGCGTGGATACGCTTCTTCATCGCCATCGCCGGCCTGGCTTTAGCATTCACCTCCGCGCTCTTTTCCACTGTATTTCGTGAGAGCGGAAACGTGCTGGCCATGGCCATTGCAGCATCGGTTTCGCTGCTCGCCGCCGGGTTCATCGGCCTCTACACCGTCCCGTATCTCGCGAAACGAGTGGCCCTCGAAGGCATGAAGGAAGCCTTTGATTACGACGTCACCACAGAAGGTATCGTCTATTTAGGCGTCGCGCTCTTGATCGGAGTTGCCGCGCTGAATACCGGCAACAATCTTCTGTTCATCATCCTCGCAGCGATGCTGGCCGCCATCATCGTCTCCGGCATTGCCTCGGCGGCGGTGTTGCGGGGATTGCGCTTGGATCCCAGTCTGCCCGCGCATGTCTTCGCCGGCCAGCCGATCATCGCGCGCATCAATTTACGCAATGCGCATATCGCCGCGTCATTCTCAGTGAGCGTGGTTCCGCCCAAACCAAGAAATCTCAAGCGATTGCATTGGGAAAAGGGAACATTCGCATTCCCGCCGAATCGCCCAACTCACCGCCAGTGGGTGCGCTGGCCAGACTTGAAACTCAAGTTGAGCGAGACGCCCGTTCCGCCCGACGCCATCTTCCGTGGCTCCATCTATTTTCCCTACATCGCGTCTGGCACCGCCACTCACGCCGATATCGAGCTCTGCTTCCCGCGCCGTGGACTCTTCATTCAGGACGGATTCGGCCTCTCTACCCGTTTCCCGTTTTCATTTCTCATCAAGACCCGCCGCATTCCCGTGACTCGCGAGATGGTCGTCTATCCCTCGGTCGATCCTACGGACGATTTCTTCCAAGTGCTTCCCATGATCACCGGAGAGTTCGAGGCTTTCGTCCGCGGACGCGGATATGACCTCTACCGGATCCGCGAATACATGCCGGAGGATTCCGCGCGCCTCGTCGATTGGAAGGCGACTGCAAAATCCGGTTCGCTCAAAGTCCGCGAATTCACCCGCGAGGACGAACGCAAGCTCCGCATCATCTTCGATAACCCGGCTCCCGGCGCCGTTCCCGAAGACGACTACGAGAACGCCATCCAACTCACTGCCTCACTCGCCTGGCACTTCGCCGGAACGAATACGCAACTGTCATTCGTCGCTCCCGGATATTCTGGAAGCTCTGACGTGCTGGATTTCCTCCGCTTCCTCGCGCTTGTGAAACCGGAAAGCGGGGACTCTGTGCTGAAGTCATTGCCCGCCACGCAGGATTACAATCTGGTGGTCACAGCCCAAGCCCACGGCAGCGTTCCCACCGAATTGTGGTCCTCTTCATACATCGTGTTTATGGACAAGGAAAAATGATTGGCATCCACCCAGTGTTGTCATCCCGAGCGGAGGACGTCAGTCCGAAGTCGAGGGACAATGCATTGGACTTTGATTCTGCACTCCGGAGGAGTGCTACGTGTCCGGGCTGAATGCTGGCGGGTGATGGCCGGGGTGCCCCACGTTCGCGCAGCTAACGTGGGGATCTTAGAAGTGATACCCCCAACTTCCGCGCCAGAGGCGCGGAATATTTATAGTTCCAGTTGTTGAAAGAATATTGAGCGCCAGCGGCGCGACACGCTTAAAATAGGTTGTTTTTATCCAGCTACTCGCATCTAATGCGTTAAGAAGGTGTCCATGAAAAAACAACTCGCACTCTTTTTCTTTGCTTTGGTAATGACTGCGGCCGCTCAATCCGTTTCTCCCGTGATTCCCGTCGGTACTGAGATTCAGGTGCGGGTCAATGAAAACCTCACCAGTGAGACGGCGCAGGCTGGCGACCAATTCACAGGCACCCTGGTTAACTCCATTGAAGACATGTATAGCAACATCATCTTCGGACGCGGATCGTACATCTCCGGCACTGTGATCAGCGCCAAGCGCTCAGGACGCCTCTCTGACTCGGGTGAACTGGTTCTCTCCATCAACAACATTCGCTCAGGTTCCAAATCCGCGAACCTCACTGTTGGACCGTACACCTTGACCGGCGGATCGCATACCGGCAGCAACACCGCCAAGATCGGCGGAGGCGCAGTGTTGGGCGCCATCATCGGTGGCATGGCCGGCGGTGGCAAAGGTGCGGCCATCGGCGCGGGTGCAGGCACTGCCGCCGGAACTGGGGCTGCCGCTGCGACCGGAAAGAAAAACGCGAAGGTTGATTCTGAATCCGTTTTGCGCTTCGTCACCAGCACAGACGCGCCCATCGTTGCGAACGGCTCAACTTCTACCGCGAATCAAGCGCAGACCACATCACAAGCCTCGGGCCCGAACAGCGATGATGTCGGGCTCATACGCCGCGAGAAGCCAGCCACTACTCTCGCCAGCAATCAGGCTCCGGCAGCAGTCGCTTCCGCGCCGACTTCAACAAGCGCGAGTGACACTGCAACTTTTTCCGCTCCGTCAACTCCCGCCAATGCCAGCTCCTTCAGCGCCCGAGATCGCCGAGTCATCAAGATGTGCCTGGTCGAAAATCCCGTCTCCGAAGCTTCCATGCAGCGCACGACACCGTTGGAGAGGAATTCAACTCTGCCATCCGCCGTACAGCGAAGAGCCAAGTCACTTCCGCTCGCTTGCGAACGCCAGCTGCCTACACTCTCGAACGACCTCGAACGCGTCATCTACAACCGCCAGGTGATGCTGATCGACGCCAATAATCGCATCCTGGACATTTTCCAACTCAGCCCGCAGTAATCCACTATTACCTGCAAGACGGGGCGGCTTCGGTCGCCCCGTTTTCTTTTCCGGGGTCCTTTGCGTCCCTCCGCGTCCTTTGCGGTTTAAGCTTTTGCACTTTGGAATACTTGCTACAATTCAGCTCAACCAATGCAGTATTCGCGGCTGGCTAGCCAAATCAGAAAGATCGTCGGAAAAGACGCGGTTTTAGACCGGCCGGAAGACCTCATGCTCTATGAGTATGACGGCGGTGTCGACCGCGGTACTCCCAACATCATCTGCTTCCCCCAGACCACCGAACAAGTCTCCAAGATCATGCGCCTCGCCAGCAAAGCCGGCGTCCCCATCGTTCCTCGCGGCGCAGGAACCGGACTCAGCGGCGGCTCCATCGCGCCCAACGGCGGCATCGTCCTCGGCTTTTCGCGGATGAACAAGATCCTTGAGATCGACATCGCGAACCAACGCGCCGTGGTTCAACCGGGAGTCGTCAATCTCGATCTCACTCACGCCGTCGAGGCCAAAGGCTTCTACTTCGCGCCCGACCCCAGCAGTCAGAAGGCCTGTACTATCGGCGGCAACGTCGCGGAAAATTCCGGCGGCCCACACACTCTCGCCAACGGAGTCACCGTCAATCACGTCACCGGATTGGAAGTCGTGATGCCCGATGGCCGCGTCGTCGAGTTCGGCAGCAAATCCAACGACAATTGCGGATACGACCTCACCGGCTTCTTCGTGGGCTCTGAGGGCACGCTCGGCATCGCCACCAAGATCACCGTTCGCCTCACGCGACTGCCCGAAGCCGTCGCAACTTTGCTCGCCGTCTTCAACACCATCGACGATGCCGCCAACAGCGTCGTCGCCATCACCGCCGCCAGCATCACTCCCGCAGCTCTCGAAATGCTCGACGGATGGACATTGCGCACCGTCGAAGCCGCAACCCCTGCGGGCTATCCCCTCGATTGCGCCGCGGTGTTGCTGATCGAGCTCGAAGGACTGCGCGAGGCTGTGGACGAGAACGCCGAGACCGTGCGCGATCTCTGCATGAAAGTCGGGGCGCGCGAAGTCCGCAAGGCCGCCGATGAAGCCGAGCGTCAGCGCCTCTGGTCAGGGCGAAAGAACGCATTTGGCGCGGTTGGGCGCATTTCGCCTTCTTACTATGTGCAGGATGGCGTGATCCCACGCACAAAGATTCCCGCCACCCTTCGTCATATCGAAGAG
>JAOAPH010000216.1 GCA_025462835.1 Candidatus Angelobacter sp. | reverse complement strand
ATCAGATTAATGCGGCGGCCGCATCCCAAAATAGGAATGCGAGTGACACAGGCAAGCCGCATCATGCGAAAATAGAAGAGTTCCCCATGCTATCCACGCAAGCATCTCCAGAGATCACGCCAGAAATCGTAGCCGAGCACGGCATCACGCCAGAGGAGTACCAGAAGATCCTGGCATCGCTAGGACGCACGCCGAGCCTCACCGAATTAGGCATTTTCAGCGTGATGTGGAGCGAGCACTGCTCTTATAAATCGTCGCGCGTGCATTTGAAGCGGCTGCCCACGCGCAGCAAACTGGTCTTGCAGGGCCCGGGAGAGAATGCCGGGATCATCGACATTGGCGACGGCTGGGCCTGCGCATTCAAGATCGAATCGCACAATCATCCGTCATTCATTGAGCCATTCCAGGGCGCGGCGACGGGAGTCGGGGGAATCCTGCGCGACATCTTTACCATGGGCGCGCGTCCGCTGGCGGTAATGGATTCGCTGCGTTTCGGGCCCATCACGAAATCAGCGGCGACCGATGAGAGCGTCATCCACAAGAACCATTCCGTGATGGAAGGCGTGGTCAGCGGCGTCGCCAGTTACGGAAACTGCTTCGGCGTGCCCAACCTCGGTGGTGAGACGAAATTCGAGAGCTGTTATTCGCAGAATCCGCTGGTGAACGCGTTCGCGCTCGGACTCGTCCGCAAGGATGAGATCTTCTATGCCAAGGCTGCAGGTATCGGCAATCCGGTGATATACGTGGGCGCGAAGACCGGGCGCGACGGTATCCACGGCGCGACCATGGCAAGCGAGGAGTTCAAGGAAGGCTCCGAGCAGAAGCGTCCTAACGTGCAGGTGGGCGATCCGTTTCTGGAAAAGCTGTTGCTGGAAGCCTGCGTTGAGGCGATGCAAACGGGAGCAATCGTCGGGATCCAGGACATGGGCGCTGCCGGTCTGACCTGTTCCACTTGCGAGATGGGCGCGCGCGGTGGAGTGGGTGTCGAGATCGAACTCGACAACGTGCCCCAGCGCGAGAGCGGCATGAACGCTTACGAGATCATGCTCAGCGAATCGCAGGAACGCATGTTGCTGGTCGCCGACAAAGGCCGCGAGCACGAAGTATTCGAGGTTTTTGAAAAATGGGGACTGGACGCAGTGACCGTGGGCAAGGTGATCGCCGAGCCGCGCATGCGCGTTTTTGAGCACGGCAAGTTGGTCGCTGACATCCCCAACATGGCGCTCACCGACGAGGCGCCAGTGTACAAGCGTCCACTCACGAAATGGGAACCGAAGACGCCGCGGGAGATGCCTTCCAGCGTGAAATTCGCATTGCCTTTGGCTGACCTGACGGAAAACTTCAAGCGCCTGCTGGCCTCCCCGAACATTTGCAGCAAGCGTTGGGTATTTGAGCAATATGATTCCATGGTGCAGACCAATACCGTGGAAGGCCCGGGCGCGGACGCCGGAGTAATGCGCATCAAGGACACCAAGCGAGGACTGGCGATGGCGCTCGACGGAAACGGTCGCTGGTGCTATCTCGACCCGAAACTGGGCGCGATGCACGCCGTGGCTGAAGCTGCGCGAAATGTCGTCTGTGCCGGTGGCACCCCGGTTGCCGCCACGAACTGCCTGAACTTTGGCAATCCGGAAAAGCCGGAGATCATGGCCCAATTCTCCGAGGTGATAGATGGCCTCGCCGCAGCCTGCAATGCCCTGGGGACGCCCATCACCGGCGGCAATGTCAGCCTCTACAACGAAACGCTTGGCGAAGGCATTTATCCCACGCCGGTTGTGGGCGTGGTGGGCATTGTCGAAAATATCGAGCACATCACTCGATCGTACTTCCGCGAAGTCGGACGCGATGTTCTGGTGTTGCATGGCGGTGAGAAAGCGGATGCGACCGATGCGCAAATCCGGTTCGGCTCGTCTGAATATGCGAAGGAGATCCTGGGCGCGGTCTGGGGACTACCGCCTGCGCTCGACCTCGACAAAGAAGCTTCGCTGCAAAAAGCGCTTCTCAGTCTGATTGATAAAGGGTTGATTGAATCGGCGCACGATTGTTCTGACGGCGGCATCGCTGTCGTCCTGGCAGAAAGCAGCTTCAAGAAGAGTATCGGCATGAAGGCCAATCTAAGTAGCTCCGGCCTTAGTCCCGAGTTTGCTTTGTTCGGCGAAAGTGCCACGCGGATCGTGATTTCCTGCGACCCAAATAAAAGCTCGGCCATCAAACAAATAGCGGTAGAATCCGGCTTAGCGGCTGACCTCCTCGGGCAAACGAACGGTAACAATCTGGAGATAAGCGTTGACGGCAAGAAGGCCATCGACGCACCGGTGTCGGAATTGCGGCAGGTTTGGGCGACAGCGCTGGAGCGGGCTCTGCACGTGGAAACGCCTGAGAATCTGGTACCGGAAATTTTGCAGAAAAGCTAAGCGGATTGAATCATTGAAGATTTAATGATTGATCCATTGGGCCGATTCGCAGGCTCAATGAGTCAATGGGGAAATAATGTTCATCGATTCAGACAAATTTCACGAAGAGTGCGGCGTGATGGCCATCTATGCCCATCCCGAGGCGTCGAAGCTCGCTTATCTGGGCTTGCATGCGCTGCAGCATCGCGGACAGGAATCCGCCGGCATCGCGTCATCCGATGGATCCACCATCTACGTGCACAAGGCGATGGGTCTGGTGATGGACATCTTCAATGAAGGCGTACTCGCGCGATTGCCCGGCTCGATCGGCATTGGACACAATCGCTATTCCACAACCGGTGACTCCGCCCTGCTCAACGCCCAACCGATCCGCGTGGACTGCAACAAGGGGATGATCGCGCTGGCGCACAACGGCAACATTGTGAATGCGAACGAAATCCGCTCACGCCTGGAGCGGGCGGGGTCGATCTTCCAGACCACCAGCGATACCGAAGTCGTCGTTCACTTGATTGCGCAATCGAAAGAGCAGACTCTGCCGGATGCGATCGCCGATTCGCTTCGCCGGCTCGAGGGCGCATTTTCACTGGTCATCATGACGCGTGACCGCGTGTTTGCTGCGCGGGATTCACGCGGCTTCCGTCCATTGTCGATGGGAACCATTCCTGCTGCGAACGGCGTGCGCGAAAATACGGTCGTATTCGCTTCAGAATCGTGCGCTTTTGATCTGATCGGCGCGAAGTTTGACCGCGATGTGAAGCCAGGAGAATTGATCGTGGTGGGGCCGGAAGGCGTGCATTCCCGATTCTTTGCGGAACGAAAGAAGCAATCGAGCTGCATCTTCGAGCACGTGTATTTTTCGCGGCCAGACAGCCAGATCTTTGGACAATCCGTCCAGGTGAGTCGCGAAGCACTGGGTCGCCAACTGGCAAAGGAAGCGCCAGTGGATGCAGATCTCGTGGTGCCGGTTCCTGACTCCGGCGTGACCGCCGCTCTGGGATATGCCGCGGAGAGCGGGATCCCATTCCGCTTTGGGCTGATCCGCAATCACTACGTAGGACGAACGTTCATCGAACCCGAACAGCGTGTGCGCGACTTTGGCGTCAAACTGAAGCTTAACCCTGTGCGAAGTTTGCTGGAAGGAAAGCGCG
>JAOAPH010000137.1 GCA_025462835.1 Candidatus Angelobacter sp. | reverse complement strand
GGATGGCGATTGGTTCCGAAGCAAGCTCGCATAGGTGAAGTTCTTGTATGTCGAATGTCTGCTCAACCGCTTCCTGCCAAGGGGAAGAATTCTCGCCAGCCTCTTTGTTAACAAATTGCAAGAAACGCAGTCGAATCTTGATTGCGGCATCCGGTCTGGCGACGGCCAGGCATTGCGTCTCCATTGAACACGGCTCTGCGCCCTTCTTTTCTTCGCTGTAAATCCGCGGATAAAGGGTGCCGAAATTCCAGCGCTGCTGGTTCTTCGTGGACGAGGGCCGATACGGATAGAGCATGTAACCCTCATAGAGCACGGCATTCGCGATCTTCTCCACCATCTCCATGTTCATGAGGTGGCTCTCCGTTCCATCGCGGGCAAGAGCTCTTCGATCACCTGTTCCCAAGTAGGGATTCCATGCTGCACTTTGTATTCATGTAAGCGGTCGAACACATCTCTTCGCAATTGCAGCCAGGCGACGTTGGGGTAATACAGATCCATCATGCGCTTCCACACTTGAATCGGAAGGCGATACTTGGCTTCTCGGTCCCACGGAATCTGCGCAACTTGCATCCCTCGTGCGGGAGCAGTGTGAAACACAGTGCCGCTGAATAGAAATTGCACCGGAACTTCGCCGCCTTCCAGCGCGTGAAAATACTTGGTAGTGGCCACATTGAAGTCGAATGTGCACGGTACTGGAAGATCCACAAGAGTGTTGCCGGCGAAGGTGGGAACTACAACGTTGGTGTTCGTCCAAAGCAACGGTTTTACTGTGGTGCCCCATCGCTGGGGCTCACCAAACAGATCGAGCAATTTTTCTTGTTCCTGGGAAGCGTATTGTCTTTTAGCAGGCTCTATCTGGATCTGGCAGCGAAGGATTGTGGATTGAATAACTTCGTCAGCAGGTTTGTTTGTGATTCGCAGCTTGAAGTTCAGGAGCGGCGCCGCGGAATAGGGCACCGCCTCTGCAGACTCCACCTGAAAGCTGAGATCAGGCACGGGTACCCCTTGCGCTTGAAGACCGTTGCTGCAGATCGAGGAAGTATTGCCCTATCTGCTTCCAGACTTCAGACCCTCCGGACAATCCCTGCCAGTGTGTCCGGATTAAACCCACCAACCGATAGCATTCATCGATCGGCGCCACAAAATACTGATGCGGAACCGTTACCCGGTTCACCAGCAAGGCATCAACGTCGGCTTGCAAATTCTTCAAGCGAGGATTTTGCTCCACCAACTCTTCCCAGCAGGACAGATCGAGTAGAGACTCCACCGCCCCGGCTGGGCTGGGATAAAGCGCGAGGACCTTCGATTCCGGCGTACTCCGAAAAAAGAAGGCGAGATTAATGGGGATCATCAACCCGTCCCACTGCGCGTCCGTCATCCGGAAATCCTCAAGGATGCGAACATCGCGTGGAACTCGACGGTACCTTGCGGCGGCTTCATTGCCGAACAGCAGCGCGCATGCCTGGCAGGAACATAAGATCTTTCGTCGAGCGAGTTCCAGGAGATGTTCATGTACGCTCTGCAACTCCGCGTTACATAGCTCGCATTTTTCCGCACGAGATCGAGGACGCACAAAACGGCGCAGCGCAGCCAGTGCCTGGCTGCCATCTAGCGTCGGGTTGATCTCGCCACTCATCTTCGTTCTGTGTTCCGTCTTGCTCTCAAATCAGGCTGGAGGCATTTCCGGCATCCGTGGGTCTATAGGGCGTCTCTTGTCGGCATTGATGCCGGTTGTATCCCGCGACGTGCGCGTGTCTCTAGTCCTACCCGCTTCAGGTTGTTTTTTTGGAAACTCTTCGCCTTTACGTGTGCCCGGCGTGTGCGCCGGCGAGTCCATGCTGGTGTCGTGCTTCGCCATAAATTCTCCTTCTTCGGATTAATCCGTTCCAATCTTCTCCGCGTTCGAAAGCGGCTTTACTTGCAGACTGCCCACAGGCACGAATCCGGAATTGCTTGCCGGGTCCGCGCCGTCTTCAATCTCGACCTCCGCAACATCCGGAGCAGCTGCCCGAATTGCATCTTCCACTGCGGACTTCAGCGTGTGGGCTGTTGAGTGGCATCCGCTGGTTTCGAGTCGAATTGCAATCTTCGTCTCGTTAATGCTGATCTCCCCGATCTCTCCGCCGTGTTTACGGACATACTGCCGCATCTTTTCCACTGCGCGATTCACGCGGGTACCGAGGTCGTCGGGGTGAAGGCCGTAGAGCAACAATAGGCTGGAGACTAGCGGGTCATCGGCGACGGCGTGTTTCACGCGGTCGTCAACTCGGGATATTATCTCCAGCATTTTTTCGAGAGCGGCCCCGTGAACATCCATGAGCGCCTCTACCAACTCGCGAACGCCGGCCCTCGCCGCTGGATCAGTGGATCTCTCCAGATTCGCTATGAGTTCCTCGATACGCTCCGCACTATGCGCAAACTGGTTTTCCTTAGGCATCAATCATCAGCTCTCCGGGTACTGTGTGTGCTGTTGCTATTCTTTGGCGCCGACACCCCACATCGGCGAGTGACGCGCCTCCAGGATCTTTCCGTCTCCCACGTACATGTGCACGCCACACGGCAGACACGGATCGAAGCTGCGGACGGTGCGCATGATGTCGATGCCCTTGAATTTATCCGGACCGTTTTCCTCGAAGAGCGGTGTATGCTGCACCGCGTCCTCGTAGGGACCGGGAGTTCCGTAAACATCACGCGGACTCGCGTTCCATGGCGTTGGCGGATAAGGATGATAGTTGGCGATTTTTCCATCTCTTACCACTACGTGATGAGAGAGGACTCCGCGGACTGCTTCGTGGAACCCGCAGCTGATCGAATTATCTGGAACTTCGAATGCGCCCCAGGTCTTACTTCGGCCCGCCTGCAATTCGTCAATGGCTCGCTCGACGAAATACAGCGCCGCTGCAGCGGCGTAGGCTTGGAAGTAAGTGCGAGCGCGGTCGCGCTCGATGGTGTTGCTCCACTTCGGGATCTTCCACTCGAAGCTTGTCTCCGGAAGCATGGCCGTCTTGGGCAGGTTGATCTGGACGCTATGGCCTGTCGCCTTGATGTAGCCAATATCTACCAGTCCGGAAAGCGCGGTCGACCAAAGCCGCGCGATCGGCCCGCCGCCGGTGTCCAGCGCAAGGAAGTCGCCCGTCCGCTTGTCATACCAGCGAGGCGACATCACCCATGTGTATTTGTCTTTGAAGTCGCGCTTTTGCGGTCTGGGGGTAGTGGTCTGGTTCCAAGGATGCCGCTTATCCACAACGTTTCCAAGTGGATCATGCTTCACAAACGTTTCGTCGTCCTGCCAATCCTGGTAGTACGAACTGCCCAGGAGAATGCGAATGCCAAGATTGATATCAACCAGATCGTTTGTGACCAGTTTTCCATCAACCACTATGCCGGGGGTAACATACATCGCGCGTCCCCACTCGGACATTTTTTTATAGGTGTAGTCACAAACGTAGGGATTGTTGAACGCACCCCAACAGCCAAGCAGAATCCGTCGTTTCCCAACTTCTTCATAGCCAGGTAACGCCTGATAGAAGAAATCGAAGAGGTCATCATGCAAGGGCACGACCTTCTTCATGAACTCCACGTACTTCACGAGACGGACAAGATAGTCCGTAAACACTTGTATGGTGGCAACCGTGCCGACACCGCCGGGATATAAGGTTGAGGGGTGTACATGTCGCCCTTCCATCAGGCAAAACATTTCACGGGTTAGCCGGCTCACTTGCAGCGTCTCGCGATAGAACTCGCCGGTGAACGGATTCAGCGCTCGCATGATGTCGGCGATAGTCTTGTAACCGTGCTTGTCCGCATTGGGCGATTTGGTCTTTTGCGCTTTGTCCCAAACCGATGGATTGGTTTCCTTCACCATCTGTTCGCAGAAATCCACGCCGACCAGATTGTCCTGAAAGATGTTGTGGTCGAACATGTACTCAGCCGCTTCGCCCAGATTGATGATCCAGTCCGCCAGCGCCGGCGGATTGATCCCGAAAGCCATGTTCTGCGCGTAAACAGCGCAGGTAGCATGGTTGTCGCCGCAAATACCACAGATGCGACTGGTGATGAAGTGCGCGTCGCGAGGGTCTTTGCCCTTCATGAAGATGCTGTAGCCGCGAAAAATCGAGGACGTGCTATAGCATTCCGCCACTTCCTTGTTGTCGAAATCTATTTTTGTAAATATGCCCAAGCTGCCCACGATCCGGGTGATTGGGTCCCAATTCATGTCGACTAGGTTGCGTTGCTTCTTCTGTTCACCAACGAGCGGCTCAGTAATGGTTCCCATGATTCATCCTTTTCTATGCTGCATAAGTGTCGGTCTTGGGCTTGTAGCCGGTGGTCAGACGCGTAGTAGGACGGCGCCATCGCGGTTCTTTGTTGACGGTATCGTTGGTGATGGCGCGTAGGGCCCTAATGACTTTCCCGTAAGCTGCAACTGTTGCAGTCGAAACGCTTGCGCCCGGAGGTTCGTCCATGAACGGCATGAACTTGTCAGGGAAGCCGGGCATGGTGCATCCGATGCAAATGCCGCCCACATTGGGACATCCGCCGATGCCGCGCATCCACCCGCGCTTGGTAACGTTGCAATTCACAACCGGTCCCCAGCAGCCAAGCTTCACGATGCATTTCGGCGATCCGTATTCAGAAGCGAAGTCACCTTGTTCGTAGTAACCGGCGCGATCGCATCCTTCGTGCACCGTCTTTCCGAAGAGCCAAGTGGGACGAAGTTGATCATCCAGCGGAATCATGGGAGCCAAGCCCGATGCCTGGTAAAGGAGATAGAGCACTGTCTCCATGAAATTGTCCGGCTGCACCGGGCATCCGGGAACGTTCACTATCGGAATGTCAGCCTTCGAGCGCCAGTTCCATCCCAGGTAGTCGGCCAAACCCATGCACCCGGTGGGATTCCCAGCCATCGCGTGAATCCCTCCGTAAGTGGCACACGTGCCCGCAGCGACAACCGCTAGCGCTTTTGGCGCGAGCCGATCAATCCACTCACAGGTTGTGATTGGCTGCCCAGTCTTCGGGTCAGTGCCCATGGCGGCCCAATAGCCATCGGACTTCACTCTCTCATTGGGAATTGAGCCCTCAACGACCAAAACAAAAGGCTCGAGGTTTCCTCTTTCCGCGTCGTAGAAAAATTTCATAAACTCGCCGCCGACTTCATATGCAAGAACCGGATTATGCAAATGAACTTTCGGCAACCCCGGTATTGCTCCCATGACTACGTCTTCAATGCTGGGCTGCTCCGCGGCTGTAACGGAAACAGTGTCGCCATCGCAACTCAGTCCAGCAGTGATCCAAAGTATGTGTACTTCGCTGGGAGCTGCGGGACGTGGTGTTTTAGTCTGGAATGGAATCGGAGTATTCGCACTCATACGTGCTCTCCTTGTGTTTGATTAAGGTGTGGTTCGGAACTTCTTGCCTGAGCGGGAGTGAGTGATAGAGCACTCATGTGGATCTCAAACGGGGAGCTACAGGGCTAGATGCTCGAAATATTCTGTCGGGGTGCCTCAGCTTCGTCGCGAGCACCACCAGCAACTCGGACTAGCAAATCCGGGGTAGCTGCTCGCCGAACATGACATCCAGTACTCGCGTTCCACCAATCTCAGTTTTCATCAGCACCATGCCGGGATGCTCCGCAACCACGCGCCCGATGATGCGCGCGTCTCTTCCAAGGGGATGTTGCCGCATGCGCTCCAACACCGGCTCAGCAGATTTTTGGCCGACAAAAGCCAGCAGCTTGCCTTCATTGGCGACGTACAGTGGATCCAAACCCAGAATCTCACACGCGCCTTTTACGCTTTCGCGTATGGGAATCTCATTCTCGTCCAGCCGGATTCCGGCCTTTGAGCGTGCTGCGATTTCATTAAGGGTAGTAGCTACGCCGCCGCGCGTTGGATCACGCAAGACATGAATTTCAGGGCTCGCCTCCAGCATTGCAGCAACTAAGCCGTGAAGCGGAACTGTATCACTCTCGATGTTGCTCTCGAATTCCAGGTTCTCCCGTTGCGACATAATCGCAATCCCGTGGTCTCCGATATAGCCGCTCAAGATCACGGCATCGCCGGACTGTGCGCGATCGGCCGAGATCCTGCTGGGCGAGTCGATCACTCCAATGCCCGTGGTCGTGATGAATATCTGATCGCCTTTTCCACGATTGACTACTTTGGTGTCGCCCGTCACCAACATCACGCCGGCTTCCTGCGCGGCTTTGCGCATCGAATCCACCACGCGCCTCAGATCTTCTGTTGCTAGTCCTTCTTCCAGAATGAAGGCAGCAGCGATATATAAAGGACGCGCTCCGCTCATAGCTAAATCATTCACCGTGCCGTTGATGGCCAGAGAGCCAATGTCGCCGCCGGGAAAGAAAATAGGAGTAACGACGAATCCGTCGGTGGTGAATGCCAGCCTGGAGCCGTTGATCTCAAGTACCGCTTGATCATCAAGCCGCTCGAGATACTCGTTCGAAAATGCCGGCAGGAAAAACTTTTGGATCAGGTCGGACGTCAGCTTGCCACCGCTGCCGTGTCCAAGGACAATCTGCTTGTGTTCCAGGATCGGCACAGGACAAATCGCACCGAGCAAATCCGCACGAATCGGCCCCTCGGCTTCCAGCTTTTCTTCTTCGGGATTTAATGACCGCAGAGGCGAGTTCATCAGAGCACATCCTCCTCGCCCATGGAGACATGAATCAAGTCCCAGACGATATGCAGCAATGCCACATGGCTTTCCTGAATGCGATGAATGCTGAAGCTGGGCACGGTGAAGCAATATTCCGCAACGTCGGCCATTCGGCCTCCGTCTTTTCCGGAGAAAGCGATAGTCAGCATTCCCTTCTCCCGCGCCATCTCCAACGCGTAAATCAGATTCGGAGACTGTCCACTGGTGGAAATCGCCAGTGCCATGTCGCCCTCATGTCCCCAGATCTGCAATTGATCGACGAACACTTTGGCGAAGTCCTTATCGTTGGATATCGCGGTAACAACCGGGATTGCGCTTACCAAGTCCAGCGCCGGCAATGCGCGGCGCTTCTCGATGATCGGATGGACGAACTCGACAGCCACATGCTGAGCATCGCAGGCGCTCCCGCCATTGCCCATGACCCAGAGCTTGTGGCCGCTTTCAAACTGCTTTGCCATCTTCTGGCAGAGTTCGCCAATACGGTCAGCATAGGAGTCAAAAAACTTTCCCTTCACCTCGACGGACTCGCGACACTTACGCATCACGCGTTCGCGCATTCCGAGTTGCGCAACGTTCTCCGGTACTCTCTGCCCGACGCTCATGCCACCTGCACCAGATCTTCCCTTTTCAAATGCCTGCCGTAAGCGTAATAAGCAGCGCAGGCTCCTTCAGCAGAAACCATCGTCGCCCCTAAAGGTTGTTGCGGAGTGCATTCCTTGCCGAAGGCTGGGCAATCATGCGGCTTCTTGATGCCGCGCAAGATTTGTCCGCTGATACAGAGCTGGGACTCTTTCGTGTCGATCTCTTCGACTTCAAACAACCGCTCGGCATCATGATCGCGGAATTCATATCGCAATTTATAGCCGCTCTTAGGAATGGAGCCCACGCCCCGCCACTTGCGGTCGCAGATGTCAAAGACTTGCCAGATCAGTTTTTGCGCAGGCTTGTTGCCTTCACGATTCACCGCACGCACGTACTGATTTTCGAGATCAGCGCGGCCCGATTCCAATTGCCGAACGGTGTAGAGGGTGCCTTCGAGGAGATCCAATGGTTCGAAACCGGTAATGACGATAGGCACCTTGTATCTGGCGACCAGCGGTTCGTACTCGCGATATCCCATGATGGCGCAAACGTGGCCGGGGCCGAGAAACGCCTGCACACGATTCTGAGGCGACTGCAATATCGCCGCAATCGAAGGCGGCACGAGCACATGTGAAACCAGAATGGAGACATTCTTCAGCCCTTCATTCTTTGCGCGCCACACGAGCATGGCATTGGCGGGCGCGGTGGTCTCGAAGCCGATGGCGAAGAAGACGATTTTCTTTTCCGGATTGGCACGCGCGATCTTCAGGCAATCAAGAGGCGAGTAAACGACGCGCACATCCGCGCCTTGTGATTTCAAGGTGAACAAATCTGCTTGCGAGCCAGGGACACGCAGCATGTCGCCGAAGGAGCAGAAAATAACATCCGGGTGGCGGGCAATCGCATGCGCTTTGTCGATCATCTCCAGGGATGTGACACACACCGGACATCCGGGCCCGTGAACAAGTTCAATCCCTTCGGGAAGCAGGTAATCCAACCCATGCTTAACGATCGAATGTGTCTGCCCTCCGCAAACCTCCATGATCACCCAAGGCCGGGTCTGAATCCTGCGGATCTCGTCAACTACTTTCTTTGCGACCTTATGGTTCCGGTACTCGTCAACATACTTCACGTGACCTTACCTCCAGTCGAGTCGTCTTTGTCTTCGATCATCGGCGCACCGAGTTCGGTGAGCTGGTCCATCTCTTCAAGCAACTGGTAAGTGCGTCGGGCTTCTTCTTCGTTCACGGTACTGATGGCGAAACCAACGTGGACGATTGCGTAATCCCCGACCTTGGCATCGGGAGCGTATTCAAGACAAGCCTCGCGAACAATGCCGCCGAATTCCACCTTTGCCATGCGAAGCTCTCGGGCTTCGTAGATGTCCAAAATCTTTCCCGGAATTCCCAAGCACATATCAGCCTTCCCGTCGGAGTCGTTCGTTGGCAATCACCGCCTGTCCAAGTGAGATGCCGCCGTCGTTAGGCGGGATCTCAGCGTGGAGGAATACTTCAAAGCCGCCACTGCGCAAGCCCGCCACTGCACGCCGCAACAGGTACATGTTTTGGAAGGTGCCACCGCTCAAACAAACGTTCCTAATGCCGTCGCGACTACGAATCCGCCGGCAGACTTCCACGATGATCTCGGCAAGAGTGTTATGGAACGCCGCGGAAATGTGCGTCGCCGGTTTATTCCGCTTGAGGTCACCGACAATGGCTTCGATAACAGGTCGGGTATCAATCTGCCACGGCTCGCAGTCATCAATCGCAAACGGGTACGCTTCATCTACTCCGTTCATCGCGATCTGTTCGAGCTCGATGGCGGCCTGGCCTTCGAAATTTGTTTCCTGCCGCAAGCCAATGATCGAAGCCACTGCATCGAAAAGCCGTCCACACGAAGAGGTCTGAACCGTGTTGATGCGGCGAGTGATCAAGTTCTCAACCAGCGATAGTCGTTTCGATTCAACCTCTCTATATATCGCGAGATCCAGATCATGTGAGGCGGATGCGTCGTACAAGTGGCTCAACGCCATTCTCCACGGTTCACGGACCGCTGCGTTGCCGCCCGCCATTGGGACGTATCGAAAATGCGCCCGCCGCTCGAATCCCGTGTAGTCAGCGACCAGGAACTCTCCGCCCCACACCTGGCCGTCCGTTCCATAGCCCGTCCCATCGAACGCGACGCCGATCACTTTTTCCCGCAGCCCGTTCTCGGCCATGCAGCTGGCGATGTGCGCGTGGTGATGCTGCACCCCGATCTTGGGTAGCCCGTCCATCTTCAAAGCAAATTTTGTGCTGAGGTAGTCCGGATGCAGATCATAGGTGACCGCTTTTGGTTCAACTCGGAAGAGCTTCTTTAAATTGTTGAGGGTCTCTTCAAAGAAGACGAGGGTCTCGAAGTTCTCCATGTCGCCTATATGCTGGCTGAGGATCGCATAGCGTTCCTTGGTCAAGCAGAACGTGTTCTTCAACTCCGCGCCGCATGCAAGGACCTCCTGCATATCCATACCAAGATTGATCGGGTGCGGAACGAAACCGCGCGACCGCCTCAACGCTCTCGTCTTTCCCTCAAAGGTGCGGACGACGGAGTCATCCAGCCGCATGTAAATCTCGCGATTGTGAAGCAGAAACCAGTCGCCAACGGAGTGCAGCCGGCGCCAACCCTCGTCGTTCTTCGTGACAATGGGCTCTTCGCTGATGTTGCCGCTGGTCATCACCAGCGCGGTGAATTCCGAGGGAGAATCGGGCGACTCGCCAAACAAAAGATGATGCAGCGGAGTGTAAGGCAGCATCACTCCCAGAGTATTGTCGTGAGGCGAAACATCCGCGGGAATCGCCGCCTCGGAGTCAGGCCGCCTCTGAAGAATCACAATCGGCCTTTGAAGGCTCATCAGCGCTTTGCGATCATCATCCGAAACAATGCAAAAACTCTCGACCGCTGCGATGTCACGCGCCATCACCGCGAACGGCTTGTCGCTTCTGCGCTTGCGGTTGCGCAGAAGACGAACGGCTTCTTCATTTTGGGCGTCGCAGGCCAACTGAAAACCGCCAAGGCCTCGTATCGCGACGATGCTTCCTTGCCGCAACAGTTGACGAACATCGCGGAGAATGGAGAGATTCAGTCCGCCGGAAGCGAACCCATGCCCGTTTTCCGGCGCGAACGACTTCTGATTGGCGAGCGCCAGCGCAGGGCCGCACACGGGACAAGCATTCGGCTGCGCATGAAAACGACGATTCGCGGGGTCGTGATACTCGGCCTGGCAATCCGCGCACATTTTGAAGCCGGCCATTGTCGTCTTCGGCCGGTCATAGGGTATGTCCTGAATAATGGTGTATCGTGGGCCGCAATTCGTGCAGTTCGTGAAAGGGTATCCGTATCTTCTATTGGCGGGATCAGTGAAGTCGCGAAAACAGTGTTCGCAAGTACTTACATCGGGAGAAACGAGCACAAACTCACCCGATTCCTCGACGCTGTTGAGGATTGTGAATCCTTCTACTCCACAAATCTCCAACTGCTCCGCAGAGATGTTTTCAACGTGTGCGAGCGGCGGGGCCTCAGATGAGATCCGCCCGATAAACTCAAGCAGCGCAGCGCTAGTTCCTTCAGCCTCAATGAAGACGCCGGACGAACAATTCAAGACGTGGCCGCTCAATCCCATTCCGCGAGCCAGGTTATATATAAAAGGACGAAACCCCACTCCTTGAACGATGCCGCGTACATGGATCCGCTTGCGTTCAAGGCCTGCCGAACTGGCTGTGCTCAAGGTGGGCAGCATTAGATGAGCGCTCTTTCAGCGCTGGAGTTGAAGGTCAGAGGAGAAGAGGGCCCCCTTTCGAGGAGATTCAGGAGCCTTTCTAATGGTTGTCTCTGCTGAGAGTCGAACTTCCCAACATTTTCTCTATCGAATCCGAAGCACGATTTTCCCTAGCACATGCCCCTGTGCGAGGCGTTCGTGCGCCTTTGCCGCTTGTTCCAACTTGAACGCGGCAGCGATTGGGACCTGGAGCTTCGCTTCTTCAATCGCTTTGTTCAAGTGCTCGAATTCGCGGACGCCCGGGGTGCCGTCGTAAGCGACAAACTTGATGCCGGGTCGCTTCTTTGGTGTAGGCTCAACGCCGTTGGGATAGGCCACGCGACCGCCGCGTTTGGCCGCGTCGATGCAGCGCTCGAGCGAATCTCCACCGACGGTTGCGAGGATTGCGTCCACTCCGTCCGGCGCGAAGTTGCGCGCTGCCGCGGTGACGTCCTCGCGTTTGCCATCGACCGCAACATCGGCACCCAACGTGCGCACGAGATTCATGCCGTCATCGCCGCTCGCGGTACCTAGAACGCGAGCGCCACGCAATTTTGCGAACTGGACGGCAAGCGTTCCCAACCCACCACTAGCGCCATGGATGATGACACTCTCACCTTTCTTCAAGTGCAGCGCGTCATCGATGCCTTGAAGTGCAGTAAGTCCGATGGTCCCAATCGCTCCAGCGTGCTCGAGATCAAGTCCGTTTGGCGTATGCGCGACTTTTTCAGCAACGACAGCCACGTACTCGGCATAGAAACCACCCTTTGGATTCGCAAAGCTGTATGAATAGACCTCTTCACCAACCTTAAAACGGCGGATTCGTGATCCCACTTTTGCGACGTGGCCGGAGCCGTCGGTCCCGAGTACGAGCGGAAAGTGCGGCTGTTCGCCGTCCGGCAGCCAACCTGCGCGCATGTCCGCGTCCCATCTGCCCACACCAGCAGTATGAACCGCGATCAACACTTCGTTGTCATCGATCTCCGGCACGGGAAGTGTGTGGACGGTGAGCACTTCGGGGCCACCGAAGCGATCAATGGCCGCTGCTCGCATCGTTTCTGGAATTTTGTTCATGTCGTGCTCCGTTTCAAGCCGCGCATTTGCGCCTCGTGAGCGAATCCATCTCGGTGACTCGCACTCCGATCTCGTACAAGTGCAACAGTAGATCGTAGGGATCCTGATAAACGCGATAGGCTCCGGCGCGGTGAAGTTCGTCGTCTCCGTAGCCGCCTGAAAGCAGTCCCACGCCAAGCGCCCGTGCGCGTTGCGCCGCCAGCAGGTCCCATACGCTGTCGCCGATGACGATCGACTCATGGATGTTTGCGCCGAGGCGTTCCGCCGCTGCTAAAAACAGGTCAGGATCAGGCTTCGCGTGCATTACCTGATCGCGGGTGATCACGACAGCATCCGGGCGAACGCCCAGCACATCAAGGGCGGGACGCGCGCTGTCCATCCGGCCACTTGTAGCGATCGCCCAGCGGATGCCCTCGTCATTAAGGGCCGCCAACAATTCCCGCGCACCGGGCAGCGGCCGTATCTGGGAGACTTCTCGAGCGTAGGCCTCGGCATGAAACCTTTGCGCCTTCTCTGCCTGCTCAAAGCTCACTACGTTTGACGTCTCGCTGAGGAGCGCACTGACGAACAAGCCGCCACTCATGCCGATACGGCGGTGGATCCGCCACACGGACAATTCAATCCCAGCGCGTTCAAGGGCCTCCCGCCACGCGAGCACATGCTGGTAGACGCTATCAACTAGTGTGCCGTCCAGATCGAATAGCAGGGCCGGGGGCTTTGTCGAGGTGACCATTGTTTCCTCATCGTACGACTGCAGATATAGAAGCATCTGAAAGCGTATGAGTTTTCGCTACGACAGAATGAAGAGGGCGGGATTCCTGTTCGGCCCTCCCGAATCCTTCTGTCGGTCAGCATTTTGAGCGCGGCTTTCAATGGTTCGAATCACGCCCCAACAACGATCTGCCACAGCTCTGCGGAGAGCCGCGGAAGGGCGTAGTGAGCGCACTATAGTGATTGCGCTCATTGCGAACATCATCATCGCGATTGCAAAGCTGATCGGCGGACTAGTTTCCGGGTCCACCGGGATGCTGGCCGAAGCTGCCCACTCCGCCGCCGACTCGGTGAACGAGATCTTTCTCGCCATCGGCCTTCATCGTGCCGGCCAACCTGCAGACGCCGCTCATCCTCTCGGCCACGGCCGCGAAGGATTCCTCTGGGCCTTCATGGCCGCGATCTCGTCATTTCTGATCGGCGGCTGCCTTTCCATCGCCATGGCGATTGCAGAGCTCAAGGCGCGCCACCCGGTGACTGGAGGCCTTACGGCGTGGATCATTCTTGGCATCGCGTTCACGGCGGACGGAGTCTCTTGGCTGCAGAGCATGCGGCAGGCAAGCAGCCAAGCAAGAGAATATGGAATGAGTGTATGGCGCTATATCTTCCGCTCCAGCGATCCCGTTGTGCGCGCGGTTGCCGTTGAGGACAGCGCTGCGCTGATCGGTGTTTTCGTGGCTGCCATCGGTCTCCTCCTCAGCAAGATCTTAAGATCGAGCGTGCCGGACTCTCTGGCATCGCTTGTCATTGGGCTATTGCTCGCGGTCACTGCTTTCGGCCTGGCACGTCCGTTAGCGGATTTCCTGGTGGGGCGTTCCCTCCCTCTGCCGCTCTTGCAGAAATTGCACGAAATGATTGAAGAGGACCCGGCGATCGAAGAAATCTTGTCGCTTCGTGCAATGTACTCGGGGCCTGAGGAGGTGATTGTCATGGCCAAAGTCCGTCCATCGAAACTCATGAATATCGAACAGCTCACTAGAGCGATGGATGACCTTGATCGCAGGATCCGTCTCGCACTGCCGATTGTTGCTGACATCTTCATTGATGTCACGGGAAGCCTTACTGAAGAAAATTCCCGACTCGTCACTTAGCAGTGCGCGTGAGTTTCGAACGATTGGAAGAAACGAGGATCGCGCTGATCGTCATTACGGCCACCATCCGTCGCTTCGACTACAGCCACTGACCTTACGATTCTAAAACTTGAACCGGGCCGTCATTTGCAATCTGCGAGATGGCAGTTCCGCAATCGGTTGCATGAAAAATGGGGAACGCTGGTTGCCGATGAACGTCACGAAATTCGAGCGATTGAATATGTTGAACGCGTCGAATGCGATGGTGGCAACAGGACTCTTTTCCTTTCGCGATGCGACCAGCTTGAAGTCATGGGACCATCGCAAGTCGATATCGGCATAGCCGGGCCCATTGGCGCTGTTACGGCTTACGCCCGAGGGTCGCTCATTGGCCAACCCATCGCGATTTAGATCAAGGCCGGTAGTAACCGTGTAGGGCTTACCTGAGGCAAGGGTTATGCCTACGCCAAGATTAAAGAACTTTCCGGCATTGATGACTTCCAGCAGATTCAACCGGTGGCGCTGATCAAAATCTGCGCGGCCCCACTCTCCAGAAAGGTCAAAACTGTTCGCCGGAAAAAATGCGATACCACTAGTGTCGTTCAGTGTCTTGCTGAACGTGTACTGTGCTTGTCCACTGATAAAGCGGCTGATCTTTCCCTTCAGACTAAATTCCAACGCGTTCGACTGTTGACGTCCTGTGGATTCAATCTGGCGGACGGTGCCGAGTGTGGCATCAGGTCTCGCAAGAAAGTTCGGTGCTTGCGGTGCATTGATATCGCGGGAACGAAACACATTGAAGGATTGTGAACCGCGGTATCCCGCGGACACGGTTGCCCTTCCGATCTGTCTCTCCACGTTCAGGCTGTATTGAACTGTGGCTGGTATCGCTGCGTCCGGTGACAATACAACCCTGTTGGTCGGTTGGCCAGAAAGGGAGATCCCATTCTGAAAAGCGTTGGGATACGAAGGATTCGTAATGACATAGCTGCTTAAATGGCCGCCATCAAAGCGAGCTAGATCCGAGATAGGATTTCCCCCTGTGCGATCGTAAAAAATCCCGGTACCACCACGGAGCACAACCTTGCGGGATTTTCCGGGAGCGTAGGCGAATGAAACACGAGGAGCGAAATTATTATCGTCCCTAAAGGCGTTCTGCCAATCGTAGCGAAGGCCCAGCATCACTGAGAGGTTAGGTTTTACTTTGATCTCATCCTGAACGAACCCGCCCATCTCATCCTGCTTATAGACGACTCTGCCGTTGCCTTGTTGAATCGTGAAGGCATACGGAAGGTTTGCCGAGAAACTTGAAAGGTCACTAAAAAAGAAGGTGCCCGCCGCATTGTTGGAGTCGAGAAGAAGTCTGCGACTTATGTTTGGGATATTTATCCCAGCCTTGATCGTGTGCTTTTTCTTCGTCCATGTAAGTATCCAGTTGAATCGGATGTCCTTCTCAGTGCGAAGCCTGTTCGTCTGTGCGCCACCACCGGTAAAACTGTCCAGTACTACGATCTTCTGGTTGGGGTCTGTACTCTCAGTCAGGTCGTGATTTGTCTCAAAGCGGACTTGAAGCTGACTCAGAAGATTGGGCGAAATGATCAGATTATCCGTGTATTGATATTGGTCCTCGCGCGAGCTTACATTGGTGCCTGCGGTATTCAGAACAACACCACCCACGCCCTGGTTTTGCGTGCTGTCCTGATGAAAGCTGTATTGAAGAGCAATATTGTGATTATCATCAAGGACATGCGAAATGCGTCCGGCAAAGTCCGTATTTCTTTGCGGAGTGGCTACGTTGCCCGTTATTTGTCCCGAAGCGTTTTCCGCGAAGATCACGGCCTCTAAGTCTTCCTCTGCGCGATTGCCAGAGATGAGGAATGACGTCTTCCCGCTTTTCCCTATCGGCCCAATCAATGAACCTTCAAAGATCCGGCGTTGCTCAGGTGGCTTTGAACTGGCGAATCTATCCGACGCATTTAAGTGGTAGTCACGGAAGATGAAATTGAAGGTGCCGTGGTACTGAGGAGCAGCCTGTTTCGTAATGACTTCAATCCTGCCACGACCCGGACGAAAATACTCAGCCGCATACGGGTCGTCGTTGATCGTCACACGCTCAACTGCCGAGGGGGAGAGGCCCACGCGGTTTGCCTCCATCCCGTCCACAACCAGGGAAACTCCACCTGTGGCGATAACGGATGGATCCAGAAAGCTTTGCAGGGTGGAAACATAGTCCTGATCGAAGATGGGCAGGCCTTCCAGCGCCTTCTGGTCCACATTAACGCTGTCCTGATTTGCGGCACTCTGCGCTGCAACTCTATTCTCGTCGTCAACCACGTCAAGATTTTGATTTACGGTTGCAACGGGCAAAACCACTGTTATTACTGTTGGCTTTCCAGAGGCAATCTCGACTGTCTTATCTGCCGGTTGAAATCCTTCCCGGTTTATAGTCACGCGATACGCGCCAGGAGTGATTGAACGCAATCGAAATTTACCACCTGCATCCGTTTTCGTAGTGAGGATCGGGGCAGCTTCGTCGATCGCCTTCAGAACCACAGTTGCATCGGGAATGACTGCGCCGGTGGAATCTTGGACCAATCCCTCCAGAGCGGCGATGGGCCGCTGAGCGTGAAGCAGGGAAGAAAAAAGAATGATTGCCGCTAGGATACCGCGCATTAGAGAAGTATATCGGGCAAACCTTAAAACTAACTGAAGGCACAACAGGCGCAGCTTTAACATCTGTACCTTGGGACGCCGCAAGGCTATAAGCGATTTCTATCCTGAGTTGCTACAGCAGAATCAGGACCCGATCGAGGCTGAAATACTTTCACCTTTAGCATCAGAACGGTTCAGATAGAAGTGCACCGCGGGAGTAACCAGAAGCGATAAGGCCATTGAGATCAATATTCCTCCGATGACCGCGATCGCCAGTGGTTGAAGCATCTGAGATCCGGCGCCGATCGCGAATGATAACGGAAGCATGCCTGCAATGGTCGCGAGCGCTGTCATGGCAATTGGGCGTAATCTCCTCCGGCCTGCCTGGATCATGGCTTCCTCTGGGTTCATTCCGAAGGCGCGGAATTTGGTTTCGGCGTCGAGGAGCAGGATGCCATTCTTGGCAACGATCCCTACCACCATGATCAAGCCCATGAATGACGCAACATTAAAAGTCACACGGGTGATAAGCAGTGCCAGCAACACGCCCGAAGTAGACAGTACTGCGGAGGCGATGATGGCAGTTGGAGCGGCGAAACTGCGAAACTCAAAGAGCAGCACTCCGAAGATAAATATGACAGCAAGAGCCAGCACTGTGCCGAGTTCGCGAAATGACTTCTGCTGCTCCTGGTAAGTCCCGCCGTACTCCAGGCGAATCGACGGTGGCACGTGCAAATCGGACACTACTTTTTGAACTTTTGCTACGCCCGTCCCTAAATCGACACCTTCAAGCCGGGCGATCACGGAGACCACGCGCTGAAGGTTCTCACGTCGTATCTCGGTTTGCCCCGGCACATTAACAACACTGGCCAGTGATCCTAGTGTCGCCGTCTTTCCTGTACTGCTGACCAACAACATATTGCTTAACTGGTCGCTGTTCATTTTGTCAGCGCCAGCAACGCGTACACGGATGCTGTAGGGTTTGCCACCAACGATCATCTGGGTGGATGAAGGGGCTCCTTCGACCAAAGCTGCGGAGTCGACGGCTATTTCTTCGGGAGTAAATCCAGAGCGCGCAGCAACAGCAGGATTGACCTGGAATGCTACGGCAGGCCCGCTGACTGTATCTTCAATGCCATTCAGGACATCTACTACGCCGGGCACTTTCCCGATGGCCTCTGCGATCTGGGGTGCCCACTTTGCCAATTCATCCGGGTTTTGAGCGAAGAGATTGATGCGGATGGGTTCGGGCGCATTGGAGAGGTCGCCGATCATGTCGGCCAAGACTTCTACGAACTCTACTTTGAGCGCGGGTTCGGCCTCCTGGATCTGTGCACGCAAGTCGCTCGTCACTTCCTCTGTGTCTCGTTTATGATCCGCTTTTAGCTTTACAGCGATATCGCCTCTGTTCGCTTCAGTAACAGCGGCCAACCCTAACTGCAATCCCGTTCGTCGGGACATGCTTTCCACTTCCGGCGCGGAGCGAATTATTTCTTCTACGTGTGAGACCACACGGTTCGTTTCGGCCAGCGAACTGCCTGCGGGCATCAGGTAATCCACAATAAATCCGCCCTCGTCCATGCTTGGCAGCAGGTCAGTTCCGAGTGCTTGGTAGCAGAAGAACGAAAGGACCACTAACAGGGCGCAGCCCAGCGCAATCCACTTCGGCCGCTCCAAGCTCCACTTCAAGAGACGTTCATAAAACTTCACTACTTTGCCGAATCGGCCGGAAAGTGTGGCTTCTTCAGCTGCCAGTAGTCGTTCCAGATGATTGTCTTCCGTGTAAGCCTGTTCCGCTTTATCCGACTTCCGGCGGATGAAAAAGAGGCTGAGGTTCGGCGTCCACGTAAGCGCCAGCACCAATGACGTGACCAATGCCACTGACATAGTGATGGCGAGTGCCCTGAAGAACGCCCCAATCACACCTTCCATGGTGATGAGAGGCAAGAAGACAACAATGGGAGTAACCGTTGAGCCAACGAGCGGGACTGTTATTTCAGCAAGCGCACTGCGAATGGCTTCGAAACGGTCTTGTCCGCTATCTCGATGCAAAACGATGTTTTCAACGACAACAATGGCATCATCGATCACCAACCCGACCGCCGCCGCGAGACCGCCCAAGGTCATCAGGTTGAAGCTTTCTCCGAGCACCTTCAGGCAGATGAACGTTATGCAGATGGTGATTGGGATAACCAGTCCAGCGACAAGTGAGCTTCCCCAATCGCGGAGAAAGAGAACAAGCACAGCGGAAGCAAGGATCAAGCCAAGAATGATTGCGTCGCGAACGCTGTTTATGGAGTCGCGCACCAACCCGGATTGATCATAGTAAGGAATCAGTTGTACTCCAGGCGGCAAAGTCCCTTTGATGTTCGCAATCTCAGCTGCGACTTCATCTGCCACCTGAACAGTGTTGCCGTCCGGTTGGCGGTTTATGTTGATCAGAACTGCCGGTTTCCCATTCGCAGTAACGATGGTGTACACCGGCTTTACTCCCTCGCCTACACTCGCAACATCTCCTATGCGGACTGGCACTCCTGCGGCCGTTGTCTTGACAGTGATTTGCGCCAACTCTTCCGGGGAATGCACCTGCCCGCTGACGAGTCCCAAAACGAGTTGGTGATTCTGTTGGAACAATCCAGGCGAATCGATAGTGTTACTGCGGGCCACCGCGGCAAGCAAGTCTGGCACGGTGATACTTGCGATCTGCAGCTTCGCAGGATTGGGAGTGATGTGATATTCCGGCTCCTTGCCTCCCTGGACGACGATGCTTGCCACGCCGGTGAGCCTGTTTAAACGGGGCTTAATCTCGTAGGTCGCGATCTCCCAAAGCTTAGTTTGCGGAATTGAATCCGAAGTAAGGCTGTAGCCAAGGATAGGAAAGCTAGCGAAGGTAAGCCGATGGGTCTCGATCTTTGCTGTCGGCGGCAACGTAGCCTGCGCACGCGAGAGAGCGGCGTCCACGAACTGCAGCGTTTGCACCATGTCCGCGCGCCAAGTGAAAAACAGATCGATCTCGGCAGAACCACGGCTGGTGATAGACCGAACCGACTGCAGCCCAGGGATACTGTTCATTGCCTCTTCGATCGGGCGCGTGACAGTGACCTGCATTTGCTCGATGGGCATCACGCCGTTGTCCACTCCGATGACCACGCGAGGAAAATTGGTCTCGGGGAAGACAGCGACGGGAATTGAAAATGCCAGGTACGCGCCTACGACGGCGAGCACGAGAATCAGGAAGATGACGGGTTTTGCGTATACCGAGAACCAATAATTCTTAGGGGCAGCCACTTTAGTCCTTTTCTTCCTTTCCAGAGGAATCTTTGGCCGCGGGCTGCTCAGGTTTTTCTGCGGCTTCTACCTTTACCTTGGTCTTGTCCGGCAATCCGTAAGCCTGATCCGTCACCACCACTTCTCCGGCTTTCAACCCAGAGACTACTTGAATCAAACCAGCAGTAGCATCTGAGATTCCAGTCTGGATCTCACGGAGATGGGCGACATCTCCTTCCACTACTAACACCGTCGCTTTACCACTCTCATTTTGCACAACGGCGTTCTGTGGGACTGCGAGCCCCTGCTGCACTTGTTTCGTCTTCACTTGCACCCTCACGGCGGAGCCCGGACGCAGTTGTTGCCCCTTGTTGAGAGCCGTCACCCATATTTCCACGGTGGTGCTGTTCGGATCGAGTGCCGGGCTGATGAGCGTAACCTTTCCCTCGACCGGCTTTTCGGCTCCTGCAGCAACGATTTCCGCGGGGTCGTTTACCTTCAGTCGCATGGCCTGAACCTGCGAGATGTGCGCTTTGGCGATAACCGAAGAGGTATCCATTACCGTGATCAAAGCGGTGCCGGCCGGCGACATCTCACCGGCATAGTTTGGACGCTCAGTAACGAATCCATCGATGGGACTGTGAATCTCTGTGTACGACAACTGCGCCTGCGCGCCTTCAAACTTACCGCGTGCTTGCGCCAGTTGCGCGTTCGCGGACTTGATCGAAGCTCCACGCCCAATCGCGTTGAGCGAAGCTAGATGTCTATCAGCGATCTCAAATTGAGCCTTTGCTTGGACGTAGGAAACTTGGGCAGCGTCAAAGTCCTTTCGCGGCAACGCACCTTGTTGGAACAGCGTTCTTCGGCTCTCGACCAATTTCGTCTGCGCATCCAGATTTTCTTTCCCTTGTTGCACATCAAGCTGCGCTTTCTGAGTTTCTTCAGGGATACCGGCTTCGGTGGCGGTTACGTGCACCGCCTGTGCCTGCTCAAATCCGCCGCGGTTCTCCGTCACTGACGCGGCTATATCGGCATTTTCCAGTGTCGCCAGCAACTGTCCTTCGTGAACGCGATCTCCGCGCTGCACGAAAAGCTTGCTGATGGGCGCCGATATCTTGGAAGTGATGGCGGCCTGGCGGATTGGAAACAAGACCGCATCCGCATCTATGGTTTCGGTCAGAGGCTTAGACTCGACTTTTGCCACTTGAACTTCGACAAGCGGTTGAGGCTCAGTCTCTTTTTTGCTGCAGCCAGAGATGACCGTGCCCACTGAAATCAGAGCGAAAGCGATCCAGTATCTTGAGTTGTTTGAGTTCATCGGTCTAAAAGGTACCTGTCAGAGTTTGTAGATTTGCGAGTGCGGTACGGTATCGTACCTCTCCATCGTCAAAAGTGTTTCGCGCCAGCGCAAAAGCATTCTGCGCATCCACTACCTCGAGCACAGTGGCTTCGCCCCCTTGATAGCGGAGGGTCGTGAGACGAAGGCTCTCAGACGCCAATTGAGCAGATTGCCGGAGAAGGTCGAGTTCCTCGTTGGAAGTCTGAGCTTCTTGATAGAGCAGTTTCAGTTGCCCCAGAAGCCTGCGTTGAGCGAAAGTCAATTCAAGCTTTGCCTGATCGCGACGCAGAATGCTTTGCTTTACCTTGCTATGAGTCGCTCCCCAGTTCCAGATCGGCAGACTCAGAGTTGCAACTGCTGAATAACCGAGATTTCGAACGCCATCGGTCTTGGTAGCAAAATGCGAAGCATCGATGCCGTAGTTATAGTCAAAAGCCACTACGGGAAAATAACCGGCCTTTGCTGACTGGACCTCGAAATTACCAGCCTTAACAGCTGAAAGCGCCACTGCCAGATCGGGATTGGACTGCTTGGCAAGCCTCTCGACTTCCTCGTAAGACGGCAGACCGTCAGGAAGCCGGAGGTCATCCACCACGCTGAAATTCTGATTGAAATCGGGAAAAATCAATAGCGCCAAAGAAACGCGTGCCCGTTCAAGGCCCAGAACAGCTTCCCGGAAATCCCGCTCTTTATCATTCAACTGCAAGTGCGCTTTGATAGTATCCGCATGAGCGACTTCGCCACCTCGCTCGAGTTTCTGGCTGATGTCAAAGAAACGAGCAGCTTCAGCCGAGGCCATCTGCGCCGTCGAGTACTTTCTCTGGGCCACAACAAATCCGTAGTAATTCTGTACGACCGTAACCAGCAGGCCGCGCGCCGCTATTTGCGCCTTTGCACGGGATAATTCTGCCAATGCGATGCTGCGGCGGTACAACGCCAAGTCAGCGACGTTCAGTTCCTGATGTGCATTTCCTTGCGCCAAATATTCGTGAACGCCGTTGTTCGCGATAAAGCGGGGCGCATTGTCCAATACCGGCTGCGTATAAATGAACTGCTGGTTGTAATTGACCGAAGGCAAGAGAAGAGAGCGGGCCAGCACCTTGTCTTGCTGTGCGATTCCTTCTTCCGTAAGAGCGGCATGAAATTCGGGCGAATTGGTTTTCGCGCGGGATATGGCGTCCTGAAGCGTGATTACTATCGGGACTGGTGCGGGTGCGGACGCGTCAGCTACAACGGTTTGTGACAAAGAGGCGGCTTCCATGGAAAGCAACACTCCAAGCAAAATAAGGATACGGCAGATGCGCACACAACCTCCTAGTTTATTCGATTCAGCAGACCACAAATATTTGTATTTGTCAGGACATTAACAAAACCTTAAAACCAGAAAAATAGGGGGAATTCATTGTGCTGTAACACGCCCTGTGTACATTGTCGCAACAGGATAGAACTCGGCAGGCTTTAAGGATGTCTTAAGGTGCGGAACAATAACTTAACCATGATGGTGCTCGGGTAGGTTGCGGGGCATGGCACACGATGGTAAGCCCTGTGTTTTAGCCGACAAGATTCATCAAGTCACTTGAGGAGACAGAATGCGTCGAATTAGAAGCAGTTCAACACTTATCGTTTTCGTGCTGATCATTGCAGCCAGCGTAATGTCATTCGCGGCCGACACCGCTGCCAAAAAGTTCAAGGTGGTTAACAAGTTTGCTCTTGATGGAGGCGGCCGGTGGGATTATCTCGTGGTGGACACTCAAGCGCGCCGTCTATATATGTCGCGTGCGACCCATGTCGCCGTCCTTGATGCCGATTCCGGCGCAGTTGTAGGAGATATTCCGGATACACCGGGAGTCCACGGAATTGCACTAGCGCCGGAGCTAGGCGTGGGTTTCATCAGCGAGGGTGGTGACAACAAAGTTTCCGTATTTGATCTCAAGACATTGAAGGTAACCGCCAAGATTGAAACTGGCGGGAACCCGGACTCAATCGTTTTCCACCCGGCGACGCACACTCTTTTTGTCCAGAACGGCAAAGATAACTCGTCAACGGTGATCGATGCTGCTAGCCACAAGGTTATTGACACCATCAAGTTAAGTGGCAGGCCCGAGTTCACCGTTTACGACGATCGCGGGAACCTGTTCGTAAATATCGAGGACAAGAGTTCCTTGGCAGTGATTGATGCGGCCACCAGAAAAGTCAAAGCTACATGGTCGCTGGCACCCTGCGAGGAGCCTACCGGACTTGCGATCGACAATGCCAGTCGCACTCTATTCTCGGCTTGTGCGAATAAGCTCCTGGCCGTCGTTAATGCGGATTCCGGGAAAGTCATCCAGACATTGCCGATCGGTGATGATTGTGATGCGGTCGCCTTCGATCCCAAGACCGGCTACGTTTTCGCTTCCAGCGGCGATGGAAAACTGGCTATCTTTAAGAAAGGTAAAGCAGATAAGTACAGCGTCGTGCAAAACATGGATTCCGTCCCCGGATCCAAGACCATGACCTTGGATCCCGACAAACACCAGATCTATTTGCCATCAGCGAAATTCACCGGCAAACCAGATGGGCATCCCCGTCCAGCGGTAGTCCCCGGCTCTATCTCGATTCTCATTATTGGTGAATAAGTAACTGAATTGATGTTCAAACGATGGGTAGCAAGGCGCCCGGCCTTGCTACCCATTTACTTTCTCCTGCCCGCCGAAATAAAACTTCTCCCTTAAGCTTGCGTTAATGTTGAGAGGTCTACAAGATAATCCGGTTCATATCGAAACATTTTATACATCGTATCCAAAGATTTTATTCATCGCTAGTTGCAGTCATGGCTGCAACAGTGCCAAGCGCGGTGGTGTTGTTCGGCCTTTTACTAGATTCAGTGTAGGTAAGTAACTGGAAGTACACCTCAGGAGGGTGCTTCATGATGCCGAAGAAATCCGTGGTTTTCTGTCTAGCAGTTTGTGTTCTGCTTTGTTCACTACTTGTTGTTAACGCAGCCTCTCAGGTTGCAGCCGGAACAATCCAAGGTACTGTAACCGACCCCAGTGGCGCAGCATTACCGAACGCCAAAATAAATATCCGAAACGTGGGTACCTCGGTAAGCCGCGAACTTGTCTCCAATGACTCAGGTGGTTATACCGCGCCGAGCCTGATTCCGGGAATCTACCAGATCACGGTTGAAGCGGCCGGATTTAAGGCCCAGACGCAAACAGGAATAAAAGTCGCCGTCGGCGAAGTTCAGGTATTGAACATTGCGATGGTCGTGGGAAACGCATCGGAAAAGATTGAAGTCACCGCGATTCCGACTGGTGTTGAGCTAGGAACGTCTGAGATCAGTGGCGTGGTTGGGGAACGTCGCATCAAGGAGCTTCCACTGAATGGCCGCGACTGGACTCAACTTGCGACATTGGAGCCGGGAGTTTCCTCAATACGCACTGAGAACGGGCTTGGCAATCGGGTACAGCAGGGAGAAGGTTCGCAACTCACCATCTCAGGCGGGCGCCCGTGGCAGAACAACTATCGTCTAGACGGCATCAGCATAAACGATTATGCGAACGGGGCTCCCGGAAGCGCGCTAGGTGTCAACCTGGGAGTCGACGCCGTGCAGGAATTCTCAGTCTTTACTAGCGGATATCCCGCGGAATACGGCCGTTCTTCAGGCGGTATCGTCAATGCTGTGACAAAAGCAGGGACAAACAATTTGCATGGGACCGGTTACGAGTTCTTCCGCGATAGTGCGCTCGACGCGCGCAACTATTTTGATACGGGAGCAACCAAGCCATCCTTCAGACGTAACCAGTTTGGTGGCTCAGTAGGCGGCCCCATCCGGAAGGACAAGACTTTTTTCTTCGCCGATTACGAAGGAATTCGGCAAACTACCAACATTACTCAGGTCTCTACAACTCCTTCGGCTGCGGCACGAGCGGGAAATCTTTCCAGCGGCGCCATTGCAGTCGATCCTGTCATTCTCAAATATGTAAATGCTTTTTATCCGCTGCCCAATGGAAAGCTCATTGGCCCTGGTGATACTGGTATCTTCAGTTTCGCTGGTCCACAGATCACGTCAGAAGACTACGTAAGCAGTCGAGTCGACCATTACATTTCCGAAAAGGACAGTTTGTTCGGCACATACTTGTTTGATCGAGGGCAGACCTCTCAGCCCGATGAAATGAACAACAAGCTGTTCGGATACTCCACAAAGCGCAATCTGGTGACACTGGAAGAAGACCATAACTTCAGCTCCCAATTTCTGAACTCGTTGCGTTTCGGATTCAACCGAGTGGTGGCCCTCGAAGGACAGACTCCCGTGGCAATCAACGCGGCGGCAGGCGATCCATCCTTTGGAAGCACGCCCGGATTGGCGGCGCCCCAGACAAACGTGCCCAGTCTGACAAACTTCTCCGGAGGCTTAGGCGCATTTTCACAGCACAACTATCATTACACTTCGTTCCAGGGCTATGACGACGCTTTCATCTCACGCGGAAAACATTCATTCAAGTTTGGTGTGGGTTTCGAGCGGATCGATGACAATTATTTCGCGGTAGCTGCTCCCAATGGACAGTTCAAGTTCGGATCGCTGCAAGCGTTCTTGTTAAATAAGCCGAAATCGTTTGTGGGAGTGATTCCCGGCCACCTGTCAGGCAGATCAATTCGCGAGAGCATCTTCTCTACGTACTTCCAAGACGACATTCGTCTTAGGCCGAATCTAACGGTGAACCTGGGTGTGCGCTATGAGATGGCCACTGTGCCTACCGAAGTCAATGGTAAGTTGTCAACGCTACTTACACCCACGGATACGGCTCCTCATCTGGGTGATCCTTTCTTCAAGAACCCGACCAAGCTGAATTTCGAGCCGCGTGTCGGTTTAAGTTGGGATCCAACGGGCAGCGGCAAGACGGCCGTAAGAGCCGGCTTCGGTATGTTCGACGTACTGCCACTACCTTATTTGTTTGAGCTTATTACTCAGTTCACAGCGCCATTCTTCCAGCAAGGCAATATCACTTCACTGCCTGCAGGATCATTCCCGTCCGGTGCGTTCGCGCTCATCTCAGCAAATTCCAATACCCTGCGATCTGCATTTGTCCAGCCAAACCCGGGCAGGAATTACGTGATGCACTGGAACCTTAATCTTCAGCGGGAAGTTGCTCCAGGGCTTACCGCCATGGTGGCATACGTAGGATCACGGGGAGTACACCAACCCACGCCGTTTGAGGATATTGACTCGGTGTTACCAACGCTGACACCGCAAGGTTACCTCTATCCTTCCCCGGCGGGATCAGGAACAAAGCTCAACCCTAACTTCGGACGAATCGGGGCAGTGTTATGGAATGGAAGTTCAACCTACCATGCGCTGGAGACCAAAGTAGTGAAGACGATGGCGCACGGTTTCCAAATCCAGGGTTCATATACCTGGAGTAAGAGCATTGACACTGGTTCCACCTCGGTAGGAACAGACGCCTTCAGCAACGCGCTTATCAATCCCCAATCGTTCAATATTGGATTAAATCGCGGACTTTCTGATTTCGACATGCGTCACAACGTGGTTATCCACTACACATGGGAGCTTGGCAAGCCTGGTAGCGCCGCACAGCACAATGGGGCACTCGCTTTCCTGGCACACGGATGGCAGCTTGGTGGAATTCTGCAGGCAAGCAGTGGAATCCCGTTCAACGTCCTCCTGGGTGGTGACCCGCTTGGCCAAGGTACCTCGAGCCCTAGCGCCTTGCCAAACCGCCTTTCCACCCCGGGATGTGAAAGCCTGGTTAATCCTGGGAATGTGACAAATTACATCAAGCTGGAGTGCTTCGCTTATCCGTCGCCTACAACTTTGATGGGAAATCTCAGAAGGAACTCATTGATCGGGCCCGGACTATTGAATGTCGATAGTTCGCTGATCAAGAACAATTACATAGGTGAAAAGTTAAACGTCCAATTCCGCGTGGAAGGATTCAACATCCTAAATCGCCCGAATTTTGGACCGCCTACTGACAACAACATCGTTTTCGACGACACCCACTTGACGCAGCCGGGTGTTCCGGGAGCCGGCTTGATCACCTCGACTGTAACTTCATCCCGGCAGATCCAATTTGGCGTAAAAGCCATTTGGTAGCTGTCGAGAACGTGTCACGGCGGTACTGAATGCGCTTTAAATCAAAAAGGCCGGCGGCAGTTTCGCCGGCCATTTCAAATAGAAATGGGGTCATTATGAGGAAAAAAATCGCAATTCTAACAGTGCTGGTCTTGGCTTTGGCAGGATGTACATTGGCGCAGGAAGTTAAAGGGCAAGAGAAAAGGACTTATGCGCAGAAGCTGGTCGATGATCTGTTCGCAAAACGCAAGGACCTTGTCAGCATGGGAATCCATGTGACTCCGCCCGGAAGTTCTGACAATGTGATCATAGCTTCAAACGTAAAGTCGAAGTTAGGCAAGAAGTCGTCTGAACCGGACATGTTAGTCATGACCAGCGGCAATCCGCTGGTGCAACAAAAGCCCGATAACGTTTATGACATCGTGCTGCCCCTATATGAGCGTTCCGGAAAGACGATTGGGATAGTCGGCATGAACCTGCAGTGCAAAGCGGGCGAAAGCGAGGCATCTGCATTGCTTCGCGCTCGCGGAATAATCGATGGGCTGAAGAAACAAATTCCATCCGAAGCCAAATTGTTTCAGGAGCTTCGGTAGGGCCAGGAGATCCCAAAGTAACTAATCTTCGAAACCTTGTGAGTTTATTCAGCAATCGTGGAGCCGCGGTTCATGGGAATATTGAAAGAAGTAAAGATTGCAATTTTCATTTTGTGCGTTGGCGCAAGTGCGATTGCACAAGACAGTTCAACTAAAAGTCCCAAGCAAATCACGCCGAAACGGTCCAATCGAATAGATCCTTCAGCGCTTCGAGCGAAACACGTTCTCCTCCTGGGTATTGATGGATTCCATGCTCTCGATCTAGAAAATTACGTCCGGTCGCACCCTCAATCCGCTATTGCAAAGCTGAAGAACATGGCATTGACGTACACCAATGCTTCCACAACGATGCCTTCTGATTCGTTCCCGGGGATATTGTCGATGGTCACCGGAGGTACGCCATTCTCCACGGGCATTTACTACGAGACTAGTTATGACCGGGCGCTTTCTCCACCGGGATCGAAGTGCGCAACCAAAGGAACCGCAATCCTGCTCGACGAAAGCATTGATATCAATCCGGATGCATTTGACGGTGGCGGCGGTATTAGTCCGGAGAAAGTTCCCTTGGACGGCAGTCGTGGCTGCGTGCCGGTGTTTCCGCACGACTTGCTCCGAGTGAACACGATCTTCGAAGTAATAAAGAAAGCAGGTCTTTGGACTGCGTGGGCCGATAAGCAGCCCGGCTATGAAATTGTTAATGGGCCCTCCGGACATGGCGTCGACGACCTATTCACGCCAGAATTGCATTTCAACGCTTCGTCAAAAAGCCTGGAGAAGATAAAGGCCTTCGACGATCTTCGTCTCCGCGCAATACTCAATCAGATCGATGGCAAGGACCATACCGGGGCGAAAGCAGCACCGGTTCCAGCGATCTTGGGGATGACCTTTCAAGCCATTACTGTTGGCCAAAAGCTGAAAGCTGGTATGGGATACACGGACACTATCGGCACGCCGAGTGACCCGTTGCTGTCCGCAATGGAAT
>JAOAPH010000131.1 GCA_025462835.1 Candidatus Angelobacter sp. | reverse complement strand
GACACCGAAGCCTACGGCTTAAACGACACCGATCAGATCACGGGCCTGTGGACAGCAACCACATCAAAGCCGGTTTCGGGATTCTTCAAGAGCGGCAGCAGTTTCTTCGATATCGTCGTGCCTGATTCAACCAACGTTCAGGCTCAAGACACGAACAATAGCGGAGTGGTTGTTGGAATATTCAGCACGGTTGACGGAACCACCGCCGGAGACCACGGCTTCATCGGCAAACCGCAGTAGATGCGAGAAGAGAATCTCTGTCATGCAGAGCTTTGTTTTGGCGCGAAGGCGAGAAGACGAATTCAAGCCTTGTGAAAAACCAAAGCCTTCTTAGTGTTCTTTGTATCCTTTGTGCCCTTTGTGTTTAAAGGTTTTGGCTCGCGCCTGACACTCGCACCTAACGCTCGTGCCTAACAGCAATCCCCAATTCCTTCAACTGCGCCTCGCTCACGGGAGTTGGTGCATCGACCATCAGGTCTTTGGCTTGCGCCGTCTTTGGGAACGGGATCACTTCACGCAGGCTGTCGCCGCCGGCGAGGATCATCACAATGCGGTCGAGTCCTAGCGCAATTCCTCCGTGCGGAGGCGTGCCGTACTCCAGCGCTTCCAGGAAAAATCCGAAGCGCGACCGGGCTTCTTCGTCCGTCATGCCCAGCGCGCGGAAGATCTGCTTCTGAATCTCCTGTTGATGGATGCGGATGCTGCCCGACCCCAACTCCGTGCCGTTCAGCACAACGTCATAGGCCAGCGCGCGCACTGCTCCAGGATCGGATTCCAGCTTGCCGCTGATCAAATCCTGCTCATGTGGCGACGTGAACGGATGGTGCGCCGCCGCCCAGCGTCCGCCTTCTGCGTCGTACTCGAACATGGGAAAGTCAGTTACCCAGAGCCAGCGGAAGTCTTTGTCCGTATCGCCCGAGCGCTCGAACAGTTTATGTTTCTCGGCGTACTTCTGCGCCAGCGCCAGACGCAGCGCGCCTGCCGCGGTGAAGACTGCGTGGTCGTGCTGCTTGACCTCTGGCTTCACGCCACCCTCGGAGGGATGCGGTTGCGGCGTAGTTCCGCCAGCGACCAGCACCATCAAATCGTCTGCTTGCGCGCCGCATTTCTCGCGAATTTTCGCGACCGCTTCCGGAAACGACTTCTCCAGCCGCTTGAAATCTTCCAGAATCTTCGCGCCATTCTTGTTCGACGCGAGCGTTTTAATCTCGTCGCGCTCCTTGCGTGACAGCTCTCCCACCTTCGGGACGCGCACGCACATCACCGGCAGCGACGAATCGATCTGCAGCGTTGCCAACTGCTCCGGAGTGAATGTCTCACGGACATCGGTCATCGCCGGCAACCGCAAGTCGGGCTTGTCGCTGCCGTACTGTGCAATCGCCTGGTCGTAAGTCATGCGCGGAAACGGAGTCTTGAGATCATGCCCAGCCGCTTTGAACGCTGCCGTCAAGAATCCTTCCACCACTTCAAAGACGCGCTCCTGCTGCGGAAACGTCATCTCCAGATCGATCTGCGTGAACTCCGGCTGACGGTCGGCGCGCAGGTCTTCGTCGCGGAAGCAGCGCACGATCTGAAAATATTTATCGAAGCCGGAGATCATCAATATCTGCTTGAACAACTGTGGCGACTGCGGCAGCGCATAGAACTGCCCCGGATGCACGCGGCTGGGGACTAGGTAATCGCGCGCGCCCTCCGGCGTGCTGCGCGTCATGAACGGCGTCTCAATCTCGAAAAATCCGCGCGCCGCCAGATCATTGCGGATGGCCAGCGCTACCTTGTGACGCAGCTCAATGTTGGCCTGCATCTGCGGACGGCGCAGGTCGATGTAACGATACTTCAATCGCGTCTCTTCATTAGCGATCGTGGATGTCGCGTCGTCGCTAGGCGAAAACGGCGGGGTCTTCGCTTCATTCAGGATGCGCAACTCTGAAGCCACCACTTCGATCTCGCCCGTAGGGATGTTCTTGTTGATGGTGTTCGGCTCGCGCTTCTTCACGCTGCCGGTCACGGCGATCACGAACTCCGATCGCAGCGTGCTCGCCTTCTCATGAATCGCTTTGCTTTGCTCGGCGTTGAAGACCACTTGCGTGAGTCCGGTGCGGTCGCGCAGGTCCACGAAGATCAGGTTGCCCAGATCACGGCGCCGGTTGACCCATCCCATTACAACGACGGTGCTTCCCGCATCGGACGCACGAAGCGCCCCGCAGGTGTGTGTACGTTTCAGATCGCCTAAGAAATCAAGTTGCATAATTCTTTCTAGCCGCAGATTAACGCGGATGAACACGGATAAATTCGGTTCTTAGGATAACAAGTCTTGAAGGGGCACGGCTTCAGCCGTGCCGTCCAACTGTTTATGCTCTTACGATTACAAGCCTGGAATCGCTTTGAAGGGGCACGGCTTTAGCCGTGCCGTTCAGCTGCTTAAGAGACGGCTTTAGCCGCTGAGGTTCTCTTATGGATTTGCCTTGAGAGCTTGCACAAGCTCTGCCCTCGCAACCGTCCTCTGCTCTCCACTCTTGATATCCTTCACTGCAAACGCGTCCGCTTTCACTTCATTCTCTCCGACGATGATCACAAACTGTGCCCCGGCTCTTTCCGCCGCTTCAAACGATTTCTTCAGCCGAAAGCTCTCATCTCCAAGATCCAACGCGACACCCTGCGCCCGCAACTCCCGCGCCAGCTTTGCCGCGGCCGCATTCATGCCATCTCCGAGCGGCGCGATAAACGCTTTCACCGAAGGAGTCTGAGCGCTCTGCGTCTCACTCTGCAGCGCAATCACAAACCTATCCAACCCCAGCGCGAATCCGATGCCCGGCGCCTTCGGCCCACCTAGAGCTTCTGACAATCCGTCGTATCGGCCGCCGCCCAGTAACGCGCTTTGCGCGCCGAGTCCACCGTGCGTGAATTCGAATGTTGTGCGCGTGTAGTAATCGAGCCCGCGCACCATGCGCTCGTTCACCTCGTATTTCACGCCAACCGCATCCAGAATCTTTTTGACTTCGGCGAAGTGTTCGCGACACGGCTCGTCAAGGTAATCCGAAATCTTCGGCAACTTCGCAATGATCGGCTGGTCTTCCGGAACTTTGCAGTCGAGCACGCGCAGCGGATTCGTCTCCGCACGCCGCTGACAATCCACGCACATCTGCCCGACTACCGGTTTCAGCGCAGCCCGCAATGCTTCGTTGTATTTCGCGCGATCGTTCGCGCAACCAACGGAATTCAGTTGCAGGGTCGAACCTTTGATTCCGACACGGTCCAGCAGCGCGGCCAGCATCTCTATGACCTCAGCATCCCGCGCCGGAGATTCGCTCCCCGCGCTCGGCGGCCCGATTACCTCCGCGCCGATCTGGTAGAACTGTCGATAACGCCCCTTTTGCGGACGCTCCCTGCGAAACTGCGGGCCAATGTAATAAAGTTTTTGCAACTGTCCTTTGTCGCCAAGCTTGTGCTCGATATACGCGCGCACCACTCCCGCCGTATTTTCCGGACGCAGGGTCAGCGACTGTGCTTTCTCACTCTGCGCCCGCGCCTTGTCCTCCCAGGTGAACATTTCCTTGCCGACAATGTCCGTCTCCTCGCCCACGCTGCGCGAGAACAATTGCGTGTCCTCAAATATTGGCGTGCGGATCTCCTGGAAGTTGTACAGATGGAACACCTCCCGCGCCCGCTCTTCGACCAGCTCGAAGAGCGCCGAATCCGGCGGCAGTATGTCGCGTGTTCCTCGTACGGCTTTGATCATTGCTTCTCGCAATTCGTCGATACACAGCCCTCATAAGCTTCCTGCATATTCGCAAGGACTTCTTCTAATGTTTCTCCCTGCGTCGCGCACCCGGGTAGCGAGGGTATCTCGGCCCAGTACCCACCTTCTTCTTCGTCGTGCAAGACAATCCTAATTTTTCTTTGTGTCACTTCGTGTCTCTTTGTGTTCTTCGTGGTTCAAGATTTTGCTTTTGCTCTTCAATCACAAATCGCAAATCACAAATCCCCAATTTCTTTTAAATACTGCTCCGTATACCCCAAATAATTCCTCGCATACGTCATGATGCTCTCCTGCGCGGCGTCGTCGAGCTTGCGCTTGAACTTGCCTGGAGTGCCCATCCATAGCGATCCCGGTTCCACCACCGTACCCTCGGGAATCACCGTCCCTGCGGCGATGATGCTTCCAGCTCCGATACGCGCATCGTTCAAGATCACTACGCCCATGCCGATGAGGCAGCGGTCTTCCACGGTGCATCCGTGCAGCGTGACCGAGTGGCCCACCGTCACCCAGTCGCCGACGATCACTTTGTATTTATTCAGCATGCCATGGAGCACGCTGCAATCCTGGATATTTGAATTCGCGCCGATGCGGATGGCATTCACGTCGCCGCGCACCACCGCGTTCATCCACACGCTTGACCGCTCGCCGATAACAACATCGCCGATCACCTGCGCGGACTGGTCTATGTAACATCCCGCCGCGATCTGCGGCGACACACCTTTATATGGTCTAAGCATTTATATGGTCTAAGCATTAATGTGGGGCTAACCTGTGGAACCCAATACAGATGCGAACCTGAACGTGATGCAATCCATTGAAAATATCACGTTTGCTGGCTGCTCCAAAGCGCAGGCGTCGCTCGCAATTGCCCTACATATTTGATTTTCTTTGCGTCCTCCGCGCCCTTTGCGGTTCAATCTTGCCTTCCGCCGTGCCTCTGTGTCTCTGTGGTGAATAGGTTTTGGGGTTTTCCAGAATTCCGGATTTCGTAAATTTTCTAATCCGCCAATCCCAAAATGGAACCCGGATGCTACAAAGCCTCCCTCATGCTTAAGCGGTTGCTTCTCGTCGTTGTTCTATCCGTAAAACTCTTCGCGCAGGACGCGTCCACCGGCGCTGTCCGCGGCAGCGTCTCCGACATTTCTGGCGCGGCTATTGCGCAGGCCGCGGTGACGCTGACCAATTCCGTCACGGGAATCAGTCGGGCCGCGGTGACCAATTCGAGTGGCACATTCGCTTTTGATCTGCTTCCACCCGGCGAATACGCTATCGCTATCAGCGCGACTACTTTCGCGGCATACTCTGCTGCCTCGATCAAAGTGGACGTCGGCGGCGCGGCCACTCTTGCTGTCACATTGAAGATCGCCGGGACGTCGGAGAGTGTCTCCGTCTCCGCCGCGTCGCCGATCGTTGACACCCAGCCCGGCGCCATCTCAGACGTCCTCGACGAACGCGCCATAGCCGAACTCCCTCTGAACGGACGCCGATTCACCGACCTCGTCCTGCTCACTCCAGGCGTAACGCAGGATCCGCGTGGACTCACCTCGTCATCGAATGGCGATCTCTCTTTCGGCGGGGTGCGCGGATACAACTCCAGCCTCCTTGTGGATGGCGCGGACAATAACAACGGATTCTTCGGGCAGGCGCTCGGCCGATATCGCGCTCCCTACCAATTCAGCAATGAGGTGGTGCAGGAGTTCCGCGTCTCATCGAACACCTACGGTGCGGAGCTAGGACGCTCCGGCGGTGCAGTCGTGAACGTCGTCACCAAATCCGGATCAAACCACACGCACGGCAGCCTGTTCTACTACCTGCGCGATGGCCGGGCGGCGGCAACGCATCCATTCGTTCGCAAGAAATATCCTGACAAGCAGCACCAATTCGGATTCAGCGTCGGCGGGCCCATCAAGCGGAACAAGATCTTTTACTTCGCCGGCTTCGACCAGCACATCTTCCACATTCCTACCGTGGTTCAATTCGCGAACGGCGCATCGCAGGTTACGCCCGTTCCCGCCGACTACGAAGCCACCGACAAGGCTCTTGTCTTCGCCGCCGCCGACAAACTTTCATTGCTCGGTGGACAGTTTCGCTCCGCGCTCGTCGGCAATACCGGGTTCTTCAAGACGGATGTCTCCATCAACCCGCACCAGTACCTCAGCGCCAAGTTCAACATCTCGCGCTACTACGGACAGAATAACGTCTTCTTCGATCCCGCGAGTCCCATTACGAATTTCGCCACCACTGAAAACGGGGAGGAACGCGTCAGCACCGAAAGCGCCAGCGTCTCGCTGACTAGCGCGTTGGCTGCTCATCTAACCAGCCATCTACGCGCGCAGTTCTCGCGCGACCTCCAGGCCTCGGACGCAAACTCTACCGAACCGCAAACCAAGATTTCCGATCTAATCAGCGGATTCGGGAGGTCTTCCATCTTGCCGCGGCGCACCCGCGAGCATCGCCTCAATATCGCCGACACGATGAGCTTTTCATCGCGCCTGCACTCCATCAAGTTCGGTGGTGACGTTAGTCTCACTCGCGACAACAATTTCTTTCCCAGCCTCTTCGGCGGCGAATATATCTACGACAACATCAAGGTGAATCCGTTCACCTTTGTCCCGCAGGTCGGCGGTTTGGCGCTCACTCCACTGCGCGCTTACGCGCACCAGATCCCGCGCTACTACATTCAGAACTTCGGGCAGGCTACCTCACGCCCTGACACCAACGAATTCGCGCTCTTCCTTCAGGACACCATCCGCGCCGGCAATCATCTCTCCTTCAGCCTCGGCGCGCGTTACGATCTGCAGACCTTCCGCTCCGACGGACTCGTTAACAATCCCGCATGGCCGGAATCGGGTAAGGTCCCGCGCGATACGAACAACATCTCGCCGCGTTTTGGTTTCGCCGCATCCCTCGGCGGGGACAATCGTCCTTTCGTGATTCGCGGCGGCTACGGCATGTTCTACACGCGCATTCCGCAGATATACGATTCCGCCGTCGAACTCGGAAACGGACTGGCGCAGTCGCACCTCTTCCTCGACTACTCCAACTTTTTCGATCGTCAGGTCTTTCCGAAGTACCCCAACGCATTGGTTCAATGCGGGACAGCTTCGAATTGTGCGGCAACCGCCAGCGTCGCCGGATTCACAACCAGCGAAATCTCCAGCTTTTCGAAAAACTTCCAAACGCCTTACGTGCAGCAAGCCAGTTTGACCATCGAGAAGGAGGTCGCGAAGAAGACTGCCATCGGAGTCGCCTACCTCTTTGTCGCCGGCAAGCACCTCATCCGCGCGCGCGACATGAATCTGCCCCAGCCCGTCCAAGAGACCTATCCCATCTTCGATGAGACCGGTTCTAAATTCACCGGCGACTTCTACACTTTCAACTCCTTCGCGAATTGGCAATTCGCAAGAAGTCTGACGTGCCCGTTCCCGCCCTGCGTCAATGATCTGCAACGTCCCATCGCCAGTCTCGGCGCCATCAACGTATTTGAGAGTGCGGCTTCAAGTCAGTACAACGGATTCACGCTCTCCGCCAAACGACGCATGAGCAACGGTATCTATTTCCGTCTTGCATACACGTTCGCCCACGCTGTTGACGACGGCCAGGACGCGCTCCTCACCACCGGCTCGCAAGTGCAGGACACAACGGCCACGGTGGCCGAACGCGGACCCAGCGTCACCGATCAGCGGCATCGGCTGGCGCTCGCCTGGACCACTGACCCACATCCCTTCCATCGTGACCACCCCGCGCTGCGGACAATCTTCAACGACTGGCGCTACTCCGGCGTCCTCACCGCCGGCAGTGGACGTCCCGTCAACGCGCACGTCAATGGCGACGCCAATCGCGACGGCAACACTGAAAACGACCGTCTCCCCGGCGTGGGACGAAACTCCGCCGTCGGCCCTAATTACATCTCCGCCGACATGCGCATCACGCGGATGTTCCAGTTGACCGACCATCTCCGCCTGGAAGCAACCGCGGAAAGCTTCAATACTTTCAACCACCAGAACAAGCGCATGAACGTGAATGACAACGGCTTCGCCAACACCGCCGCCGATTTCGTCCTGCTCGACCGCAGCATCGGCGCGAAGAAATATCCCGGATACTTCACCAAGTCGAACGTCTTCCTCACTCCCACCAACGCCTACGCGCCACGGCAGATTCAGTTCGCGTTGCGGCTAAAATTCTAAAAACCTTCGAAACTTCTTCTCCCCGGCGTAATCTAACGGCACATGGTTCTCCGCCGTATTTGGATATTCGCGCTCATTGCGCTCGCCACCATCGCCCTCATCAGCTCGCTGGGAGCAAAGTTCAACTCAACGACGAGCGCCAATGTCGCGCCCAACACAGCCAAACGCGTACCCGTCATCGTTGAACTGTTTACCTCCGAGGGCTGCTCGGACTGTCCGCCCGCCGACGCCCTACTCGAACGATTGCAATCCACCCAGCCCGTGGCCGGCGCCGAGATCATCGTCCTCGGCAACCATGTGGATTACTGGAACCACGACGGCTGGACAGACCGTTTTTCGACCAGGGAACTCACCCAGCGCCAGGAGGCCTACGGCACTTCGTTTAACCTCGATTCCGTTTACACGCCGCAGATGGTCGTGGACGGCAAAGCCGAATTCAACGGGCAAGACGAATCCCGCGCCAAACGCGCCGTTGCCGCAGCAATCAACGAGCCCAAGGCAAACATCTCCATTGCCCCTCTTCAAGACGCGCTTAACATCCAGATCGATTCCATTCCCGCCTCAGCCAAGCAGGCGCAAGTCTTCCTCGCAATCACGGAAGACCATCTGCAATCGAACGTCGGCAAAGGGGAAAACAGCGGACGCACCCTCAACCACAGCGGCGTCGTCCGCGATCTTCGGAAGATCGGAACCGCAGACGGGAACTCATTCTCCGCTCAGCCCAAGGTGAAGCTCGACTCCTCATGGAAGCGCCCCGACCTCCACGCCGTCGTTTTCATCCAGGACGCCAAGACTCAGCACATCCTCGGTGCCGCCTCACTACTATTTACGAAGTAGTAACTGCACGCCGACTTAGGTCAAAACTCCCAAATTCCCACTACATTCCGAGATAAAACTTGACTTGCCCCTTAAAGGCTGCAAAACTTTCCACAGTCCTACAGGATTAGGTTGGGGGTGTTGTTAGTTGGCAGAAGTTAAGGTGCAAGAGGGCGAACCGTTGGAGAATGCCCTGCGCCGCTTTAAGCGAAAGGTCCAGACAGAGGACATCATTAAGGAAGTTAAGCGGCACTCCTTCTACCTGAAGCCCGGTGAGAAAAAGCGCGTAAAAGCTGCACTTGCGCGCAAGCGTAACCGGAAAAAGGCTCGTAAAGAGCAGGACTAGTTTTTTTTAACTTGTGTGGGGCCGCTGCCAAACAGCGGTCCCGCTCAATCACGCTGTCCCCCGACGGCGTTTCATAAGCGGATCAGCAGTTGTTGAGTCCCGTAGTCTTAAGGATTTTAGTAACCACGCCCGGTAAGCAATGCTCATGCTTCCGGACCGTGGAGGGCCGAACCCAATAGGGAATAAGACAACCTGCTTAGTTCTTCCGCGGGGGACCACTGTTCACCGGCGCTCATCCCGAGCTTCGGTTATCACGGTCCCATCAGTTCTCCGCCCAAGGATCAAAGTCAGGCCATCTCGGGGTGGTGGGGAACGAAAATGGAATTCCAAGATAGAAACCTGAAGTGCGTGGATTGCGGTAACGACTTCGTCTTTACCGCCGGAGAACAACTCTTCTTCCACGACAAACAATTCAAGAATGAACCCAAGCGTTGCAAAAATTGCAAATCGCAGCGCGCGGCCAACATGGGACATCGCAGTTCCGGCGGCGGCAACTTCCACCAGAAAGTGGAAACGCGCACCACCTGTTCCGGATGCGGCAAGGAAACAACTGTCCCGTTCAAGCCCACACAAGGTCGTCCGGTGCTATGCCGCGAATGCTTCCAGGGGAAGCGATCTTCGGCAGCCACGGCGTAGCTCACGGGTTCTTCTTCGATCTTCAATAAGGCGTGGCCAGCCCTCAGCCCACGTTTTTCCGGAGCCTCGCGCCCCGGAATGAATCCCAATTCATTCAGCGACATTCCATATTACTTGTCATTCCGAGTGCAGCATACGTAGCGCCGGCGTCTCGCCGGCTGTCGTGTGGGCGTTCCGCCCACGCTTGAAATCCACGAACCGACCCCTCTCTATCCGAGCAGCTTTAATCATCCTGAATGCAGCGAAGCATCACTATTGCTCTGCAATGTTTCGCAAATAAAAAAACCAGCTCGATTTCGAGCTGGTTCTTGTTTCCGAGCTTTCTGTTGACTAGCTTGCCTGTTTGCGCACGGCATTCGCGCGCTTGTTGTTGTTCGCTGCGGCAGATACTACGTCCTTATTCTTCAAATTCTGCTTGTTGTTATTATTTTGTCTGTCTTCATGGGCAACGAGCAACGCTTCGATCTGCCGCAGCAGATCATTGGTGTTCATCGGCTTCACCAGCATGGAACTGGCGCCTTCATTCTTCCAGTCTGATCCAAGCAGCGGATACGCGGTCAACAGCGCCACTGCCGGCGGATTGCTCTGCCGTCTCGCCGCGCGGACAACATCGTATCCCGCCGTGTCCGTCTCCATGCGCATATCCGTAATGACCATATTAAAAGTGTCGCTGGTAAGTTTTCCAATCGCCTCTTTTGCGGAGGATGCAGTCTCCACTTCGAAGCCATTCATTTCTAAAATTGCTTTTAAGGTAAGAAGAATCGCCAATTCGTCGTCAGCTAATAGGATGCGTCGTTTCATTTTGAGCTCCCTTTTTAAACAGACAGGACACTTGCTGCAGAGTCAAGTCAGATGTAGATCCAGCAACTTAGGTTGTAATTTGTAGTAAAAATAACCGCCGTACTGGTTGTTATAATACTCCCGTGTCCGGCTACTTTGTCGAAAATTTTGGCTGCCGCGCAACGCAGGCCGATGGTGCTTCCATCGAGCAGGAGCTGTTAAATCGCGGCTTTGCGCGTGCCGCGAATGCGCAAGTGGCGCAAGTTGTCGTACTCAACAGTTGCACCGTTACCGCTGCAGCTGATTCCGATCTCCGTGCCACAGTCCGCCGTATCCATCGCGAAAATCCTGCCTGCAAGATCCTCGTCACCGGATGCTACGCGCAACGCGCGCCGGAAGAGGTCGCCGCCCTTCCCGGCGTGGCATGGGTCGTCGATAATTCCCAAAAACGCAACGTCGCCGAAGTCGCGGCCCAAGGTTTGACGCTGGGCTTAGGTTCCTCTGACACTGCGCACGACCTCGCCAATCTCGAGACCCCACATTTCGAACGCGCGCAGGCCGGAGACTTTGTCGCACTAGCGGAAGTCTGGGCACAAGCAACGCGCTCGGAGTCCGCAATTACCGTCACCGGCGACATCTTCGCCCACACCGAACTCATGGCTGCTCCCGTCTTTGAGGCTGGCGCCAAGACCCGGCCTAACCTCAAAGTGCAGGACGGATGCGACAACCGATGCAGCTTCTGCATTATCCCGTTCGTCCGCGGCCAAAGCCGTTCGCTGAAACTCGAGAGCGCGTTGCGAGAAGTCGACGCGCTGGTCGCCGCCGGTTACCGCGAAGTCGTCATCTCCGGCATCAATCTCGGACGCTGGGGACGCGATCTCACTCCGCTGTCGCCCACCGGCAAAACGCCGCGCTTTGAAGACCTTGTCCGCGCCATCCTCGACCGCACCGCTCTCGAACGCCTGCGCATCAGCTCCGTTGAGCCCATGGACTGGTCGCAGGAACTGATCGACCTCGTCGCCGGTTCGCCGCGCATCTGCAAGCATGCGCACGTGCCATTGCAATCCGGCAGCGACCGCGTGCTGCGGATGATGCACCGCAAATATCGGCCCTGGCATTATGCGGACCGCATCCAGCGCATCCGCGCCGCCATGCCCACCGCCGCGATTGGCGCCGACGTGATGGTCGGATTCCCCGGCGAGACGGACGAACTCTTCGAAGAGAACCGAATGTTCATCGCCGAACTTCCTTTCACATACCTGCATGTCTTCACGTATTCATCGCGCCCCGGCACCGCAGCGTCTTCCATGCCCGGACACGTCCCTGTCCACATCGCCCGCGAGCGCAACAAGATCCTGCGCGACTTGATCGCCGCCAAAAATGCCGCATTCCGCCAGCGCTTCGTCGGAAGGTCGCTCGAAGCCATCACTCTTCATCCCCGTGAAGAGGGATTCACAGAAGCCCTCACTAACAACTTCATCAAGCTGCGGCTTGAGGACATGCATTCGTCCAACCAGATCTTGCAAGTTGCAGTCGCTGGCCTGACACAAGATGGCCTGACCGGCGCTGTTGTGAACTGAGCTTGCCTTGCTCTTCTCCGTGTTCTCTGTGCTCTCCGTGGTTAAAACTTTTGCCTTTGATCCGCGTTCATCCGCGCAAATCCGCGGCTGCTTTTGGGTTTTCCCCGTAGTACCCTGCGTCGTCAGCGTCCTCTGCGGTTCAACCCCATGCTATACTTTCCCCTTAGTTTTTCTGTTTTGCATAATGCACGGAGGATCCAATCGATAAGCGTTTTATCCGCATAAATGACCGTATCCGGGCGCGTGAAGTCCGCGTCATCGGAGCCGAAGGTGAACAGATTGGCGTCCTGCCGATCTACGAAGCCATAAAAGCTGCCAAAGAAAAAGGTCTCGACCTGGTGGAGATTTCTCCCACCGCGGTCCCGCCTGTCTGCCGTATTCAGGACTACGGAAAATTCCTCTACGAACAGGGCAAGAAGGACAAAGCTTCCAAGAAGACGCAGAAGAACATCGCGCTCAAAGAGGTCAAGTTCAGCATCAATGTGGACGAGCACGACTTCCAGACCAAGAAGAACCACGCCATCCGCTTCCTCAACGAAGGCGACAAGGTCAAAGCCAGTCTGCGCTTCAAGGGACGCGAGATGTCGCACCGCAACCTGGGACGCGACGT
>JAOAPH010000088.1 GCA_025462835.1 Candidatus Angelobacter sp. | reverse complement strand
CGAACATTGAGAGAGCCGATAAGATGTTTTCCAATCTCACCGCAGAACAGCTCCTGAAAGAGGTTGCACCGGGGAAGAACCGGTTGATCTATTTGTGGGGACACCTCACCGCAGTTCACGATGCGATGCTGCCGCTACTCGCTTTTGGTCCGCGGCTCCATCCCGAGTTCGATGTCCCGTTCATTTCCAATCCCGACAAGGCGGTACCCAACCCGCCGTCTATCGAAGAGGTCAGGAAATCCTGGAATAACGTAAATCGCAAATTGTCCGAAGGTTTTGCAGGTTTGCGCACAGAAGACTGGCTTCAGAAGCACACTGCTGTGTCGGACGAAGACTTCGCCAAAGAACCTCTGCGTAACCGCTTTGCAATCCTTTTGAGTCGAACGAATCATCTCTCCTACCACCTGGGGCAGGCGGCTTTGAATTCTAAGTGACCGCTGGGAGTTCGCGCTCGCCGTCAGTCTCTCCTGCCTTAGTGCAGCGCCCCTCATCCCCACCGCATCCACAAGGACAAGTGGAGGCCATTATGTATGTTGTTACTGGAGCGACGGGGCACACCGGACAAGTCGTTGCCAAGAAGCTATTGGCTGATGGGCAGAAGGTTCGAGCGATCAGCAGGAGTTCTGAGCATCTGCGGCCACTCGTTGCCAAGGGTGCAGAGCCATTCGTCGGCGATCTCAGGGACCAGCAAGCGCTCACCAAAGCTTTCGCCGGTGCGCGAGGTGTGTATGCAATGATTCCGCCGTCGGCTCCACCCACACAGAGCTTTCGCGCGTATCAGGACCAGATAAGTGATGCCATTACCGGCGCCCTGGCGACGACGGGAGTTCAGCATGCTGTGGCTCTCAGCAGCTATGGCGCGGATAAGCCCGACAAGACCGGTCCGGTTGTGGGGCTGCACAATTTTGAGGAGAAGCTGAACAAGATTAGCGGGTTGAACGTTCTGCATCTGCGCGCCGGTTATTTTATGGAGAACACGTTCGTGCAGGTTGAGATCATTCACGCGATGGGCATTGCGGCTGGCCCCCTGCGTCCGGATCTGAAGCTTCCCATGATTGCCACACGCGACATTGGCGCCGCCGCTGCTGAGGAGCTTTTGAAACTGGAATTTCAAAATAAGCAGACGCGTGAACTACAGGGCCAGCGGGACCTCACGATGACTGAAGCCGCGACGATCATCGGCAAAGCGATCGGCAAGCCCGATCTCGCCTACAAACAACTTCCCGATGAGCAGGTTCGAACGGCGATGGTCCAGTTTGGCATGTCGCCGGATCTCGCAAATCTCATCTTGGAGATGGCGGCATCCTTGAATTCAGGCTACATGCGCACATTAGAGCCGCGCTCGCAGCGGAACACGACGCCCACGCCTTTCGAAGTCTTTGTCACTGAGGAATTCGTTCCCGCGTATCAAGCGAAAGCTCGCGCTGCGTGAACTGCGGACTACTCCGCTGATGAGTTGCTTACTACAACGCGCAACCACTAGGTTGCTTTTGTCAGGCACCTTGAGCTAATATGCAACCCAAAGGTTGCTTAAAATGAATAACAAGATCGAGAAGCAAATTGAACTGAAGGCGCCGGTCTCGCGGGTCTGGCGTGCGCTGACGGATTCCCGTGAATTTGGCGAATGGTTTCGTGTCAAGCTGGATGGGCCATTCGTGCCGGGTCAGGTCTCGCGTGGCCACGTTACCTATCCCGGGTACGAGCACCTCCATTGGGAGGCCGTGGTGCAGAAGATGGATCCCGAACGGTTCTTTTCTTTCACCTGGCATCCTTATGCCATCGATCCCAAAATCGATTATTCGATGGAGACGCCCACGCTCGTCGAATTCAGGTTGGAGAAGACCACGAACGGCACACTGCTTCTGCTCACCGAGTCCGGCTTCGACAATATCCCGAGCGACCGCCGCCTTGAAGCAATCCGCATGAATGACGGTGGTTGGACAGAGCAGATGAAGAACATCGAGAAACATGTCGCACAAACCCCGTAGCCGGATGGCTGTAAAACGGCAGGCTCGTGCGCCTGTTTTTGCTGCGCTCGGCGATGAGACGCGGCTAGCGCTGGTGGCGAAGCTCTGTGGCGGCCAGCCTCATTCGATCTCTCAGCTCACGCAGGGTACGAAGCTCAGCAGACAGGCGATCACCAAACATCTTCGCGTGTTGGAGAGTGTAGGGATCGTACGCAGCGTCCGTGCAGGCCGCGAGAGCCGATTCAAATTCGACCCGACGCCGATTGGAGAATTAAAGGAGTATCTCGACTTCGTCTCCCAGCAGTGGGATCAGGCGTTGTCCCGGCTGAAGTCGTTCGTCGAAGACTGAATGGCTCGCTATGCGATCTTTGTTTCAGGAGACGCCTGCACTTTTGCAATTCTCCTGGCTGATTCAGAAAGACGGCTTCTGTGTCGTAGAGGGTGAGCAACGACTCAATATTGCTTTGGGCCTTGTACTTCTGGAAAAAGCTGCAGATTTCTTCGGGACTCATTGCCGGCATTTCGCACCTCACCCTTACTCGGTGCTCACTACTTTTGGCGCGATTCTTTTTGGCACTGGCGTGATTTCGTCGCGGACGAGGTTGCTGAATCGTATAACATCGCTGGAGAAACTTGATTGGAGCCGCATGGATGTCCATTTGATCGACGGCACGTATGAATTGTTCCGGCACTTTTTCGCCGTGCCCGCGTCGGCAGATGTGAATGGCCAGGAAGTCGGCGCCGTGCGCGGCGTGCTGAATTCCGTTTTCTCGATGATCCAGCAAGGTGCAACCCATGTTGGAGTCGCAACCGATCATGTAGTGGAATCGTTTCGCAATGATCTCTATCCTGGATACAAAACCAGCGAAGGTGTGGCTCCGGAGTTGCTTTCGCAATTCCCGATTCTAGAAGAGGCACTGGAAGCGATGGGAGTAATGGTCTGGCCGATGGTCGAGTTTGAGGCGGATGATGCGCTCGCGTCTGCTGCGGCGAAAGCAGCGAAGGACGACCGTGTGAACCAGGTTCTGATTTGTACGCCGGACAAAGATCTCAGCCAGTGTGTTGTGGGTAAAAGAGTGGTCCAACTGGACCGCAGGCGGGATATCCTGCGCGATGAGGCCGGGGTCGAGGCCAAGTTCGGAGTGAAACCTCAATCGATTCCGGACTACCTGGCCGTGGTCGGCGACAGCGCAGATGGCTTCCCCGGCATGCGTGGATGGGGCGTCAAGGCTGCGGCGCTGACGTTCTCTCAGTACTTGCACCTGGAAGACATTCCGAAAGATTGGCGAGAGTGGCATCCATCAATCAAGAAGGCCCGGGTGCTCTCAGAATCGCTATTCAGCGGCTGGGACGACGCTTTGTTGTTTCGAACCCTCGCAACACTGCGGGTGGATGTGCCTGTTTTCGAAACGGTCGAGGATCTTCGTTGGAAGGGGCCGCGCCCCAACTTTGAGGAACACTGCAAACGGATGAAGGTGCCAAATCTGCTAAGCCGGGTCCCTGATCTCCAACCGCGTCACTGATGGCCCGTTCCGTCTGCGCATGCTCGACTGCGCGCCAGCAGCAGCTCGCGCTCGCGTGCATTGCGCGTAAGCGAGGCGGCACGCTCGAACTCCACCCGCGCTTCATCAAAGCGTGCGAGTTTTTTAAGGAAGTCGCCGCGCACACTCGGCAAGAGGTGATAGCCGCTGAGCGATGGCTCTGACATCAGGGCATCCACAAGCTCGAGTCCAGCAGCTGGACCGAACGCCATTGACACTGCGACTGCACGGTTCAGCTCCACGATGGGAGAAGGCGCGATTTCGGCAAGCTCCGCGTAGAGTGCCACGATGCGTGCCCAGTCGGTTTGATCGGGGATACGCGCACGTGCGTGGCACGCAGCGATCTCAGCCTGCACAACGTACGAACCACGATTACCGCCGAGTTTCGCAGCAGACTCAAGTGCGGCGAGACCTCGACGAATGAGCAGTTGATCCCATCGCCCCCGGTCTTGATCGAGAAGCAGGATGGGCGTTCCCGACTCGTCCACGCGTGCCCTGGATCGCGACGCCTGGATCTCCATCAGCGCGACCAGGCCGTGAACTTCCGGCTCCTTGGGCACGAGCCCGGCCAAGATACGCCCGAGCCGCAGTGCATCCTCGCAGAGCGCCGGCTTCATCCAGTCATCGCCGGCGGTTGCGGAGTAGCCCTCGTTAAAGATGAGGTAAATCACTTGGAGCACCGATGACAGTCGAGCCGCGAACTCGGCTCCTCGCGGGACTTCGAAGGGAACGTCCGCTTCAGCAAGCGTACGCTTGGCGCGAACGATTCGCTGGGCGATGGTCGGCTCTGAGGAAAGGAATGCGCGACCGATCTCCTCGGTCGTCAGGCCTCCGAGCAAGCGCAGCGTGAGCGCGACGCGCGCTTCGGTGGAGAGCACGGGATGACAGGCGATGAAGACGAGGCGCAACAGGTCGTCGCCGATATTGTCATCGATGGCAGCATTGAGGTCCGGCACTTCAGTTTCCCGTACAGAGAACTCGCGACCTAGCTCCTCGTGCTTGCGATCGAGCAGCTGGTTGCGGCGGAAGTGGTCAATCGCGCGATGTTTCGCAGCGGCCATGAGCCACGCGCCCGGGTTCTCCGGGATGCCCGACTCCGGCCATTGCTCGAGCGCGGCAACGAGCGCATCGTGTGCCAGGTCTTCGGCAAGGCCGACATCGCGCACGATCCGCGTTAGACCTGCGATGATCCTTGAGGACTCGATCCTCCAGATTGCGTCTATGGAGCGATGTGCGTCGCGATGTGTGTCGGTAGCTGTCACAGCTACCGATTAGAGCATCGGCCAATCGCGCGGTGCAACCCTAGCTGCGCAGAGGTACCAGTGCACGCACCCGCTCATCGCGCAAGAAGATCCCTGCCCAGATCAGCAATCCGACATAGGTCGGGAACAAGGCATGGCTGAAGAGCGGGTCGCCGATGCGCACATGGGTGGCGACGGCGCCACCGAGATAGCCGGTGAGCAGGATCGCACCTAAAATGGAGGTGCGTGGAATCGCATAGAGGGCAACGCAGACGAGCAGTAAGATGCCTATTCCGCGAACAACGTCGGCCGGGTATCCGAGTTTGACGAATGCCGCCAAGACCGGAGCTATCTTCATCAATTTTATGACGCTGTCGAACAGCAAGAACAGAATTGCGATGGCACTTAAGACGCGTCCAACCCAAATCATCTTCTTCGAGACCGGGGCCATTTGAGTAGCCGATTGCATAATTTCATCCTCCTCAGATTCGCTTATTGTTGAGTACGGTATTACTCAGCGAAGAACTCCACCAGGGCTGGAGCAAGGAGCTTCGGTTTTACCATGTGCGTCTGACCTTCCAGGGTGCGGAGCTTTGCGGTGGGGAGGACTTGCGCGAGCGCTTGCATTGCGTTGCGCATCCATGCAGGGCTCTTGCCGCCGTCCATCACGAGCGCGGATACGGTGACCGAATCCCACTGCTTGGCCGGCAATGGTTTGCCTCTCTGGTTATCCTGCAGGATGGTGATGTCGTAAGGGAGCGTGTGAGCAACGGCTTTGAGTTTTGACCACGCCGGCGTGAACCGCATCAGCTGTACAAACACAGCAGGAACGCCGACTAGTTTCATGAACAGCCTGACGGCATCTCCACGGCGGTCGGACGCGACCAGCGAATTGAGCTGTGCCAGGTAATCGTCCGGGATAGGGGATCGAGTGTCGTCCACGATGAACGGCGCCTCATAGAGCGCCAACTTCTTGATGAAGTTGAAACAATTCGCGGCCTCCAGTGCAAGGGCCGCTCCGGAAGAGATGCCGAATACGTGCGCCGATCCGCCCACTGCGTCGATCAGGGCCTGGATATCTTCCACCTCGCGCTTCACCTGATATGGCTTCGTGTCGCCACTCTCACCACGACCACGACGATCATAGCGCACGACGCTGAAGTGAGGCGACAGGAGCGGAGCCAGCGGCACCATAGGCCCGAATTGTCGATGGCACATCGCGCCATCCACCAAAATGAGCGCCGGTCCCGCTCCTGTCTTCTCAAACGCGATGACGGTACCGTCTTTTGAAGTTACTTTTCCCAAGAGAGTCTTCCTCTTTCTTTGCTATTTCTTGGTGACTGATTCCGCACAAGTATCCTGGCCACCTTCATATACTTGCCGAAGTTCGCATTCACCTTCGCCAGCTACTTGGAGGAATTCCTTGGCGAGCTCGATGGCATGTTCCTTCGATTTCGCTTCAAGAATGGCGAAACCGCCCACTACCTCTTTGGCTTCGGTGAAAGGACCATCGGTCACAGACAGCTTGCCATTGGAGAGGCGCACGCGCGCGCCAAGCGCTGATGGCAGACATCCCTCGGTGGCAACCAGGGTTCCGTCTTTCATATGTTTTTCGATCAACTTGCCCATGTTGGCCATCTCCTCCTGGCTTGGAGGAACGCCGCGCTCCGCAGTCTTATAGATACTCAGGAATTTCATGATGATCTCCTTAGATTAGTTCTGGTCCTCCGTTGCCGGAAGATAACAAACGGGCATTAATTCCCGCTCTCTACTGTTACATCGAATGAGGCCCTGCGAATTCGACAGGGCCACACTATTTTTTCGCGGATATTTGCTGGCGTATTCGCTCCTCTTGCTCTTGGAGCTCGGGAGTGAACTCGGCACCGAAGTCTGCGGCCTCAAACAGCGGGCGAATCTCGATCTCAGATTCCCCCTCATGCGGATTGGGGCAGCGTTTCACCCACTCGATCGCCTCATCCAGTGATTTCACCTGCCAAAGCCAGAAGCCGGCGATGAGCTCTTTTGTTTCGGTAAAAGGCCCGTCGATGACGGTTCGCTTATTTCCTGAGAACTTAACGCGCGCGGCCTTCGAACTCGGATGGAGGCCATCACCCGCAAGCATCACGCCGGCTTTCACCAGCTCTTCGTTGAACTTACCCATATCGGCCAGAAGCTGGTGGCTCGGCATCACGCCCGCCTCGGATTCCTTAGTAGCCTTCACTATCACCATGCATCGCATTGTCATATCTCCCTTTTGTATTTTTGATTGGGACCGACGTCCGGGCGGTTTCGCCCTGTTTAACCTTGCCTATACATTAACGTCGAACGAAGGACAACCACATCGACACGGTTAGAAATTTTTTTGCAAGGTGGATACGGAGTGCAAAGAATCTTTTATGCTCTTCGGGAATCTGTTGCTGAGGAGCGTTGAGGAGGAACAGAGATGTCCATACTTCTAATTGCGATTTGCATCGCGGCCCTCCTATTGATCGTAAGACAGATCAAGCGGTTGAGGGATCGAAAGCAGATTGAGCAACACAGCATCACACCGGAGCAGCTACACACGTTGTTGGCTACAAATCAAGAGGTGCTTGTCTTTGATGTTCGCCGGCCGCTTGAGCTGTTAGCCGATTCTGAGATCATCCCCGGGGCAAAGAGGATTCCCCCTAGAGAGTTACTGGCAAATCCTTCGCTCATTCCGAAAGACAAGGACTCAGTCCTCTACTGTACCTGCATCGGAGATGAGACCAGCCGGTCAGTTTTGCATCTGGCCCTTGGTCTGAATTTCCACCGGATCAAATTCCTCAAAGGAGGATTGGCAGCCTGGAAGGCGGAGGGCTATCCCGTCAAACCATACCTAGAGTCCTTTCCTCTCGAGACTGCTTCCTAGACGCCGAGAAGGTCCAATTTTGGCGTCCCGGGAGCTTGGCACAGCATCTAAAAAGAATAAGAGGAAGACGGGAGAGGACAGCCACGCGAAATTGGAATATTAAAGTTCCGTTACTGGAGCAAGTATTCGTTGACTTGCCCATCGGAACCGGCATACTCTTAGCGCTAATGGACGTGCATTCGCCCCTCGGCGAGCGTCGCAACCCGGTAGCTCACTCCCATCAACAACATTTCTGTCGTAAAAACGCCCATCGATATCGCACAAGCAACTGGCTTGCCCGGACGACTGCGTCTCGCAACGCGGCCTTTCGGAACGGACGTGCGCTGTGTCGAAAAGCAAAAACTGAGCAACTAACCCAACCCCATTTTGGAGGTCATTCCCAGGAGATAGATGAAGAAAAAAATTGAGATCACGCCCAACATCGAAAATCTTTTTGGTACCCGCGATGAGAACCTTCACATTTTGGAAGATGGGTTAAACGTCTCCATTGACCTTCATTCGGATTCGGTAGGAATAGAGGGGTCGGCCGACAACGTACACAGAACTGAACAGGTTTTTCTCGATTTCGAACATCTGCGAAAGGCGGGACACACATTCCACAACGGCGACCTTGGAAGCATGTTGCGCGTAATGGTGGCCGACCGGACGGCGACGCTTCGCAGTCTCGCCGAAGCGGGCAAGCAGCGCTCGCAAGGCGTGAAGCGGATGGTGCAGCCGAAGAGCGTCAACCAAAAGAAATATCTGGATATGATCACCAGCCATGACATGGTGTTTGGCGTTGGCCCGGCGGGCACGGGAAAGACTTATCTCGCGGTTGCCATGGCGGTGAGCGCGCTGCTGAACAAGCAGGTGAGCCGCATCATTCTTGCGCGGCCCGCGGTGGAAGCCGGCGAGCGGCTTGGTTTTCTGCCCGGCACGTTACAAGAAAAGGTGGATCCATACCTTCGTCCTTTATATGACGCGCTTTATGATTTGCTTGAGCAGGACAAGGTAGATCGCTTCCTCGAGAAGAACGTGATTGAGATTGCGCCCATTGCGTTCATGCGCGGACGCACCCTCAACGACGCCTTCATCATCATGGACGAAGCCCAGAACACTACCACCGAGCAGATGAAGATGTTCGTCACGCGCCTGGGCAACAACGCGAAAGCCGTGATCACCGGCGACGTGACGCAGATCGATCTTCCGCACAAACGCAGCGGTCTGCTGGAAGCGATCGACATCCTTAAAGGCGTGCAGGGAATCGGCTTTACGATGTTTGACGAAGTTGACGTCGTACGGCATCAATTGGTGCAACGCATCATCCGCGCCTATGACGACCACAAAGAGCGAACCAGCAATCAGTTGAAACTCAATCTGGACGAGAACGCCATCTCTGCGAAATCGAAAGCCAGCAGGGAATTACCGACGCAGATCGAGCAATAGTCGTGAACAGATAAAATGGGAGGGCACAACGCCCTCCCATTTGTTTTATCACCTGGAACGCATTGGAAATTTCATTACAGATCGAGCATCGACATCGCGCGCTCAAAGCGCAGGAGCTGCTTGCCTTCGCTGAGCGGGCTCGTTCCGCTGCGAAACTGCGCGGGACGGTGACCATCCTGATCACGTCCAACGAAAAGCTGCGCGACTTGAATCGCAGCTTTCGCGGAAAAGACAAGCCTACGGACGTGCTTTCTTTTCCAACTGCCGACAGAAAACTTTCCGGACACGCAGGAGACGTCGCCATCTCTGCTGAGATCGCAATAGACAATGCAAAGCGATATGGCCATTCGCCCGCAGACGAGGTGAAAATCCTTATTTTGCATGGCCTGTTGCACCTGGCGGGCCACGACCATGAAAAGGACAATGGCAAAATGGCGCGGCTGGAAAATAGGTTGCGGAAGCATTTAGGGCTGCCTGCGTCCCTTATCGACCGGACCCAGAAACCGCAGCCGGCAAAGAAGAAGTACCCCGGCAAGTCGCCAGCGATTAGAATAAGCAGGCAAGCACTAGCCGCCCATAAATGACAATCGCGATTTCCATATTGCTGTTTGTCCTCATCTTTCTGCTCACTCTGGCCTCGTACGTTGAGCGCATATATACAGAGATGGGTAAATTCCTCTCGCGCGAATTCCAGGAAAATATTGAGGCCTACGAGCTCAAGGTAGAGCCCCTGCTGAACCATGCGCGCACTCGCGCCCCTCTTTCCATGTCCGTGCTGGCGCAGCTTTGCACTGCCGGCATTGCCATGTGCATCACCTATGTGGTGATCGCGGATGGACAATGGGACGCCGCCGAGGTCGGACAGGCGCTGCTCGCGATCGTGCTGATCGTGCTGATCTTCAATCGGCTGCTGCCCTTCGTTTTCTTTACCCGGACAAAAGGCGAGTGGCTGGTGAAGTTTGCACGGCTCCTCCGCGTCATCATTTATCTGATGTTGCCCATCACCGTTGTCCTCGGATTCTGTATGCAAATTGCGGCGCTTGCCGAGCAAAACGAACCCGTGGAGGCCGAAAGCCAGTCGGAAGCTGTGGATGCGCTCATTGAGGCGGGACAAGAAGAAGGCATTCTCGAAGAAAGCGATCGCCAACTCATCCAGTCGGTCGTCGAATTCCGCGACAAGACAGTGCGTGAAGTCATGACCCCGCGCCCTGAGATCACCGCTGTGCCCGCGGAAACCACCATCGAGCAATTCACGGAGATCCTGCGCAAGAAGCCGTATTCGCGCGTCCCAGTCTATGAGGGTTCCATTGACAACATCAAGGGCCTGGTCTTTGCCCATGATCTGCTTCAGATCAGCGACGTGGAAGCGCACACGCGAACAGTCAGAGAGCTGATGAAGACGATTTATTTTGTGCCTGAAAGCAAATCCGTTCAGACGTTGATGCGTGAGATGCAGGTGCAGAAGATCCACATGGCCGCCGTGATCGATGAGTATGGAAGCGTCGCCGGCGTGGTGACAATCGAGGACCTGCTGGAAGAGCTGGTCGGCGAGATCACCGACGAACACGAGCCGCAGACGGATGTCGTCAAAGAAAAAGACGGCTCTTATCTGGTGCCCGGCAACATGGATATCGATCGCCTCGTGGAATTATTCGGCGTCCGTCCGGAGAACGTGCAGGCGACGACCGTTGCTGGTCTCGTCAGCGAACTCGTGGGACGTATTCCGGACACGGGTGAAGTCATCCAGCAGAACGGACTGCGTTTTGAAATCCTCCAATCCACTGACCGCCTGGTCGAGCGTTTGCGCATCAGCCTGGATAACGCCGCGGACACGGTACAATCAAAACAGTTCCGCGCTTAACAATTCGCTTCAAAATCAATATGGCAAGTTTTCGTTCAGGATTCGTCTCCATCATCGGACGCCCCAATGCGGGCAAGTCCACGCTGTTGAACGCGCTGGTGGGCGAGAAGCTGGCGATTGTCACGCATAAGCCGCAGACCACGCGCAATCGCATTCAAGGCTTTGTCAACGTTAAGGCGCGCAAAGGGCGACCGCAGGGACAAATCGTTTTCATCGACACCCCCGGCGTGCACAAGCCGGAATCGCAACTCAGCCGGCGCATGATGCAGGAGGTCTATGAAGCTCTCGAAGGGCGCGACCTCATTCTCCTCATCGTCGATGCGACGAAAAAGTTTGGCACCGGCGATGAGTTCGTCCTCGACTTGATAAAGAAATCCGGCGGAAAGGCTTTTCTGCTGCTCAATAAAGTTGATCTCTTGCCCAAAGACAAGCTGCTGCCGATGATCGCCGAGTACAGCAAGCTGCATAAGTTCGATGAGATCATACCTATTTCCGCGCGAAAGCCTAAAGCCGCGCATAAGGATGGCTTCGAGGTCCTACTGGACAAAGTCATCTCCGCACTGCCGGAAGGCCCGCGCTATTTCGCCGCCGACCAGATCACCGATGTGCCCGAACGCTTCCTTGTCTCCGAGATCATCCGCGAAAAAGTCCTGATCGCCGCCGCAGAGGAAGTGCCTTATGCGACTGCAGTCGCCATTGAGCAGTATGAGGAAGGGAAGAAGCTGACCAGGATCAACGCCACTATCTTCTGCGAGCGCACCGGACAAAAAGCCATCCTCATCGGCAAGGGCGGCGAGATGCTGAAAAGTATCGGCACCAAGGCCCGCCTCGACATCGAACGCTTGCTCGGCATGAAAGTCTTTCTGGAGCTGTTCGTGAAAGTTGTCCCCGACTGGCGCAGTTCAAAGCGGTTCATTGAAGACCTGGACTGGCGAAGACAGCTCGAGAGCTTGGGGATGGCGAAGCCGGAGTGAGTTAAGGATGTTAATAATGCCCAGTAGCAGTCGAGTTGTTCTGGAAAAACGACCAATGGCGAAGTTCGGCTGGATGATCGCCACCTTCGGAGTAATGTATGCCATCGCGAGTCTCGTTGGGTTCGGGCTATTTCTGCTCATCAATCCCACCACGATGTGGATCGGCGTTTTCACGCTGATGCCTGTGGTCAGCGCTGCGCTTATGCGTTGGTATTTGGCCAAGATGCAGTTCTCTCGTAAAGAGACGCTCCGAGAGTCTCTTTACCTGGTAGGCGCTTGGATTGCGTTTTCGTTTGGGTTGGATGCCATCGTTTACATTCTGATCGTTCCGAGGGTCAACCATACCTCGCCAAATTGGAGGTTTTTCGCAGAACAGTCTCCGTGGATTTGGTTGTCGTATCTCGCGCTTGTTGTCGCAGGCTACGCAGCTCGGTTGATGTATCTGAGGAGTTGCCGTGAGTGACGCAGAGCGTTTCGCCGTGTTTATGGGGGCGGCGTTTGCCCTTTTTGTAGCGGCGGTCTTATTCGCGACACGACAGCGAAATAATAGGCCACGCCTCGCTACATTGTTTGCTACCGCGGTGATAGTGGTCGTAGGCGAAATGTTTTTCGCGAGGTACTGTCACATTAATTTCGAAGATACGCCGTGGTGGATCTATTATGGTCTGCCCGCTTTGACGACTCTCCTGCTGCCGCCTTTTGCTCTAAGGATGAGCCGGATCGAGATCGCGCAGTATCTACCAATTGCCGTCATGATGGCGCCGTTTATTCACGTGTTCTTCTCGTTGTTTGCCGGGTGGCACGACTATTGCCATTCCCCTTTCGGATTCCGTCACTATTGGAGATCTTCAAGAGCCTTCTTTGAAAGAGGGGAATGAAGAAAGAAATAGCGTACTCGCACTCTTCGGTTGCGGCTGAGATCATTTCAATCCTCTGCGATCAGAGAGCAATACACAGGCGCTTACGCAATCTTTACCGCAGAACCAGACCTGGAGCACGGTGGTAAACAAAAGCATGGCTTACGGTTGGAAACATCCATGCGCCCCAGGCCGGGCTTCCACCAGCTTCGACGACTGGACATACACAGATTCCTGAGCCTGCCTTCTC
>JAOAPH010000210.1 GCA_025462835.1 Candidatus Angelobacter sp. | reverse complement strand
CTTGCGCTTAGCAGTACACATCGGCGGGCACGAACCATGCTTTGTACACACCGCGCCATAGGCGCGGAATATTTATAGTTCTACTCATTGAGTCGACCCAAGCCCCAGCGGGGCGACACCGCCTTCGTCTTGATCTTGGGCTGCCGCAGCCTCGGGTGGTGCAGAGCCTGACCTGAGCGAAGTCGGGGGACAAAGCTGTAATTGTGTGTGGAAGGAAAGCTGTGGGTCCCATTGATCTTCCGTCGACCGATTGCTACCCAATAATTTCGGATTGTCATCCTGAGCGCCTTCCTCTTGGCGCGTCAGGATCTTGCGCTTAGCAGTACACATCGGCGGGCACGAACCGTGCTTTGCACACACCGGCCATAGGCCCGGAATATTTATAGTTCTATGCATTGAGTGGACCCAAGCCCCAGCGAGGCGACATCGGCTTCCTCTTGATCTTGGGCTGCCGCAACCTCGGGTGGTGCAGGCCTTCAGGCCTGCGTAATGCATTGCTTAGAAGCGACGGGGGCTTTAGCCCCTGAGGTTCTCTCTCTGCTTCATCCGTGTAAATCCGATCCATCCGTGCAATCCGTGGTAAGGTTTTGCTTTGTCTGAACAAAACCAACTCGGCCTCTTCTTCCGTCCCGAAGCCACTGCCCGGCGCGTCTGGACAGTCCGCGACCTCGTCAGCACCGTGCGCACCGCGGTCGAGCGTGAGTACACAGACATCTACGTCGAAGGCGAGATCTCCAACTACCGCCCCGCGGAATCCGGACATCTCTATTTCACTTTGAAGGACGGCGACGCCCAACTCCGCATCGTGATGTTCCGCACTCAGGCGAGATTGCTGCGATTCAAACCTGCCAACGGCATGCAGATCATCGCCCGCGGACGCGTCACCATCTATGAAGCTCGTGGAGAACTCCAACTCTCCGCCGAGTATTTGGAACCAAAAGGCGCGGGCGCGCTCCAGGTCGCATTCGAACAACTAAAAGCCAAGCTCGCCGAAGAAGGACTCTTCGCATCAACCCGCAAGCGCCCGATGCCCGCAATGCCGCAGCGCATCGGCATTGTCACTTCGCCCCGCGGTGCCGCCTTGCAGGACATGCTCAACATTCTCAAGCGCCGCCACGAGGGCGTTCACGTTCTCATCTTTCCCGCCCAGGTGCAGGGCGAAGGCGCAGCTCTCGAAGTCAGCGCTGGCATCCGCTACTTCAACAGTGCAGCCGCTAAGAAATTCGGCGCAGTGGACATCATCATCATCGCCCGTGGTGGCGGCTCCGTCGAAGACCTCTGGGCCTTCAACAATGAAGGACTCGCGCGCACCATCGCTGCCTCGGAGATTCCCGTCATCTCCGCCGTCGGACACGAGACCGATTTCACCATCGCCGATTTCGTCGCCGACCTCCGCGCTCCCACTCCTTCCGCCGCCGCCGAGTTGGTCATCGAATCCAAACACCAGATCACCGAGCGCGTCGCCGGATTGCAGCAGCGCATCGCCCGCGCCGCCCGCTATCGTTTACTCGTCGCGCGCGGCCGCGTCTCCGACCTCACCCGGCACGCCGCGTTTGCGCGCATCACCGACCTGCTCAACCGCCGACAGCAACGTCTCGACGAACTCACGTACCGCCTCGCCGGAGCAGAATCCTCCACGCTCAATCGATTGCGTTCTCGCATCGCTCTAGCCACATCACGTATCCGCGCCCACGATCTCCGCCGCGTCCTCGCCGGATTCCGCCGCCAAATCGATACCACCTCAGGACGCCTCACCAATCTCGTCCACCAACACATCGCGCAACAACGCGCCCGCGCCGATCACGCCACCGCCCAACTCACCGCACTCTCTCCGCTGAACATCCTCGAACGCGGCTACGCGCTCGTCTTCGACGCCGCCGGCAATCTCGTCAAAGACGCCGGGCAACTCCACCCCGGCGACGAAATCTCCACCCGCCTCGCCCACGGCACCTTCACCGCGAACGTAAAATCCACCAAATAACTTTTTCAAACAATCCCGAGCGAAGCGAGGCAGCCGCTCTGCAAACTGCCTGCATACACCCTGACCGTGTGGCACTGCCGCCCTCGGCTGTGCACAATTTTGATCTGCAATGAAATTTGTTGGGAGCTTTAGCCCTTCAGGTTTACCGCGCCAGAGGCGCGTCATGTTTATAGAACGGAGCACAAATTTAATTTCGAGCCCCGAAGGGGCGACACACCCGGGTGGCGCAGGCCTTCAGGCCTGCATAATGCAAGTTGTTTGAGACGGGCTTTAGCCCCTGAGGTTCGGTACAAACATTAGTCTGCAACCTGAAGGAAGGAATCTCTCTATTTCAAATTGTCATCCTGAGCGCCTTGTTTCTGGCGCGAAGGATCTTGCGCTAAGCGATGCCCAAATTTGCGTCCCACCGCACACTATTTTCTAAAGTTGTTGCCCCGACCGGATCTAGCAAAGCGGACGGACTTGTATTTGTCTGGTCCGTGTAAATCCGTGAAATCCGTGGCAAGCTTTTGCCTTGAGCCTGAATTCTTTGTGCCCTTTGTGCCACCTTCGTGTCCTTTGTGTTTTCAGGTTTGAGGCTAGCGACTAACAAGTGGCACCCTCGCCTCTCCTGACTACCGACTACTTGCTACTGGCTACTGCTTGTTTGAGGCCCGCGCCCAACTCGAAATGACAGCCGACAGTCCTCACCCTTTATAATCCCTGCCATGTCTACTCTCGCTAACCGCGTCGCCCTCGTCACCGGCGCCTCACAAGGAATCGGACGCGCATGCGCACTCGTCCTCGCGCAATCCGGCGCCACTGTCGCCTGCGCCGCGCGCAATGAAGAAAAACTCGCGCAGGTTGTCGCCGAGATCACCTCTGCTGGCGGCAAAGCCGCAGCCTTCAAGATGGACGTCGCCAACGAAGACGAAGTAAAGTCCGCCTGCAAGGCGGCCATCGCGCAATTCGGCAAGATCGACATCCTCGTCAACAACGCCGGCATCACCAAGGACACGCTGGTCATGCGCATGAAACGCGCCGACTGGGACTCCGTCCTCAACACCAATCTCACCGGCCCCTATCTCTGCATCCAGCAAGTGATCGGCTCCATGCTCAAACAGCGTTGGGGACGCATCATCAATATCTCTTCCATCTTCGGACAGATGGGACAAGTCGGCCAGGCCAACTACGCCGCCTCCAAGGCCGGACTGATCGGACTCACCATGGCCATGGCCCGCGAAGTCGCATCCCGCAACATAACCGTGAACGCCGTCGCTCCCGGCTGGATCGAAACGGCGATGACCCAAGACTTGAATCCGGAAATGCGCGAAGCCGTCATCAAGATGGTCCCGCTCGGCCGTCCCGGCACTGACACCGAAGTCGCCAACGCGGTAAAGTTCCTCGCCTCAGACGACGCCAGCTACATCACCGGCCAAGTCCTCGGCGTAAACGGCGGAATGTTAATGGGCTAGTTTTTGAAAACCCCTGAGCGTGTGGCACAGCCGCCCTCGGCTGTGCACATTTTGGATCTGGAGTTTACATCCGCAGCGCATCTTGTTTGTCATCCTGAGCGCAGCGAAGCGGAGTCGAAGGATCTATGCATTTATCCGTGTAAATCCGTTCGATCCGTGTAATCCGTTGCAAGCTTTGGTTTCAAAAACGAAAAAAAGGCCAGCATCATTTCGATGCTGGCCATCATTCGCTTTCTTACTTAACGCTTCGTCGCCGACATCGAAATCGCCGCATCAATGTCGTCGCTCAACTGTTTGATCGCGCGATCAACATCCTCCGGGGTGCGTAGAGCGCTACCACCCTTGCCGATCCCGCCGCCGGGGCCACCCATCGCCCGTACCGACGATGTCAGTTCTTCAAGCCTTCTATCCAGCTTCTGCTTGTCTGCTGGATCTATTTTGGATCTTCCGATTTTTTCCTTTAGCGCATCAAGTCGGCTTTTGTAGATCTCATACATTGATTTTCCTGTGTCCGCCTTGATCGCCTTGTCCACATCATCACTCAGCTTGGCCAGGTCTGATTCCGCCTTGCTGATAATGCTGGGGGTCGCGTTAGAACAGGGATTCATTTTCCCGCTCGATGCTGTTGCACCGCAGCCTGCCTGACTGATGATGTTACTCAGTTGGCCGTTGAAATCGCGCGCCACCGCTGGGTTCAGCCTTGACCCGTCGATCTTCTTCTTCAGGTCGCCTGCCTTTCTGATGAAGTCATCGGCAAAGGTCTTGCTCTTGGAGTTTTCAGCCAATAGGATCGCCGCGTCCACATCGTTACTGAGTTGCTGGAATTGCTTCTGCAACTCCTCAGGCGTGATAGGCGCTCCGGTACGCGAGCCAGGGCCTACTCCCCCTTTGCCGCCTGCAAGCACCAGAAAATTCCGCATCCGCTCTAGTAGTCTCTGTCTGTCGCTCGGATCCACCTTCGACTTGTCCAACTTTGCAGTCAGAGCGTCGATCTGTGGTCTGTAGATCTGCGACATGTCCTTGCCGCCATCCTCTTGAACGGCTTTATCTACATCAGCCTCCAGTTTCGCAAGGTCACTCTCCCCTTTTTGTATTGCGCTGGGAGTGGCCCTACCACATGCGCCTTTCACCCCGGCAGTAGCGGGACCAGAACCGCCCGCAGGACAGACCTGGCCGACAATCGCGTTCAACTGTTTCAAGAAATCACTTTTGAATTGCTGGTTGAGTTTAGCGCCTTCGATCTTTTTCCTCAGTGCATCGGCCTTGGCCATGAACCCGTCCGCCAACGTGCCGCTTTTTTGGTTAAGGTCGATCGCTGTTGCTAGATCGTCTGCAATGCCTTTCAGCGTCTTGTCTGCATCTTCCGGAGACACAGGCCTCCCCGTCTTTCCGCCAAGTGACGCTTCAAAATCGCCCAACCGACGTTCCAACTTCTGTTTGTCTGCAACATCCACTTTTGCCGCTGTGATCTGGCGGCGAAGCTCGGTGATCTTTGGCAGATATATCAGTGACATCGATTTCGCACCATCATCCTTGATGGCTTGGTCCACCGCATCACTCAGCTTGTTCAGTTTTCCCTCAGCCTGTTGGATCGCGCTGGGCGTGGCGCTCGCGCACGCATCCGGGCCCTTGCCCGAGACTTGATGACAACCAGCATCGGCCAAGATTGTCGCAAGCTGCTGGTTGAAATCGCCCTTGACCGATGGGTTAAGCTTGCTCGTCAGGATCTTCTGACCCACCTTTTTTCCCAGCGCGTCCAACTGCTGAGAAAAGCTGTCTGCGTAAGCCTGTATCCCGGAAGTTAGAAATACCAAAAGCATTATTGAGAAAATCTTTTTCATGAATTGCTCTCCAGAGCTGCTGAATCGAAATTTTCAGAAAAAAACCGGGGCCCGCGCCGGGTGCAATTGCGAGTGAACAAGCAATTCCCACCAGTCGCTACAGTGAGTTAAATTGTGGGGAGGGGTGTTGGCCAGCATCATAGACTAACCTTCTCTGCTGGTCGAGGTATTTGTGGGTTCTCAGTTCACCATCATCCAAGCGACATCAAGTCTGCACATCGCGCAGGCCCGCGAACTCTTTCAGGAATACGGCGC
>JAOAPH010000200.1 GCA_025462835.1 Candidatus Angelobacter sp. | reverse complement strand
CTTGCGGATGGCGTTGATGGTGGGGGCGAGCGCACTCTTTTCGTCCACGCCGGGAAGGGCCTCCTTCACTGTTTGCGACATGTGCACGGCGACGGGAGCGTGGAGTCCGCTGCCGTCTTCAAGTGTGACGAGGCCGTGGAGGACGTGGTAATCGGCGCCAGAGGTGGATGGATGAAACGGCCACTCGAGTTTGAAGTTCAAGGGGATGCCGCGGATGCTGACGTAGTTTAGTTTTTGGTCTGACATGGATGTAGAAATTGTAATTGGAAATTTGGAATTTGGGGATCAAAGGCAAAAGCAAAATCAAAATCTTGAAACACAAAGAACACCAAGTACACAAAGGACACGAAGAAGGACAGGGGGTAAACCAAAACCTTAACCGCGGATAAAAGAAGGATCAGAGCGGATGGGGCGGGGGTGCACGCGAGCCTTAGAACCCAAGACGAAGCCACGAAGAATGCGAAGGATCACGAAGAGAAGCGAAGGCGCAGTTTGGAGATTCGTCGAAGGGCGTGAAAATGCGCCGAGAAAGACAAACCAGATAGACTCAATCGGCATGGACGAAAAGAAGATCTCGGAGTTGTTGGAGCCGTACCTTGGAGGCGAGCGATTGGGTGCGCGGCAGTTGGAGCAGGTGTCGGCTTATCTTGCGCTGTTGCTGAAGTGGAACGCGAAGATGAACCTGACGGCGGTGCGGGAGCCGGAAGAGATGGTGTCGCGGCATTTTGGTGAGTCGCTGTTTGCGGCGAGGCTGCTGTTAAAGGATACGGTGGTGGGAGGCGTGATTGATTTGGGGTCGGGAGCGGGATTTCCCGGGCTGCCGCTTGCGATATACGCCCCGCAGATTCCAGTGACGCTAATCGAATCGCAAAACAAGAAGGCGACTTTTCTGAAAGAGGTTGTGCGGGCGTTGGATTTGAAGAACGTGAAGGTGTTCGGCGTACGCGGAGAGGATTTCAAGGAAAGTGCGGAGCTGGTGACGATGCGGGCGGTGGAAAAATTTGAGCAGTCGGCGGTGGTGGCGTCGGGAATGGTGTCGGCTGGGGGAAGGTTGGCGTTACTGATCGGTGAGGGGCAGGTGGGCCGGGTGGCGTTGTCGGGATTTGAGTGGGTAGCGCCGGCGGCGGTGCCGAAATCGGCGGCGCGGGTGGTGTTAGTGGGAAAACGGGTGGGGGAATCGAGTTGATAAAGGTGCCGGGATAGGTACGAATCAGGATGGTAAGAAGTGGGGAAAGGCAGCCATTAGCACCTAGCAGTTAGCATTTAGTGATGAATATTCGGGCAAGAACCTTGACTCACCGCAGGGGGCGCGGAGGGCGCAGGGGACGGACGTGTGGAGGAATCAAGAGAGTAACAAGTGGGAGAAAAGCAGCCGCTAGTGGTCAGCAGTTGGCGGAATGATGGGTGAATGCGTTGTCAACCGCAGAACGCGCAGCGGAATCACCAAGGAAAGCAGTAGCCCGAATCATTGACACGCCATGATTATCCAGCTACTCTGGCGCTTCCAAATTCCAAGGTTGTTACAGCAGGAAGAAAGCGCCCCGAATGTTTTCTGCGCTGTTTACGGCGGCGCTCCCCCCGTCCCTGGTCAAACTCCGAAATGCGAAAGTCCGAAGTGCGGCATGGTTCCTATTTCTCCTGCTGACGCCGGGGGGATTGTCTGCCTCGAACGTAATCCAAGCGGAAAATGCGAAGCCTGGCACACGCGAATGGCAACTCAATAATCTAGCCTTTCAGGGCGAGATTGAGGGCTACGCCTCAGCGACAAGCGTGAATCGCGGCGGGCAAATAAGCTTTTACTTAAACACAGCTGCTCTTTCTTACACAGTGGAAGTCTTCCGGCTGGGCTGGTATGGCGGTTTAGGCGGCCGAAGGATGACGCAAGCTGTCCAGCGCAACGGTGTGCAGCAAGTGATTCCTCCACCTGACGGGGCCACTGGCCTGATCGAGTGTAACTGGACTGATCCTTATGTGCTCAACATACCAGCTACTGCAAACGATCCCACCGATTGGGCCAGCGGCGTTTATCTTGTAAAGCTCACTGCTTCTGGAAGCAATAAACAGCGCTACATAGTTTTCGTGGTGCGCGACGATGCGTCGCAGTCTGACTATTTTTTTCAAGCCGCTGTAAACACCTATCAGGCGTACAACAATTGGGGTGGGAAGTCGCTATATGACTTCAACAGCATTGGCGGTGCTGCCCAGAAAGTCTCGTTCAACCGTCCCTACACCGGCGGATTCGGCGAGGACGGCGCCGGGGATTTTGTCCAAGGTTGGGAATACAACATGGTGCGCTTTCTGGAGAAGGAAGGCTTCGATGTAAGTTACACCACCGATGTTGACGTACACAGCGCTCCCAGTTTGCTGCTCAACCACCATGCGCATCTAGTGGTAGGCCACAATGAATACTGGTCAGACGAGATGCGGAAGGGACTGCAGTCCGCACGCGATCATGGACTCGGGATAGGAATCTTCGGCGGGGACACAATGTTTTGGCAGATTCGTTATGAGCCGAGCAGCACGAACCAACTGGGCCGCACGATCGTCGCCTACAAGGATGCAGCCCTAATTTCCGATCCCTATGCTCTGGACACTGACGATTCCAATGATCACCTGATCACGACACATTGGAGGGACGCCCCGGTCAATATGCCTGAAGATGCATTGATCGGGGTCGGGTTCATCGCAGAATTGATAGACAGTGACATTGTCATTTCCAATCCTGCGCATTGGGTGTTTGATACCACCAACTTGAGCGCGGGAGACCATCTTCCAGGACTGCTGGGTTACGAAGTGGATGGTTCTTTGGGCCATGCCCCCGCCGGCACCACGGTGCTGGCACACTCACCGTTTGATTCCGGAGGGCAATCAGGATTTTCCGATATGACCGTCTATACTGCGCCCGCAGGTAATATTGTTTTTGCCGCGGGCTCGATCCAGTGGAGTTGGGGGTTGGACGATTTCAACGTCCCTGATGTTCACCCGCTACGCGTGCTTCCGGCGGCGCAACAGATCACGCGCAACGTTCTGGCCCGCTTGATCGGCAATCTTCCGCCAGTCGCCAATTCCGGCGGACCATATTCGGGGCCAGGAAAAGTGCCGCTGCAATTCGATGGTGGCCTCTCTTCTGATCCGGATGGCACTGTGGTTGATTATCTATGGGATTTCGGCGACGGCACTTCTGGCGAAGGGCAAAGCATTCAACACGTTTATCAAACGGGCGGAAGTTATGTAGTGCAGTTGCTGGTGCGCGACAATCGCGGTTCCACGAATGCTTCAGTCACTACGGCTACCATTGCTCCGCCCGACCAGCGAATGAGCTTATCCACCACCAGCCTGGATTTTGCGGGACAGCTTGTTGGCATCGCGAGTGGTCCGCGCCAAGTGGTGCTTAAGACGATTGGAAGCGCACCAATCGACATCGCGAGCATCAATGTCGCCGAAGACTTCTTCCAGCAGAACGATTGCCCAAGCACCCTGGCTCCAGGCGGGCAATGCACTGTCAGCGTTAAATTTCTTCCCTTGGCCGAGGGTCCGCGAACCGGAAGTTTGACGATCGCAAGCACCGCGACAGGCAGCCCTCAGACGGTGACACTAAGCGGAGTCGGGACGGTGCCGCGCATGTCGTTGTCGGTTTCCACGGTGAATTTCGGCGGACAGAATGTGGGCACATTGAGTACCGCAGCCAGTGTGGTGCTTACCAGCAGTGGAAGCGCGCCGGTGGACTTCGCCGGAATCCCGCTTACGGGCGATTTTCAGCAGGAAGGCAATTGTCCTCCGACCCTGGAACCGGGAAGCAAGTGCACCGTTACTGTTAGATTTCTTCCGCCGGCGGAAGGACCGCGAACGGGACTTTTGACGATCGCGAGCACCGCGACCGAGAGTCCGCAGACGGTGGCGCTAGGCGGAGTGGGAACAGTCCCTCACATCTCGATCTCAGTTTCCACCCTGAGTTTTGGTTTACAGCCTGTACATCACGCGGGAGTGCCACAAATCGTCACCGTCAATAACACTGGTACGGGCCCACTGATGTTTTCGGGGATACAGGCGAGCCCGGATTTTGCTGTAGCCAATTCATGTCCTATCGCGCTGCCGGCGGGAGGCAATTGCGCAATACAGGTGGCATTCATTCCCTTGCAAGTGGGTTCGCTGAGCGGCGCATTGTCGATCCAGAGCAATGACAACCAAGGCATACAACTTGTGCAGTTGTCCGGCACAGCTTGGGACCTGAGCATCTCACTTTCCCGGCCGAGTCGCCCGACCCGCAGTGTTGCTGGTACTGCTACATCGTTCGCAGTTGCATTACGCGCCGAAGGCGCGAATATCCCCGCTCAGATCAGTTGCGAAGCGCCTGCGAACTTCTCCTGCTCAGTGGACCAGATATCCGTCTTTCTCAATCAGACCCCTACGATCATCCAAGTCCACGCGGCAGCATCCAGAGCGCTGCGCCTAAATCTCAAGAGGGTTGTTTCTGGAACCATTACGGTGCGGATGAGCGCGGGGCCGGTTTCCCGCACGATTCAATTCCCTGTAGCCTTTCATTAAAGCGTCCGGAGATCTTACCCAGCATTTGCGTGCTGGGCTAAATAGATCGTCCCTGTGGGACTGGCGGGAAGACGATTTCGAGTTTCACTTCTAGCCAAATACATAGATCCTTCGACTTCGCCGCAAGTGGCTTCGCTCAGGATGACAGTTTGCGACTGGAGTGCTGAGGACAGCTGGTGATTAAGGGGCAAAAGTCCCAGGCGAGGTCCCTCCGCTGCGCTTCGCTCCGGTCGGGATGACAGGGCAGGAAAGAAGAAGGCCTCAACAGGTGCAGAGAGGTACACAGCCGAGGGCGGCTGTGCCACACAACCGCTACGTTCGATGGCCGTTGTGGGGTTCCATGAAGGACAAAGCGCGGGCGATGTAGGACTTCATGTTCTTGCGGTGGACGACGGCGTCGAGCATGCCGTGTTCGAGAAGGAATTCGCTGCGCTGGAAACCGTCGGGGAGTTTCTGGCGGATGGTTTGTTCGATGACGCGGGGGCCGGCGAATCCGATCAGCGCACCGGGTTCGGCGATGTTGAGGTCGCCGAGCATCGCGTAAGAGGCGGTAACACCGCCGGTGGTGGGATCGGTCAGGACAGAGATGTAGGGAACGCCGGCGTCGTCGAGGCGGGCGAGAGCGGCGGAAATTTTCGCCATCTGCATGAGACTGACTGCGCCCTCCATCATGCGCGCCCCTCCCGATGCGGAGATCACGATGACAGGCTTGCGTTCTGCGGCGCCGCGTTCGATGGCGCGGGTGATGACTTCCCCGACGACCGCGCCCATGCTGCCGCCAATGAAGGAATATTCCATGGCGCTGATGATGACGGGGCGTCCTTCCAAAGTGCCGGCGGCGTTGACGATGGCGTCTGTTAGTCCAGTACTCTCCTGTGTCTTGCGCAGGCGGTCGGCGTAGGCCTTGGTGTCAGTAAAGTGGAGCGGATCGGTGGAAGAGAGACCGGCGTCGAAGATGTCGTACTCACTGTTGTCGAGCAGGAGGTTGAGCCGGGTCTGGGCGTCTATGCGGAAGTGTCGGTCGCATTTGGTGCAGACACCCAGGTTGGCGTCGAGGTCCTTCTTCCAGATGACGTGGTTGCACTGCTCGCATTTTTCCCAGAGTCCCTCAGTGCGGACGCGCTTCTCGCCAGCAGAGGGATTGAGGTCAGTGTTTGTACGCTTGAACCAGGCCATAGGGGAGTAAGTCAGTGGCCAGTGGTTAGTGGCCAGTGGTTAGTATAAAGCATTCAGCACTCAGCATTTAGAAAGCAGTAGTAAGTAGTCAGTAGCCAGTAGTCAGGAAGGCCACAGCTGCTACTTGTTGGACGCTAGCCTCAAACCTGATCACACCAAGGACACAAAGGGTTCACAAAGGAGAAAAAGCTTTGAAATGTGACAAGTTGAGGTGGATGCAAGCAGATTGCAGAGTCATAGGGATCCTTCGCTTCGCTCAGGATGACAAACTACAAAGTGCAGATTCCTCGCTGCGCTCAGGATGACAAGCTTGGTATTGAGTTGTGAAACAAAAACGGCCCGCAGTGCCTGTGCGCTGCGAGCCGTTCTTTTGATATGAGGGTTCCGCAGCAAGCTGCTCCACCCTCGCGCTGGGTTCGAGCGGTCAGGCTCTCACTCCGCGCTCACCCGTTCCCGTCCCTTGTCTCCGCCCGAAGTTGCTGGGAGGAGAAACGAGCTATTTCGGAGGCGCTGTTGGCGCGACCTGATCGCTCTTGGGTTTCGACTGAACCGGCTGGTCGGATTGCGGCAGTTGCTGGCCACCGGCTGGCTGGTTCTGTTGCAAGTTGTTCTGCTGCTGTCCGTTGGCCGGAGCTGCAGGAGAGGTTGCGTTGTCGGCAGGAGCAGCGCCGCTTTGCGCGGACTGCAAATCAGACAGATTGTTGCGCAGCAGGCTGATCTCTACCACTCCACCGCGCATGCGGCGTTTCTGCTGAGCTGGCGTTTCCTGAGTCTGAGCGGTGGTCTTGATTTGCGCGTTGCCCATGCCCAGCGTATAGATGCGATAGACCGGAACTTCGTGCTGAATGACTAGGTAGCGAACAACTGCGTCGGCCATCTTCTGCGAGCTCTGGATACCGGCTTGTCCTTTGACGTTGGAGAAGCCCTGGACTTCGACGACGTATCCTTTTTGTTCTTTCAGAGGCACGGCGAGTTCATCGAGCGCTGCCTTGGCTTTGTCACTGAGAGCCACCTGGCCGGGACGGAAACGGATCTCCGTGTCCTGCACGCGCTGGTACTGGTCAATATTGCTGACGACTTTTTCTACGCTCTGCAGGCGAGTGTTGGCCTGAGTCGCAGTCTCATGCGCCTGATTGGCGCGGTTGGTGGCATCAAGAGCGTGACTGTCAGCCTCGCTGGCCTTCGCTGAAGCCATGCGGATGCCTTCCTGAGAACGCGAATCGACATCTTTGATGTTCTTGGAGTTGGTGTTGGTGAGCTCGTCGAGTTCATTGACGCGTCCAACGACTGGGGTCAGCTGCTTGCGCACGTACTTCTTGCGCGCGAATGGATTGATCTTCCCCCAGAAACCTTCCTTCTGCTCAAGCTGCAAGGGCTGATGTGCGGTCTGGTCCGCAGATGCGGTCTGGTCTTTCGATTCCTGAGTCTGAGACTGACTTTGCGATGCCGGCTGGCTCTGATTCTGATTCTGATTCTGGTTTTGATTGCTGGTGGTGTCCTGAGCAAGCGCAGGCAAGGCAAGCATGGCTGCGAGTGGCAGGACGAGAAGTTTGTGACGGTTCTGCATGGAACTGTTCCTCCCGGGGAGTGTGGTCGTTTCCTATTGCTTGCGTTTTTTGTCAGCGCAAACGTACTCAGCTTGGCTATATATCAGTTTGATTGCCAAACCCGCCCGAATGGAAGCTTGAGATAAGTGCTGCAAAAGCAGGTATTTAGGTGGGAGGGGAACTAGGAAGGTAAGTTGAAACGCGTAATTTCTTCAGGGTGGAGGTCAAAAAGGCAGTAGCAAGTAGTTAGTAGTCAGTAGTCGGGAAGATCAAAGGCAACGGCAAAGGCTTGCCACGGATTGCACGGATGGAACGGATTTGCACGGATAAAGCGACCTTCTTGTTCTGTTGACACTTCTGAGTTGATTAAGAGGAGGAGGACATCATTGCGGGGATAGTGACGAATTCGAAGCCTTCATTTTTATATCGGCTGATGAGGCGGTCGGTGGCTTCGATGGTGGCGCGGCGGTTGGCGCCGAGGTGGGTGTGTCCGCCGTCGTGCATGAGGATGACGTCGCCGCCGCGGATCTGGCGGATGGCGTGTCGTTCGACGCGATCGGCCGTCGTCTCTTTCCAATCGAAGCAGGTGACGCTCCACATGACGGGGGTGTAGCCGAGTTCGCGGGCGAGGCGGAGGGTGTGTGGGCGTCGCGCACCGAAGGGAGGTCGGAAGAGGCGGGTGGCGGAGAGTTGGCGAACGTGTTGGATTTGCTCTTTCACTTCAGAGGCACTGGGAGTCTGGGGTGGTCCCTGGCGCATCTCAACCCGCAATTCGCATTTCAACGAGGCCGGATCAACCTTGGCGATATGCAACGACGCCTCACACAACAAGATTTCCTGAAGAAGTTTTCCACGCGAGGACAAGGCAAGGTTCGGGTGCGAGAAGGTATGGTTGCCAATCTCGTGTCCCTCGGTGACGATCCGTCGCACGATCTCACGCCGTTGCTGCACGTATTGACCGATGAGAAAAAACGTGGCTTTGACGTTGTGCTTGGCGAGGATGTCGAGGAGGAG